>NZ_JBVJOT010000078.1:0-30808 GCF_055583025.1 Streptomyces sp. NPDC104831
ACCCCCCCCACCCCCCCCCCCCCCCCCCCCCCCCCCCCCCCCCCCCCCCCCCCCCCCCCCCCCCCCCCCCCCCCCCCCCCCCCGACGGCACCCCCCCCCCCCCCCCCCCCCCCCCCTTTCCTCCTCGGTCCGGTGGGTTTGAGTCAGCGGACGGAAAGGGCCCCGCCGGGAGGGTCAGCGCTGCAGGGTGAGGACGCCCGGGCGCCACGGCAGCTGGTCGTAGGGACCGCTCGCGCTCGGGGACTTGCCCTGGTAGAGGAGCTGCAGGTTGCAGGGGTCGATGGTCATGGTCTGGTCGGGGTTGTTGCGGACCAGGTCACCGTGGCTGATGTCGTTGGTCCAGGAGGCACCGCTGTTGGCCTTGCCCGCGAAGGGGTTGCTCTCGCTCGCGGCCTGCGGGGTCCACGATCCGCTCAGGCTGGAGGCCGTGAAGGAGCGGAAGTAGCGCCCGTTCGCACCCATCGCCTCGACGATCATCAGGTACTGGTTCTGGCCCTTGACCTTGTAGACCTGCGGCGCCTCGAACAGGTTGGCCGTCGTGTCGCTCATGACCGTGGTGTACGAGGAGCCGAAGTTGCCCGGGAAGTTCCCGATCGGCATGCTCGCCCGGTAGATCTTGCCGTTGTCACCGGCGAAGAACAGGTACATGTTCTGGTCGTCGGCGATCAGGGTCTGGTCGATCGGCCCGGTGCTCGAACCGGAGATGCTGCCGGTGAACAGCGGCTGCGGAGCGGACCAGCCGTTGGGGTTGGTGGGGTCGCTCGACGTGCGGTAGATGAACGGCCAGGCACCCCACTGGTAGGCCAGCACCCAGATGTTCTTGGGCGCGAAGTAGAACAGCGTGGGCGCCACCGCGGACTGGCTCATCCCGGTCTGGCCGGTCGACGCCATGTCCGACCAGTTCGTGAAGGGGCTGAACAGCATCGAGCCGTACGACGATCCCGACACGTTCGACGCGTAGACCAGGTGCTTGCCGTTGTACGTCACGTTGGTGAAGTCCTTCACCGCGGCCCAGCCGTTCGCCGGCTGCGCCAGGGCACCCGTGGAGGACCACCGGTACGTCGACGGAAGAGCACAGGAGCCGTCCGTGGGCGGCGTCCCGGTCAGCCCGGTCCACTTCTGGTTGCTGCCGCCGTTGCACGTACCGACCTGCACCGCCGTGCCGTTGGCCGTACCGGCGCCGGCGGCCTCCAGGCACAGCCCGGACTCCACGCCGACGACCGTGCCGTCGGACTTCACCTGCCACTTCTGGTTCGCACCGCTGTTGCAGCTCCAGATCTGCACCTTGGTACCCGACGTGGTGGCATGACCCGGAACGTCCAGGCACTTGGTGCCGTACACGGTCAGCTGGTTGCCGTCCGTCAGCGTCCACTGCTGGTTGGTCCCGCCGCTCCAGCAGTCGTAGAGCTGCAGGGCCGTGCCGTCGGTCTGCCCGGCACCCACCACATCGAGACACCGGTTGGAACCCACACCGCGCAGGGCGCCGCTGGCAGCCGCCTGAGCCGGAGTGGCCACGAGCATCGCCGCCAACGCGGCCAGCGCCGCGACCACCGCGGCGAGCGCCGCGGACGAACGCCTGCGGCTGAAACTTCCTCTGTGCATGGGGACTTCCTCAACTTTGAGTAAGCGGTTCCGGTTGCCGACACGCGGCGACGGAGGCTGGATTGGCAAGTCCATGACATGCACCAGTTCCTATCGGTTCGATATACCGAACGCCAGCCGCAATCTCGGCCAACTGAAGGATAGGGAACCGGGGAACAACGTCAATACCTCTCGCACGGTCGCCTACACCACCGAAACATTCGGCCACACCAACCCTCGCCACCGCGCACGTCACCGAGGCGTACAGCAGGCCGGGGCATCGGCAGTGTTTCCGAACGCATGCCAGGAATCTCGCCTCGGGTCGGATGGCCGCGCGGTCCACGAGCAGAGGGCCCCTCCCCCGGAGGGAAGGGACCCTGATCACGCTCGCATCCGCGTACGCCTACGCGGGTTCCAGCACGGGCTTCGCGGGGAGCCCGCCGTTCTTCTCGCAGCGCAGCTCCTTGGCCATGGCCAGCGCGAAGGAGTGGGCGACGGTGGCGTAGGCGTCCTTCAATGCCTTGATGTCACCCTCGGGCTCTTCCGGCATACCCCAGCGTTCCACGCCGATGTCGATGTGGGCCGGTGTCGCCGGGCCGGCCAACTTGTCGCTCCTGCACCCGAAGCGGACATACGCCATGTCCGCCGCCGCCAGGGTTTCCTCCCCCATCTTCAGCAGGGTGAACTTCGGGGCGGGGGAGGCCGTCGTGGGTCCGTCGACCCGCCTCCAGGTGATCCTGAGTTCGAAATCCGGCGTACCGGTGGGCGTGTGGACACGGCAGACATCCCCGCGATACACCCTGGGGTCCCAGAACGCCTCGACCAGATCCGCCGCGGCCTGCGCGATCGTGTACTCCTCCGCCGATGCCTCGAACCGCGACGACCCCGTGATCGCCTTCAGTGCCCGGGAGGCGTCGGCGGACACGACACCGCCACCACAGAGTTGTGTCCCCGCAACGACCTTGTCATCCTTCGGACCTTTGTCCTTGCCCTCGTCCCCCCCACAACCCGCGGCTCCGAGAAACAACGAGCCGGCCACGGCCGCGGCAAGGAATCCCCCACGTACCGACCTACGACTGATCACTGTCCGCATCCTTACGTGTCCTCGGCCGTCCACCCGGTTTCAACCGGTCTCCGGGGCATTCCCCTGCTGGTTCTCCCGATCATTGCCGAGCCCGTAGCCGATCAGCATCGATTCGCGTAGGTCCTGCCCGAACACGCTGTTGGTGTCCACGCCGTTGTGCCGCAGGAACTCTTCCATCGGGGCCTCGGCCATGCTCTCACCGGCGGAGTAGATCTTGTCCTTCTCCTTATCCGCAAGGTCTTCCATCTTCTCCTTGTGCTCATCCACCGAGTTGTCGGAGATGCTGCCGATCATCTGGCCGATGACCTGTTCGGCAGCGCCACTGGCGGTATCCGTCGCCAGCGGGATGAGCACCGCGGCCGTGCCCACGGCCGCGGTCGCCGGCAGGAAGGCGACGCCCGCCGCGACACCGGCCGTGGCCCCGAACTCGATCCAGCCCGCCCGCTTGGCGACGGCCTTCTCGTAGTCCTCGTGGATCTTGAGGTTCGTCGCCTCCACCTGGTCGGCCCGGGACTGGTCGAGCATGCCCTGCACCTCGGCGCCCACGCGCACGGTCGCCCTGGCCCTGGCAGCGACCTGGTCGTCGATCTTCCCGTCCGGGCCCACCGCGCCTTCCAGCACGCTGCGGGTGTAGACCTGCTCCGCGGTCGAGACCGTCGCGTAGGCGTCCGGGTGCTGCCCCAGGGTGCTGAGGAAGCCCCGGACGACGCTTCGCCCGTTCCCGTCCACGGTGTCCGCGAAGTCGACGTGCCCCTCCGGATTCTTGCCCGGTGCGAACACGCTCTCCGGATCGTTCTTGGCCAGCGCCCAGTTGATGTCGTCGATGTAGCCGGCGCCCATGACGCCCAGGCTGTCGGCCATCGCCTCGTGGTGCTCCTTGAGCAGAGCCGGGTCGTCGCCGTATTTCTCCATGACCTTCTGCATGATCGCGGCGTTGTCCGCGTCCCGCACCACACCGGCGTCCGGGTGTCCGGCCGGGTAGCCGAGGGTCGCCGCCTCCAGGGCATGACCGAGGGCGTCGGGCATCTGGTCGAGCGATGCCTTGTTCTCTTTCGGGTCGAGCGAGTTGACGTCGGGGAAGGACTCCCATTCCTCGTTGCCGAAGAAGTCGAAGTAGTTGTCGATCGCCTCGCCGTCCTTGTTCTTCCCGAGGTCGGCCGTGGCACCGTGGTTGACCGTGCCGTCCTCGTTGTACGCGGTCGGGGGACCGGTGAAGAACTTCTTCGCCGCCTCCGGACTGTTGCCGAGTGCTTCCAGCATGGCGGTGGCCGGGTCGTATCCGGCGCCGTTGACGCCGGAGGGGTTGTACGGGTTCTTGAAGGGGCTGTTCACCACCTTGTTCTCGGCGAACATGTACGGGTTCTTCTGGTGCAGTTGTGCGACGTGTTCGGCGATCGGGTTGAGGAACTTGGCGTCGTAGTTCCCGTACCGCATGATCCCGCCGAGCAGCTGGTACCCGAACGGGCCGCCGTAGTCGTGCTTGGACAGCGGGATCCGCTCGGTACCCAACCTGCGCAGTTCCGGCCCCCACTTGTCGGTGAATTCCTTGTCGTGGGAGGCGGTGGCCAGGTTGAGGCCGAGGTTCTTCTGGAGTTCCTGGACGTCCTTGAGGCGTTCCGCGTCGACCTTGCCGTACTCGTACGTGTCCGTGGAGAGCTGCCCGAAGAACGCGAGCGACTTCTCGGGGCCGAGCTTCTCGTAGAAGTCCTTGGAGAACTCCGCCGACGAGCTGTTGTCCTTCAGCAGTTCGTTGAGCTGCTGGAGTTCGGCGTGTGTGATGTCCCGGCCCTTGGCCGCCAGAGCGGCGGCGCGGGCGGCCTCCTCCTGGTCCAGCTTCGTGTACGTCGGAGCGCTGAAGTCCTTGCGGTCGGTGACGTTGGCCTCCAGGGTGTTCTTGAGGGCGAGGTCGGTGTCGTTGCAGTTGTCGACGATGAGGTCGATCCTGTTCTGCCACGACTCGATGTTCCGCCGCTCCTCCCGCAGAAGCCCGCTGTAGTCCGGGTCGTGCTGCGCCGCGCGGTTCTCGGACAACGGGTGCCGCGCCGTGACCTTGCCGCTGCCGTCCACGCGGACACCGGCCGCGGGCCCCTCGTGGTCCCGGATGGCGATCAGGTCGTCCTTGGCCTTCTTGATCGCCGCGTAGCCCTCTTCCAGGATCCGCTGCACGCCCTTGGCCTCGGCCACGGCGTCCGCGAACTCCTTGACCGTCTTGCCGATGAACGCCTTGGTGACTCCTGCGTTGACGCCCTCCCAGGCCGCTCTGTCCGCCTTCGCCTTCATCCCGTCGGCAGCGTCCGTGGCGAGCTTGTCCAGCTTTCCCGCCATCTGCGACCAGTCGTCGGCGGCGGCCTTCAGCTTCGCCACCGGGGCGTCGATGATGTCCTCGTACTTCAGCATGTCGCGCGCTCCCCGAGCCCTACTTCATGTATTCCGTGAGCACGGATATCCGCTTCAGGTCTCCCTCGACCTTCGCCTCGCCCTTGGCGTGCTGCGCCTTGCTGTAATCGAGGTGATTCGAGATCTGCGCGCAGGCGTCCAGCAGCGTCCTCAGATGGGTCTGCCAGAGGTCGTGCACCTTCAGCACGGCCGAGCCGCTCGCGAAGTTGCCGTTGGTCAGCGCCGTCGCCGCGTCGAACGTGGAGGAGCGGGCGATGTCGCCGTCCTTCGCCAGCCGGCCCAGCAGGTCGTAGGCGTCATTGCCGATGGCGCCGAGGTCGTCCCGACTGACCACCAGATCGTTCCCACCGCCGCCTCCGCCACCGTCGGCCGGCACGCTGTCGATCCGCATGGCCGTACGCTCGGCCGCCGCCGCGCGCAGCTCGGCCCATTCTTCCTCGAACGTCATGAGTCCCCCCAAGTCCATCCAGGCAGGCGACATCACCGTACCCGCGCGGCCACCGACCTGATCACCCGTTCCCAGCATCATCACCCGCCCGCGTACGCCGCGTAGTTGATTTCCCGAAGCCCGGTCCGTTTCGACCGGCCGCACGTCTGAACAGAGTTGGTCCGTGGGCATCGGCAGACCTCTCCTGGGCACGGCTCTGATCGTCCTCGTCACCGCGGGCTGCGGCGGGTCGGGACCGGATGGCCACGCCTCCCGCCCTGCGGACGTCACGCCGCCGAAGAGCGGAAAGGAACTCCCCGTCCCGATCACCTCGGCCGAGCCCGGACTCCTGACGGCGCAGACGCTGCTCGGCGCCCTGCCGCCGGAACCTGCCGACGACGCCGCGTTCACGGAACGAGTGCTGTGGACGATGCGCAAACGCACCGTGGCCATGGCTGGGATACCGGGCAAGACCAGCGCCGCGTGCGAGGGCGGCAAGGTGAGCGAGGAGCCGGGCGTGACCACACGGTGCACCGTCGCCTACAACGGCGTGAAAGTTCCCTGGTCCATCCGCTTCGACGAGCCGGCCGGTGACTTGAAACCGTACAAAATCACCAACGGAGGACGGGCCGTGCTGACGGCCAAGTCTGTCTACGGCAAGTTCTGGCGGGAGTACAACCGGGTCGGCAAGCACCTGCGCTGCGCGAAGGTGCCGGACCTCGAACTCGTCGCATACGACCGGGACACCGGTCACCGCTGTCAGTACGCCGCGCTCGTCGACGGCAAGTCCCGTTGGGTCGATGTCCCGGTGAGCGTGAACGAGCACGGGGTCGTCTTCGACGACGGCCGCTCGCCGGAGTCATGACGGGACGGGTCCTCGCGCCCCACCCGGTGTGCGGGGACCGGCACGGCGGGCTGCCTTCGGCCGCCGCTGGCGCCGGACGGGCGGCACGTCCGTTCTCGGATGCTCGGGGATGGCATGGCGCAGGGGCCGGGCCGAGGACGACGACGGGGATCCACTCACGCCGGGGTGGGACGCGAGCCCGTCACACGCGTTGACGCCGTGTCCGAGTCGCCCCGCGGCGCCGGCCGTCGTGCCGGCGGCAGCTCAGGGCCGAGGCCGCAGCCATCGTGCCGCCTGTTCCCGGCTGACTCGGTCGGCGTCGACGTACCACTGCCGTCGCCGAGCGTCCCAGCGCGCGCCGAGCAGCCGTTTGGCCTCGTCCTTCTCCGCGTACGGGACGTTCAAGTACAACCGTCCCCCGCCGGAGGCCGCGGCGGAGGCGTCCGGCTGACGGGACGACCGCGGATTCCAGGCGGCCCGTTCCTTGCGGGCCCGTTCGATCACGCGGCCCACGCGCTCACACGCGGAGGGGTCGGTGAGGCGCATCATGAGATCCGTCGGACCCGAGTTGGCCAGCAGGTTGAGTGATCCGTGCCAGAGCACGGTGGCGTCCAGGATCAGCACCTTCTCGTGCATGCGCTCGCGGAACTCCACCTGGCAGCCGGCGCCTCGCAGTTGCTCGACCAGGCCACGGGCGCGTTCCACCCCCGCGTCCGTGGTCTGCTCCTCCGGCGGGCGGGTGCGGACGGTCACCTTGACGCCGTCGGCCACGCGCTGTGCCAGCCGGGTCGACCAGGTGCGGACCGGGCGGGGGTCGAGGAAGGGGCAGTAGACCTCGATGCTGCGTGTGGCCCGGTCGATGTCCCAGCTCACGGCCCTGGGAACCTCGTCCGCAGGGAAGAAGGCCGGTCGGGCGAGTTCCTCCTCGGTCAGTGCGGCGAGTTGAGCGGCGTCGCGCACGGGGATGAGCTGGTCGACGGAGAGGCACTGGGCGTGCGCCTGCAGGTGGTCGAGCATCCGCCGGGCCTCGCTCGTCACGGGCAGGTGCTCCCGCAGGTGCTCGACGTCCGCGATGACGACGAGGTGGTCCTGGGCCCTGCTGAGGGCGACGTTGAGCAGGCGGCAGGTGTGGGAGGACAGCCCGGTCCCCTGGTAGAAGTAGCCGGGTTGCCTGCCGGCTCCCGCCGTGGTGTCGACGATGACGATGGGCCGCTGGCTTCCCTGGAAGCGGTGCACCGTGTCGACCAGGCCCTCGTACTCCTGGCCGAAACGGTAGCCGAGGCTGCTGTTGAGTGCCTGCACCTGTTTGCGGTAGGGGGCGATCACGGCGAGCCGGTCGGTGGCTCGTTCCCCGGCGGGCACGTCCTGCCACTTGCGTCCGGGCAGCACACCCTCGTACTGGAGCCCTCGGACGAGTTCGTGTACGGCGGCCTCGTGGACGGTGTTGGTCTGGTGATCGCGGCCCGGTATGCGCTGAGCGGAGGTGTCGACGAGGATGAGCGGCGCGTCGACGAGCCCGTTGAAGGGGATGCGGGAGTCGTCGCCACGGCCGGTCCTGAGGGGCGCGTCGGGGTACGCCACCGTGTTCACGAGGTCGCAGATGGCACCGCGCATGCGGTACTGGGTGTCGAGTGCGACGAGGCGGGCGTCCGGCACCACGGAACCACCCTGGCCGACGAGTCCGGCGGCGTGGAAGACGTCCCGGGCCGTCCACTGCCGTGCGTGCTCGCGGTCTTCCGGTGTGGCCTTGCGGTCGGCATCGCCCTTCGTCACCGCGGGCAGCTGGCGGAAGTCGCCGGCGACCACGAGCCGCTTGCCCGCCAGACCGGCGACGTACCAGGCGGACGGCAGATCGACCATCCCGGCCTCGTCGACGACCACGACGTCGATCCGGTCGAGCAGTTTGCGGGTCTGCACCGCCTTGGCGACCGTGGCCCCGAGCACGCGGCACTTCGAACGCACGGTGTCAGCGATCTTCCGGCGCTGCTCCTCCAGCTCACCGATCTGCTGACGGAGGTGCTCGGCCTGCGAGACCAGGGCCGAGCGGGGCGGCAGAGTGGTGAGCCCCGGTCGCTGCGCCGCCAGATCCTGTTCGATGACCTCGATCTCCTTGCCGGCCAGGCGGACCTGCAGTTCCGCGGCGGCCTGTGCCCCGACCGCGTGTTCGGCGGCGGCGCGGGCTTGGCGCAGGCGGCCCCGCGCCTCGTCGAGCTTCGCCTGCTTGCGGCCCGCGAACATGCCGCCCGGCGTCCCGGTCTTCCTGATGAGATCTTCTTCCGCCCGGACCGCGCCGAGAGCGGCGTTCCGCGCGTCGATCTGTGCTGCCAGCTCCTGGCTCGCGCTGCTGTGGCTCTGCCGCGCCTTGGCGAGATCCGCACGGAGACCGTTCACCTTGTCGTGGAGGGCGATGCCCGCCTGGGTGTCCCGCAGAGCCGTGGCGAGCTGGGCGAGGGATCGCTCGATGCGGGCGCCCAGGGCCGTGGCGATGCGCTCCGGATCCACCTTGTCGCCGTACTTGTCGCGCAGCGAGGCCACCGTGATCTCACCGGCGCGTTGCACAAGGCCCGCATCGAAGCCCTGCTCGGCCGACAGCAGCTCGCAGATGCGTTCCAGGGCCTGATCCACGGCAACCTTGGTCGGGGCGAGGAAGAGCACCGAGTGGCCCTGGCGGTAGCACCCTTCGACGATGTGTCCGACCACGTCGGTCTTGCCCGTGCCGGGCGGCCCCCAGAGGAACAGTACGTCGCTGGCGAGGGCCTGTTCGACGGCCTGGCGCTGCCGTGGATTGAGCTTGAGCGAGTTCCAGCCGGCGACCCACTGGGCGGCGGAGGCGCCGCTCCTGCCCAGGCGGGGGGCGCCCTCCCCGAGGGCCCACCCCGCGCTGGCCGGGCGGACGGGGTGGTTCGCCTGCCCCACGGATTCGAGGCGCTCCGCGAGTACCCGCCAGGCGGCCGCGTCGTCCTCCCGTATCTGCACGTGGGCCGGTGCCGCGCCGAGGTCCGCCTCGGTGACGACACGCACTTTGCCCTCGGGCATCCGGGAGACCTCGGCCGGCGACCACGAACCGGTCGAACGGGAGGGGCGTATGAGCGCCGGCTTGCCGTCGAGCGCGTCCAGCCACTTCTTGCAGTCGAACACGTACTCGTGCCTGCCGTCGGCTCGAGCCGTTCTGCGCCCCGCCGACAGGGAGACCTTGGTGCCGTCCTTCCCGTCGCCGCGCAGCTCCGCGGCGACTTCCAGGCGCGCCGCAGTCACCAGGTCCTTCACCGGATACGGCAGCGCCGCTCCCTCGCTCAACCCCGCCCCCGTCGGCTACGAGAAGACTTTCGTCATGCCTGTGTCAGGAAGAGCGACTTTAAGCATGCGGAACGCCTGAACGAGCCTTTCCGGCCACGCAGGAGATGCAGCAGGAGAACCGATCATCACCGTGTAGCGGTCATACGCCGCGAAGTGAAGCCTTGTGGTCATGTGACCGGCGCCGGGCCTCCCGGCGTCAGCCCCGCCGTCGGGATTTCGCGCTCCTACCGCAGTCTTCGGGCGTGGATCCTCGTGCCGTGAGTGGCTTGAAGTTGCCGCCCGCCCTGCCCCCACATCTCGCCGCCGGTGGACCATGGCGCGCTGCCGGGCGGCCTGGAATGACTGCGTCAGGCTGCGCCACTCCTGCCGCGGGACGTGGGAGGGCGCGGCGCCCGCGGCCTCCCACGACGGCGCCCTGATCGAGACGGAGCAGGTGGCGGGCTCGTCCGCGAGTCGCCGACCTGACCCGCGATCAGCATCGCGCTCAACAGTTATGCGCACCTCTGTGGAAAACGGGACGCCGAACGCGCCTTGAACAACACGGCGCGTTCGAGCCAGAGTTCGTGACGGCGGCGCTCCCCCATACGCCGCCGGAACGGCATGGCACGTACCGCCGACGGCTCGTCCGGCGTCTCCTGAAGGCCCTGGGGCCACCCCACCGGCGGACGTGTCATGCCCATGCAGAGAGGACAGTTGTGCGCGTTTCCCGTATATCCCTGGCGGTCACCGCGATCGGCACCCTGCTGGCGGCCGCCGTCACCACGGGCGCCGCCGAGGCCGCGCCCGCTCCCACCGCACCCCGCTACGCGCCGACGATGGTCGCCGCTCTGGCCCGGTCCCTCGGCGTCAGCGAGGACGCCGCCGTGGCCCGGCTCGACCACCAGGCCACCCAGCAGCACGAACTGACCGCACTCGGCCGCGCGGGTGTGGCGACGGACGGCGCATGGTTCACCCCCGACGGCACGCTGACGGTGAACGTCTCCTCCGCCACAGCGGCCGCCGAGGTCAGAGACCACGGCCTGGCCGCACGCGTGCCACAGCACGGCGAGCGCGCCCTGGACCGGATCAAGGCGTCCCTCGACGCCCGGGCCCTGCGCGAGGTCCCCGACGGCGTCACCTCGTGGTCGGTGGACCTGCCCAGCGACACCGTCACCGTGCACGTCGTCCCAGGCCGCACGTCCGCGGCGGCCGAGTCGTTCCTCGCGGACGCGGCCTCCCGCGGCGACGCGGTGCGGATCCTGCACGACGGACAGCGCCTCGCCCCCCAGGCGACCGTCTACCCGGGCAGCAGGATGACGTGGACCAACAGCGCTGGCAGCTGGGTCTGCTCCGTCGGCTACGGCGCCCACGACTCCTCTGGCCGCCAGTACCTGGTGAGCGCGGGTCACTGCGTGGCCGACCTCACGGACCTGTACTACGGCACCGCGCACTTCGCGAAGGGTGTCCACAGCCGTTACGCACTGGGCCGGCGCAGCGTCGACATGGGCATCGCCCAGGTCGACCAGGACGACTCCATCGCCACCCAGGTCGGGACCTGGGGCACCGGAGCGAACGTCGCGGTCAAGGGCAGCAGGCGTGCGGCCCCCGGCGCCGCCCTGTGCAAGTCCGGCCAGACCACGGGCTGGACGTGCGGCGCGGTGAGGTCGTACAACGTCTCCGTCACCTACATCGACGAGCACGGCGGCCCCGACACCGTGGTCACCGGTCTGGCGAGCTCGTCGGTGTGCACGCAGGGCGGTGACAGCGGCGGTGCCTACATCTCCGGCGACCAGGCCCAGGGCATGACCTCGGGCGGCCCCACCGGCCAGCAGTGCTCGGGCACCAATTCCGGCGGCTCGTCGTACTTCCAGCCCCTCGACGACGCGCTGTCCTACTACGGTCTGACGCTCAACACGAACTGAGCACCACACCGGACGCACCACGGCGGGCCCGCCCCACGGGCCCGCCCCTCCGCGAGCGGCGGTGTGCCTGCCCGGCCGACCGGACAGGCGCAGCGCCCGCACGCCCGCCGCGTATGATCCCGCCCCACAGGACACGCACCAGCCTGGCGGAGGTGTCATGAGAAGGCCGCACGAAGCCGACGAGGGCGCCCCCTCCGCGGCGGCGCACCCCGCCACCGGCCCCGCCGCTCCCTTCGCCGCGGTCTTCCGGGACGCCGTCCAGCGGCGCGGACTCTCCCTGGACCGGGTGCGCGAGCGACTGGCCGCGCAGGGAATCAGCATCAGCCTCGCGACCCTCAGCTACTGGCAGCGCGGACGCAGCCAGCCCGAACAGGCCCACTCGCTGAGGGCCGTGGACGCCGTGGAGGCCATTCTCGACCTGCCGGCCGGCACCCTGCGCTCCCTCATCGGGCCGAGCCGCCCCCGCGGCCGCCCCACCGGGCAGGCCCCCGGACCGGACGTCTCACGCCAGGTGTTCGGGCGGCAGTCCCACATCGAACGCGCCCTGGGCCCGACGTTCCCCCGGTTCAACGACGACCTCGTCTCCCTGACCATTCACGAGACGGTGCGGTTCGACGAACACCGCCGGTTCCGGACCGTCACCGTGAAACAGGTGGTGCGGGCGACACGTGACGGAGCGAGCCGCATCACCGTCGTGCACGACGAGATAGCCGCGGAACACGCCACCTTCACCGCCCACTGCGGGCGGCTCGGCGTCGTGCGGCGGCTGCCCGAGCTGCGGACCGTCGTCGCCGAGGTGGAGTTCGGCCGGCACCTCGCCCGCGACGAGACGGCACTGATCTCCTACACCTTGCGGTACGGCCCCGAACCGGCGGCATCCCCGGCTCACCACGAGCGGCGGCTGCGCACGAGCCCGCACGAGTTCCTGCTGCACCTGTGTTTCCACCCCGACGCGCTGCCGTCGAGCTGTCACCGCTACTCGAGGGAGCGGATCGGCGGCCCCAAGCGCTCCGAGCGCCGCACCGCCCTGGACGTGTCCCACACGTCGCACCTGCTGCTGCACCGCTGCCCGCCCGGCGTGTACGGCATGTCCTGGGAGTGGCCCGGCTGACCCCCTCCGGTACCGGCGGCACGGAGCCGGCGGTCCTGCCGTCCGGCTCTCACGGCGTGAGGACGGCCTCCTCGTCACATCGTCAGCGGCCCTTTCCGGCAGGCTCAAGGATCGCCGGGTCGGAGCGGGTTTCTCCGGCTCGGCTTGTCGCGCGTGGGCACCTTGAGCGTCAAACGAGCGTCACGATCGGCATCCCTGCCACGCCGGAAAAGCCGCCGGCCTGACCGCGGCCCGCCCGAGGAGGGCATGCCCGCGTGGACAGGGGCCGCCGGTGAGTGGTCTGCCGTACTGCCACCGGCGTCCCGTACGCGGCCCTCCCGCCGATGCCGGGCGCCGGCAGCCTGCGGCACCCGGCGCCGCGTGCACAGGCACTCGGCCGGCCCTGTCTCCCGGCTCTCGGTGCCTGAAGTTCGGCAGCGGCACGGGCCACCCGCGGATGAGTGAGGGGTGCCTGTACCCGAACGTCGACACCGCACTCATGGCAGCGCCCGTCACGCGGGCTCTTCTCCGGCGCGCTCATCCAGAGTGGCGGGTGGCGGAGCGACACGAACCCACGGATCGTCAAGCACAAGGTCATCCGACACCCACAGGACTCCGCCGCCCCCAGCCCAACTGCCAAGCCGTGAGCCACACTCAACCCGAGATGATCAGTCAGAAGTCGTCCGCGCCGTTGCGCAGTTCCGGGGTCCAGTAGCCGGTGAGCGCCTTGGCCGGGTCGACGGCGATGCCGCCGCTGCCCGGCGCGGTGACGGCGATGACCGTGGAGTCGCCCTCCAGCTGCACGGAGAACGCCGACACAGGCTCGTTGTCCTCGTCCACCCCGCCGTCCGACAGCTTCACCAGGGCGTAGGCCGGAGCCCCCGCCGAGAGCACGACCGGCGTGGCCGGCTTGCTCTTGGCGACGGCCGGGACGTCCTGCTTGTGGCTCTCCAGGAACTGGATGTGCGGGAAGCCCGTCAGCCGGCAGGAGTGCCCGGAGGTGTTGCGCGCCGTGAGGACGATGTGGGTGTAGGGCGGGCCGTCCTGCGTGGCGGCGGTGACCCGGACGTCCCGCGCGGCGCAGACCGGGGTGGCGGCCGTCCCCCGCCCACCGGTGGAGCCGGTGGCGCCGGTCGAGGAGGCGCCGGTGGAGCCCTTCGCCCCCGCCGAGCGCGCGGAGGCGGCCGACCCCGCCGCCTCGGAGGTGACCGTGTCCTTGGCGGCCGTCGTCGCGCCGGCCTCCGGGGACGACGCCACCGTGACCGACGTGGTCGGCCGGGACGACGACGCGCCGCCGGAGTCGCTCTGGCAGGCGGTGAGCGACAAGGCGAGAGCCGTGCCCGCGACGGCGAGCAGCGTGGAGCGGTGCAGCGTGTTCATGGAGAGGTCCCCCGTGCGTGGTGCGGGCCGCGGTGCGGTGCCGCCGGCCCGGATGGTGATGCCGGTCGGTCGACGACGGAGGGCGTCCCGGCCCGTGCGCCCCGGTGCCCCACGAGCCCGTCCGCCGGGACGGCCGGACCCGCGCAGGCCCGTGAACAGGCACTCCGTGTCTGCCTTCAGTCGACCACTTCCGGTTGTCCTCGCCCAGGCAGTTCCACCGGCAGAAGTACGGTCGGCGATACTTCTGCCGGGGGGCTCTCAACCAGACGAGCCGGACGATCAGGAATCCACGGTGCACGACGGCACGTCTTCGGGCAGGAACTTCGGGCAGCGGTTGCGGGCCTTGCGGTTGAACGCCGGAATGAGCCAGGAGGCGCTGTCCCACGAGGCCGGCGTGAGCGTGCGGGCAGTGGCGGACATGGAGCGCGGGCGGACCCGGGGCCCCCAGCGCCGTACGGTGCGGGCGCTGGCCAAGGCGCTGGGCCTGGATGCGGCTGAGGCCGGCGCGCTGGAGGATGCCGCGAGCCTTGGCCGGCCCCGCCCCTGCCGGTCGGCGGACGCCGCCGCCCAGTTGTCCGCCACCGAGCCGGCGGCCGCCATGACCACGCGTGCGCCTGACCTGCTGCCGCGCGCACCGCGCGGCTTCCACGGCCGGGCGTCGGAGCTCGCAGCCCTCACCCGGGCTACCGCGGGCGAGGCCCCGGTCTGCTTGGTCGTCGGGCCCGCCGGGGTCGGGAAGACCGCCCTGGTCCTGCACTGGGCCCACCGCGACCCCGCCGGACTCACCGACGGGCGCCTCTATGCCGACCTGCGCGGCTTCAGCGACATGGGCGAGCCGGCCGCCGTCGAGGTGCTGCGCGAGTTCTTGGCGGCCTTGGGCGTGCCGCATGAGCGGGTACCGGAGTCGGAGAACGGTGCGGCCGCACTGTTCCGGTCGCTGGCCGCCGATCGCCGGCTGCTGGTCGTCCTGGACAACGCCCGCGACTCCGAACAGGTCAGGCCGCTCCTGCCCGGCGGCGACCGCTGCGTCACCGTCGTCACCAGCAGGCACCGGCTGCCAGGGCTGATCGTCAGCGACTCCGCCCGGCCCGTCGCCGTCGACGTCCTCGCTCCCCCGGACGGCACCGCCCTGCTGTCCCGAGTCCTCGGCACGCACCGGGTGCACGCCGAGCCGGCGGCCGCGCGCCGCCTGGCCGAGCTGTGCGGCGGGCTGCCGCTGGCCTTGCGGGTGGTGGCCGCCCGCCTCGCCGGCCGGCCCGACTGGTCCCTGGACTCGATGGCCGCCGAACTGTCGGACCGGACACGCCGCCTGGGCCTGCTCGACCTGGAGGACACCGGTGTCCGCGCCGCACTGCACCTGACACTCCAACAGCTCCCGGCGCACATCTCCGGGGTGTTCGCCCATCTGGGCCGTCACCCGGGCACACACGTCGACCGGTACGCGGCGGCCGCCCTGGCCGGCACGGACCCGGCGGCCGCCGAGAGCGCCCTGGAGCACCTGGCGGCCGCGCACCTGCTCACCGAGACGTCGCCCGGCCGGTGGGCGATGCACGACCTGGTGCGGCTCTACGCCCGCACCCTGGACGCCCACCCCGACACCCTCAAGCGCGTTCTCGACCACTACGTCGCCACGGCCATCGGGGCCGTGGCGGCGGCCGAACCCGGCTCGGAGGACTGTTTCCCGCTCCCGTCCGACTTTCTCGCGCCCGCTGCGGTGCGAAGGTTCGACGACCGCTCCGCCGCCGTGGCCTGGTTCGCCGCCGAGCGCGACAACCTCACCCAAGCGGTCGCCGCGGCCAACGCCGCCCCACTGCACGACAGGACCTGGCGCATCGTCATGACGATGTGGCCGCTGATCGTGTGGCGCGTGCGCGACGGCTGGGTCCCGCTCCTGCAGACCGCCCTCACGGCCACGCGCGCCGCCGCCGACGAGCACGGCGAGGCCCGGTTGCGCAACGTCCTCGGCTGGGTTCTGACCGAGGAAGACCGCACCCCGGAAGCACTCGTCCACCTGGAGGCCGCGTCCACGCTCGCCGCCCGCGCCGGCGACGCGTTCGCCGAGGCCAACGCCCTGATCGTGCTGGCCATGGCCCAAGCTTCCCTGGGCGGTCTCGAAGAAGCCGCCCACAGCTGCGAACGCGCGGCCGACCTGGCCCGTCAGATCGGCGACCGCCGGATGGAACGCCTCGCCACACAGCACCTCGCCCGCCACCAGGCCGACGCCGGACACTGGCACCAAGCCCTCGCCACCGCGACCCACGCCCTGGCCTTCGAGGACCGGCCCGAGACAACCGACATCCCCCACATCCTGCTGCTCGTCATCATGGGAGAGGCACTGCTCGGACTCGGGAAACAGGCCGAGGGCATCACCCAGCTCGACCTCGCCGCCCGGGAAGCCGAAGCGGCCGGCTACGACGACGGCGTGCTGCGGGCACTCACCGTCCTCCTGCGGGCATCGGCGAACCCGGAGGTCCAGGCACGGTACGACGCGGCACTCACACGACTCACCACACGCGCCTGACCCCTGAAGACCCCCCGCACCTCACGAGTACGCGGCCTGCTCATCCGGTCCCACTCCAGCCTGGGACGCGCCTTGAGAGCCCGGTACCCGGAGACGGGTACGCCGGGTTCGGCGAGCGGCACGGAGAAACGGACCGGTGGCAACACCGGCACCGCTCTCCGTGCCTGCTCAGCAGGCGCCCCCCCGCATGACGACGGAGCGGAGCCATCAGGCCCGAACCGGCCAACAGCCTCTCGGGGTGGGGCCGGAGCGTGCCGGGGGCAGGCGGACGGCCGGTCAGGAAGTGAGGCGGTCAGAGGACGTGGACGCGAGCCGCGGGTGGGGTGGGGCGCCGGGGGTGTGATGGCTGGTAGGGCGGAGGGGCCACCAAGGGGCCCGGCCCAGGAGGGTGGCCAGGGCCGGGACCAGGGCGAGCGAGAGGACGACGGCGGAGAGGAGGATGCCGAGCGTCAGCGCGAAGGCGATCTGCGCGCTGCCGGGGGTGGTGGCCAGGGTGGCGAAGGAACCGGCCAGGACCAGGCCGGCGGTGGCTACGGCGGGTGTGGTGTGGCGGACGGCACGGGCGACAGCGGCGCGGGCCGGGCCGGGCCGGTGCATCTCCTCGCGGATCCGGTCGGTGACGAGGATGTTGTAGTCGGTGCCCAGCGCGACGACGAACAGGAACAGCACCAGCGGGAGGGTGAAGCTGACGCCGGGCTCGTCCAGCACGTGCTGGAACAGCAGGGTGGCGGCGCCGAGGGTCGCGGCGAAGCCGAGCCCGACGGAGAGCATCAGGACCACCGGGGCGAGCAGGCTGCGCAGGAGCAGCAGCAGGATCAGGGCGATCAGGGCGGCGGCGACCGGGAAAACGACCGCCAGGTCGTGGTCCACGGCGACGGAGACGTCGGCGAAGACCGCCGCCGTGCCGCCGACGTGGGCACTCGTTCCGGCGGGCGTGTGGGCGGCGACGGCGGCGCGGACCGGGCCGGAAGCCAGGTCGCGGGCCCGTGCGCTCTGCGGGTCGGCGGTGAGGAAGAGGTCGATCCGGGCGGCGCGGCGGTTCTTGTTCAGGACGGTGCCGCCGACCTGGCCGACGCCCTCGGTCTTGGCGAGGGCGCGGGAGAGGCCGTCGAGCCGGGCGGGGTCGAGGGTGCCGCCGTCCGTGGCGGTGACGTAGACGGTGGTCGGGTCGGACACGCCGGCCGGAAGGGCGCGGGCGATCTCCTTGGCGGTGGCTGCGGCCGCCGTCTTGGAGTCGCCACCCTGGCCGTAGTCCATCCGTATCCCGGTCGCCCCGGCGGCGAGGGCGCCGAGCAGCGCGACCGAACCGAGCAGGAGGACCATCGGACGACGGGCGACGAAGGCGCCGTAGCGGGCGGCCGTGCCCGCCCGCGGCTCCCGGTCCAGGCTGCGGGAGGGCCAGAACATCTTGCGGCCGCAGGCGGCGAGCAGCGCCGGCATCAGGGTGAGACTGCCCAGCAGCATGACCAGGACGGCGACGGCGATCGCCGGGCCCAGCGAGCGGAACTGCCCGAAGCTCGCCACACCCAGGGTGGCGAAGGCGGCCACGATGGTCAGCGCGGCCGAGGTGATAGCGGTGCCGACCCGGCCGGACACCTCGGCGGCCGCCTCGCGGGCGGGCTGGTCAGGCCGGGCGCGCAGTTGCTCGCGGAACCGGAAGAGCAGGAACAGCAGGTAGTCGACGCCGATGCCGAGCAGCACCACGGAGATCAGGCTCGGGGTGGAGACGTCCAGTCGCAGACCGGTGAGCGTCGCGGCGCCGGCCACGGCTCCGGCGGCCACGCCTCCGATCACGGTGACGGCGAGCAGTGGCAGCACGGCCGCGAGCACGCTGCGGAACACCAGCACGTTGAGCAGGACGATCAGCACGGTGACCAGGCTGCTGCCGATCAGTGCGGCGACCCGGTTGTCGTCCGCGCTGTCGGCGGCTTCGGCCAGTCCGCCGGTGAACCCGGTGCGCATCCCGGCGGCGTCGAACTTCGCGCGGGCGGACTCCCGGAAGGCCCGGTAGACCTCCTGGACGCCCTCGTCCACGGCACTGCCGGTGAGTTCGACGGAGAGCAACTCGAAGCTCCGGTCGGGCGCCGTCATCGCCGGGGCGATCCGGGGGGTCTGCGAGCGGTCGGGCTTGAGGAACGCCGGCTCGTCCTCCTCCCTCGGCATGGTGACCCGGCGCTTGCCAAGCTCCGCCGCCTCGGCCTCGATCCGCCGCCGGTCGCCCTCGGTGAGCGCCTTGCCGTCGCTCCGGGCGACCAGCACCGTGATCGTGGTGGCGTCGGGCTTCACCCCGAACTCCTCCTCCGCGATCCGCAGGGCGGCGGCCGAGTCGTAGCTCTTCGGCAGGAAGTCACCGGTCTGGGACTGGGTGACCCGGCCGAGCAGCATCGGGCTCAGCGCGCCCAGCGCCAGTCCCAGCACCGCCCAGAGGGCGATGACCTTCCAGGCGTGTCTGGTGGAGAATCCGGTCAGTGCGCGGATCACGGTGCCCTCCGGCTGATGGACGCGAACGTCGGACTTGTCGCCGGGGGTTCCCGGCGCGCTCACAGACCATCAGGCGAAGGGGGTGCCGGGCGTCCGGACGGTGGACGATCAGGGCCCGGGCCCCCGGTCCCCCAGCGGGCCCGAACCGGGACCGTGCTCCTGGTCCGCCCGCCCGCCCTCGGCCGGAGGGACCATCCGGGGCCGGGCGGGCCGGTGCCAGAATGAGACATCACCGCCGGTCGACCGGGAGGACGAGTATGGACGGGCGTCGACATCCCGGCGCGGCCTCGGACAAGGTTCCACAGGACCGCACGGGCGGCCTGCCGTGGACCCAGGCGGACGCGCTGACGGCCGTCGGAACCGGCTCGCTGGACCTGCTCGCCCACCTGGCCGTCAGCGAGGTGGCGGGCACCCGAGGCGTCGGCGTGCCGGGCTTGGTCCTGCTCGTGCTGTCGGGCGTGCCGCTGCTCGCCCGGCGCCGCCACCCGGTGCGGGCGCTCGCCGCCGTCCTGGTGCTCCAGTCGGCGATCGACCTGTCGACCCCGATGGGCATCCACTTCGGCCTCGTCCTGATGGTGGCGGTGTACTCGGTCGCCCGGAACCGCGCCTGGCCGGTCACCGCAGGCGCCGGCGCGGCCACGGCGCTGGTGACGATGCTGAGCCAGAGCGACTTCCCGGTGCCGTCCGCGGAGGCGGGCATCGCGGCCGTCGCTTCCACCGCGCTCGTGGCCGGCAGCGGCCTCACGGTCGCCCGCTGGCAGCGCCAGGTGGACACCAATCGCCGGCTGCTGGCCGACCGCGCGGTGGCCGAGGAACGCCGCCGCATCGCCCGCGAGTTGCACGACATCGTGGCCCACCACATCACCACCATGCAGCTGATGGCCGGTGGCGCCCGCGCCAACCTCGCCAACCCGGAGGTGGTGCGAGAGGCCCTGGTCACCCTGGAATCCTCCGGGCGGCTGGCCCTGCGCGAGATGCGCCAGCTGCTGGACGTCCTGCGGACCGGTGACGAACCGGACGCCGCCCCGGCCTCGCCCCAGCCCGGGGCCGACGACCTCGGCCGGTTGGTGGACGAGTCCCGCCGGGCCGGGCTGCCGACCGCGTTCAGCGTGCGCGGAACGCGTCGGCCGCTGCCGCCGACCGTCGGCCTGACGGTGTTCCGGATCGTTCAGGAGGGCCTGACCAACGCGCGCAAGTACGCGGGCCCGGCCAGCGCGTCCGTCCTGCTGGCTTACCACGCGGACGGGATCACCATCGAGGTGCGCGACGACGGCCGGGGCGTGCCGTCCAAGGACGCGAGGCACGAACCGGGTCGGAGCGGGTACGGCCTGGTCGGCATGCGCGAGCGGGTCGCCCTGCACGGCGGCACCCTGGCGGCGGGGCCGCGGCCGGAGGGCGGCTTCGCCGTGGTGGCCGAACTGCCTCTGGCGGCGGAGGAGACGGCTGAGGCGGCCGTCCAGAGCGGGGAGCCCACGGAGCGCGTCGGCAGCGGGCCGCGCGGGCAGGCGGTGTACCGGTGACGGCCGCGACGCCCGGGATCCGGGTCCTCATCGCGGACGACCAGCCGCTGGTCCGGCGCGGCCTGTCGCTGATCCTCTCCCCGGACCCCGCCTTCGAGGTGGTGGGCGAGGCGGAGGACGGGGCGCAGGCCGTCGCGCTGGCCCGGCGGCTGAGCCCCGACGTCGTGGTGATGGACATCCGGATGCCCGTCCTGGACGGGGTCGGCGCAACCGAGGAGCTGGCCCGCACGCTGCCCGGATGCCGGGTCCTGGTGCTGAGCACCTTCGACATGGACGAGTACGTGGTGGCCGCGCTGCGCGCCGGCGCGTACGGGTTCCTGCCCAAGGACGTCTCACCGGAGGACCTCGCCGCGGCGATCCGTACCGTCCACGCCGGGGAGGCGGTGGTGGCCCCGCGCCTGCTGACCCGGTTGATCTCCGCCTACGTCCGCACACCGCACGGCGCCCCGCCACCGCCCGATGTCGTGGCGGGGGAGCTCACGCCCCGCGAGGTGGAGGTGTGGCGGCTGATGGCCACCGGCCTGGACAACCCCACGATCGCCCGGACCATGGGCATCAGCCACTCCACGGTGAAGAACCACATCACCAGCCTCTTCGACAAGCTCGACGTGCGCGACCGCGCCCAGGCGGTCATCGCGGCGTACGAGTCCGGCCTGGTCACCGCCCGCCCGAGGGACGACCGGACCGGACGGAGGGATTAGACGGGAAGGAACAGGGCGGCGCGGCACAGGCGCGAGGGCTCGGCGCGCGGCGCGCGCACCCCCGTCCTTCGCACCTTGGTGAAGACCAGCGCGTCACGGTCGAGCCGGTGGATGCGGCGTTCGAGTGCCTTTGGGACGCGGGCGGGAGCGGGACCTCGCGGCGGGCACGGACTCACCGCGATGACGGTCGACCTCGGCGGGGATGCCGATGGCAGCGTCGTGGGTCGCCGCGGAGACCAGACGCAGCGCGGCCCGCTCGTCGCGGTCCATGGACCGGCGGGGCGCCTGCTGCCCGAGGAGCACGGCGATGTCCGTACCGAGCGCGTCGGCGATCGACAGCAGCGACGGCAGGGAAGCCGTCCCGCCGCGTTCGAGCTTGCGGACGACGCCGAGGGACACACCGGCGGCCTCCGCTAACTGCTCCTACGTCATGGCACTGCGCAACGCCTTCGAGCGCTCAGAGGTGGTGTACTCCGACCACTGCATGCTCCAGAACCTCCGCGTGATGGGCCCCACACGGACGGTACTCACAGAAACGGGGCGGTGGACAGCCTTCGGCCAAGCGCCAGTTGACGCTCAGACGGTGAGCACAGCCGTGACGCCGAGAAGAGCCTCCAGCTCGGCGACCGCCCTGTCCTCGTCGGTGGCGTGAACAGTCGTGATGCCCAGCTCGGCAGCGGGCGGCAGGTTCACCTCATGATCGTCCACGAATACACACCGCTCAGCAGGCAGCCCGATCCTCTCCAGTGCGAGCCGGTAAATAGCCGGGTCCGGCTTCGCGAGTCCCTCCAGCTCGGACACAACGTGCACGTCGAAGAGGTCCCAAATGCCGACATGCTCGTATGGGTTGAACGGATCGAGCCCGAAGCTGTTTGACAGCAGCGCGAGCCGGTGGCCGGCAGCTCGTGCGGCCCGAGCGAGCGCGATCATCCGACGCGCCGGAGGAACGTCGACCCAGGCCCGTCCCATCAGGTTCACGGGGTCCACGTGCTCACCGAGGAGAGCCGCGGTTCCCTCGTTCCACTCAGCCTGCCCTATCTCACCGATCTCCAGCGCCGCATAAAGCCGCCGGCCTTCGGGGTGATCGTTGAGAGTGGCACGCCACGCGCCCGGCTCCAGCCCCTCGGACACACACCAGGCGCGGTGTACGGCGATGGGACTAGCGGTGAGCACCCCGGCGAAGTCGAGAATCAGACCACGCCGCTCATGCCTGTCGGGAGTGGCAGTGCTGTGCGACATGCGGTGACGCCCCTTTCGCGATTGACCCAACGGGGACGCTACCGCGTACCGCGTGTGTGTCATGGCGAAGAGCGTCCTGGCGGAAGACAGCGGCCGGGGAGACAGTCCGTCCGGTCCGGACCCAACCGCCCTGTTCCGACAGGATGGTCCGGGGGCGCCGCTGAGTTGTCTGTCCAGGGTCGCCAGGACGGCCGGGTTCCTCCGCTAATGGCGGTCGGCGCAGCTCTCTCCTCCTCCGAAATTTCCACGACATCGCAGGGTCATGTACCACGAAGCTATTTACAGGATATTCGTCAAAGAACCCGCTGAGGCGAGCAACTGTTGTGGCGTCAGGGTTTGAAGCCTGCTGGCTCAAGGTGCGATGGTGGCGTCTGTGAGTGAGCAAGCATCTTGGGAGGGACTCACCCCGGAGGAGGTCGTCGCCGGGGCCGCTGAGACCCAGACGTTTCTCTTAGACCGGAAGGCAACGCACCGGAGGCATGTCCCCGTTCGGCGTGACTTCGTACAACTCCCACCGCGAGCGGAAAGTCGTCACAGCGTCCTCGCCCAGTTCGTTCAGGGCCGGGACCTGCGCGGGCTGAAGGCGTACCTGTTCATCATCGCGATCACCAGCTCAGACCTGGACGACTGGAGCACAACGCTCAACAGCTCCGTCTGGGCAAGGGCGATCGGCGCGACAGAGACGGCGGAGCCGACGAGCGCACGAGCGGCGGTCAATAAGATCTTCGGCCGTCTACAGGAGCGTCGGTTGATCAAGTACGGCCGCATCCCCGGCACACATAACATCAGGGTTACCCTGCTCCGTGAGGACGGCCAGGGCGGGGATTATACCCGACCCGGCCGGGAGAACCGAGACCCGTATCTGAAGGTGCCCAGGGATCTCTGGGATTCAAGAGCCATCGATGATCTCGGTCTCCCCGGATTGGCCATGCTGCTTGTCCTGAGCTGCGAGCGGCCAGCCTTCGAACTGCCGCCCGAGCGAACTCCGGACTGGTATGGCTGGTCGGCAGACACGACCGAGCGAGGCTTCAAGGAGCTGGCCCGCAAGGGGTTTATCGAGGTCAAGAAGACCTTCAAGACGGCCCCTGCCAGCCCGAGGGGTTACACCCATAGCAACCGATACACACTTCTGCCCCCATACGTCCATCGAGGACGTAGCGCCACCTCTCAGACGGATGCCCCTGTCAGGTAGGCGTACGACAGGCCCCGGAGTCTCTATGGGCCGCGACGCTGCCGCACCCCACAGAACCCCAGGCTGAGGCGGCACGCCGGCAAGCAAATTCCGCCACAGCTGCAAGTACCCCCCGCCGGAAGGAGAACTACTTGAGCACCAACGGCAACGCGCCCAGACAGCCTGGCGACCCCGTGATCAACATCAATCTGTCCGGGAACGCACAGCTGAACTGGGCCTACGGGGATCAGATGCCGAGCATCCGGTCTGACTCTGAATCCGGGTCTTCGGACCGGCGGCCCTTCTGGAAGAACGTAATCTTCTGGACAGCAGTCGGGGCCATCGCCACCACCGTGGGCGCCATCACCGCGTTCCTTTAGGGCCGATCCGCCCTTTGCGGCGGACGGCAGGACGTCGGCATTCGCCCCGTTCGGGCCTTCTGGACGGGGCCACCCCGAACGCTCCGCCGCAAGTCAAGGGAACTAGCAAGCGTCCGTGAGTTGAACATCGGAGGTCCTGACACGACGAGGGGAGCTCGTGCGCCCCTGCGCACTTGCGTGCTCCGGCTCCCGCAACCGTACCTTCGCGGGGTTCTTCAAGCACCCGTACGAGCCGTAGGGGACTCATTGAAGCCGGCCAAGAAGGTACTCCTCGACCTCGATGCCTCGTCGAACGTGTCCATCCGCTCCAACGAAGAACTGCTCGGCAAGGTGCAGTCCGCGATCGCCGCGGACGACAAGGCGCGTAAGAAGAAGGAGGCCGAGCCGCTCCGCCGCAAACCGGTCCTGTCCGGGATCCCGGACAACGAGCTTGATCGCCGGGTGCGAGTCTCCATGTGGGACGTGCTGCACACGCTCGGCCGGGCCACGACGCTGTCCTGGAAGGGGGCAGGTCGTGGCCTCGCGGAGCACTGGGGAGCCCTGAAGTACAGCCAGGCGTTGACGGGCGGCCCTGACTCGTTTCTCGGGCTCTCGACCGAAGGGCGGAAGATCGCCGAACGGTACAAGACCATCCAGTCGCACGAGCTCGGCATGGCCTTCGGACTCACGCTCGCCAAGCAGGTGCTCGGACGGCGGTTCCCCGAGCACTCCGTGAGCATCGTCCCGGCCGACACGGTCCTGCGCGCCGGGTGGGCCCTCACGAGCAGGGAGAAGGGCAACAAGGTCGGGTACGGGTACCGGCCGCAGTACTTCGCGGAGGTCTGGCGTCCTGGGGAACCGTCCCTCGTGATCCCCATCGCGACCAAGGGCAACCACAGCAACGCGGCGATTTCGGCCGGCCAGCTGGCGTCCGCGTCGGTGCACGCCGAGGCCGTGCACATCGGCGCGTGGAACGAGACCCCGAGCCTCCTGTTCAGCACGGAGCTGCCCGCGGACGGTACCGTAACCGTCCACGCGCTGCAGGCTCCCGGCCGTGACGGCTGGCTCGCCGACCCCTCCGGCGAGAGCAAAGCCGACCTGGACACCGCCCCATCGGAGGAGAACCCCTTTCCGGGGATCCAGCCGCCCCATGTGGGAGGGGCGGCCCGCGAGCCCGTACCCGGCTGCCACCTGACCCCCGAGTACTTCAGGTGGTTCCAGCAGGTCCTCGGACATACGGCGGCGGCCGGACTCATGGCCTTCACCGGCTCCGGCCAGGGCACTGCCCGCTACCTCACCAAACGGCAGGGCAACGAACGGTTCGACGACTTCGAACACGCTGCCGCCGGCAGCGTCCAGGACATCAGCCACCGCCTCCTCGGGCGCACCTACGCCGGCACCGACCACGTGTTCCGCCTAAACGGGCCGCGCGTCGAAGCGTTCTCCGGCGTGGACAGGGAACTCTTCGACCTCCTCGCCGAAGGGGAGGTCGAGGAGTACCGCCTCCGCGTACACGCGGCCCGGCACACTCGACCCCAGCTCGCCTGGGACAAGAAGTGGGGCGGCCCTGTGTCCGTCCACGCCGACGGATCCGTCCTCGCCATCCGTCTGCTGCCCGGTCAGCGCGTGAAGCGCAGCTAGCGGATCGGCCCGAAAACGCCGGAAGATCAAGCGCGTGACCTGCGAGAGCCGACAAAGACGCAGGTCACGCGCCCCAACACACGGATCACACCGAGTTCCTTCTAAGCGCCTGCTCTCAGCGCTCGCCCACCCCGACCATGATCATTAGCAGGTGGCCCGCAAGCCTGCCCAGCGTCAGCCGGGGGCTGAACCCGCCCCGCACGCCGCTATCCGTGCTGCCCCGGTACATCTACACGCGGGCTCAGCCAGAATGGCGCAGGAGTTGCTCCGCGGTGAGTTCGACACGGAGGGAATCCTCGTCGAACCCGTACATGCGTGTGGGGAGGTTCAGGTACTCCGACTTCGAGGGGTAGTGGAAGTAGAGGATCTCTCCGCAGACCGGTGCGGCGTCCTTCAGGATGGTGTCCTGGCAGGTGCCGAGAACGGTGATGCCGTATTCGGTGGCGACGCTGCTGATGGCACTGAGCACCTCCCGGCGATGCTCCTTGCCGAGCGAGTCGCCGAGCTCGTCCAGGATGAGTACCCGTCCCTGCGGGTGAGGGGCTGCCAGCAGCGCCGCCAGTACGAGGTTGATGGAGAACAGTTTCTCCTGCGCGGTGTTGGTGACCGTGTCGTAGGAGAGCAGCGGCCCGTTGGGATTGCGCCGCCACCGCGGGGTGACGGAGCAGCGCCAGTGGTGGTCGGCTCCTGTTGGCGGGTCAATGCGGTATTTGAGGTCGGCGCCGAACCCTTGAGAGCCGCGGTCGAGCCGGTTCAGCGCAGTGGCGATGCTGTCGAGCGCGCTGCTGACTCGCTGGATGATGACCGCCTGGGTGTGCTGCAGCTCCTCATCGAGCTTGTCGACGGACGAGGCGATGAAGTCCTGCTCCCGCTGGCGGGCTTGCCTCAGGGCAGCAATCTCCGAGTCCGCAGCGGCGTCGGCGTCCGCCTTGTCGTCGAGCCAGTCGGCGAGGGCGCGGAGGGTAGGCTGGGTACGCACGTCCGGGGCGGCCTCGTGCATCTCGGCAGCGCGGGCCAGGGCGTGGGTTGGGTAGCCCTTGGTGCGGGCCTCCACCCGCAGGACGGTACGGCAAACGTCGACCGTGCTGACGACAGCCTGGTGGAGATCGGCGGCACTGCGGCACTCAACGGGTTGCTCGGGAGAGGCAACAGTTGACGGGGGCGGAGCTTCGGTGAGGAGTTCGGCATGGTTCTCGGGGAGCCAGACGGCCGGCCATCCCAGCTCTGTCCGGGCGGTCTCCTCGCCGCCACCGAACAGACCGATGGCGCGTGCGATCTGCTCGGTGCCTGCAGAGCCGGCAAGGACCGTGAGACGCTCCTCCAACTCCTTGATCTCCTTGTCCGCGCCGGCGATGTCCCGGTCAAGCACGGCGATGCGCTGCTCGCGGCTGGCGACGGCTGCCTTCGCCGTGGTGACGAGGTCCGCTGCGGTGTCGGTCTGTTTCTTGAGACCAGGCAGGGCGGCGCGGATCGCTGTGAGGGAACGTAGGGCCACATCGTGCTTCGCGATTGCCCCTGGCAGAGACTCGACGGCTGCAGCGCAGGCAAGTTGGGCCTCGGTGACACTGATCCTCGTAGCGAGACCGGAGAGGAGAGAACTCAGATCGGTCATCCTCGTGAGGGCGGCGTCCCGCAGATCGCGCAGGTGGGAGCAGATCGCTTCACGGCCCAGCACCGGTTCGGGAAACGCGCCGACCACATGGACGCCGAGCCCGTCCATGGAGGCGTGCGGGGGTGCGCCTGTCCAGTAGCCCTGACTCGACAGGGCGGTAAGGAAGCCGCGGGCGGAGTCGGGGGCCGAAAGAACGCCGACTGGCAGGGCCGGGCTGTCGGAGGAGTCTGCCCCAGCGGTGCCGACGGCAGGAGAGGCCACCAGAACGGCTCCCGGATGGTCCCGGAGGGCCTCGACCGCCGCGCTGAGCGCACTTCGGGGTACGCAGACGGCCTCCCGCCATGGATGCAGGACGGCCTCCCACAAGTCACGTGCGGAGGGGTCGACCTCGGTCTGATCGTACAATCCGGCCGCGTCGATGCCTGCGTGGCCCAGGGTGGCAACGAGCTCGCCGACTCTGCCCGCCTGCCCCTGCGTCGCTTTGGTGAGCTCCTGTTCGGCAAGGGCGGCGTCGCCTTCCGCGATGCGCTGGCCGACTTGTGCGTCCTCCTTCTCGTCACGCAGGGTCGCGAGGCGCGCTGTCAGGACGCTTGCGGATTCGCCTGCATGCCGTCCTGCCAATTCGCGCAACCTGACGAGGTCCGCTTCGGCGTCGGTGAGGTCCCGCTCAGCTGCGAGCTCGTCCTTCTGGCAGGCGAGCCATGCCTCCTGTGCCTGCCGGTGCTCCTTCCCGGCGGCACGTACTGCTGACTCCAGCGCCCGGACGTCCTCGTAGGCGACGCGTTCCTCCCGAAGCACTCCCAGGGTGTCGCGGGCTGACTCCAGGAGCGCGTGGGTGGCGGGGAGTAATGCTTCGGCGCTGCGCTGCCGTGCGACGGCGTCCAGCACGGACCGCGCCAGACACGACCGCTGGTCCGCCAGGGCACTGCCCAGCTTGGCGCGGAGGTCTTCGCGCAGCGCCACGGCTTCGAGGAGCTGGTCCTCGCGGGCAAGATCGATGTCATGCTGGGTGAGCGCACGAGCGTAGTCCCCCCGGCGGTCCGCCAGCTCACGACGCTGCTGCCGGTCACGCTCCAGGACGCTCGACCGGCCCGAGAGCGTCAGCAGGGCCTCTCCGATACGGTCCGGCGTGTACGTCGCTGTCTCCAGCTTGAGGAGCGAGGGCCGTGACCGCACCTGACCGCGCGAGGCAACGTAGGCGAGGACCTTCGGCGAGCGTCCGTACAGGTGATGTGCGTACTCACTGGAGCCAAGCGGACGGCCGCCGAGCTGGCGGAAGAACTCCGGTGCCGCACGATGGCGTTCGTCGTCGTCGCCCTCCGTCAGCAGGTGGACGCCTGGCTGGTGGCGGACCTGGAGGTGCGGCCTGTCGCTGCTGATCTGGAGCCAAACGGTGTGCGGTCGGGCTTTCCCTGCCTCGGCGAACAGGCCCACCACGTAACCGCGGTCCGCGGCCCCGACAAGCTGCGCGGACGCCCCGGCGACGATCGGTTCGAACAGTAGCGTGGCGGTGTTGGCGGTGCCGTTTCCAGTGGCCTGCCACTCCGGATCGCCGAGCAGCAGAGACACCGCTGCCAAGAAGCTCGTCTTGCCCGATTCGTTGGAGTCTTTTGGTCCACGGCCGGTGACGGCAACGAAGGTTCCCGGGATGAGCGCGATCGGGTCGCTGGTCAGCCGTGCGATCCCGAACGTCTGGACGGCGACCAGCGGTCGGGCGCCGATGATCCCGGTGGGGGTGCCAGTTGCGGGGTCGGTCGTCACGGTGACTCCCGGTGTGCAGGGGCCGCCTCCTCGGCTGCCCGGCGTTCGAGGATGGCGCGGGCCAGGTGACCGTCTGGGCGTCCCGCGATGATCAAGTCCTCCCACAACGCACTGACTCGTGCGGGGCTCAAGCGCTGGAGGGCCGGACCGGGGACGAAGTTGCCGGGGCCCGCAGTGTCCACCATCCCGGCAGCGCTGAGGGTGCGCAGTGCTTGCCGGATGACGGTCTGGGCCAACGCACGGTTGCGGGCCAGTTCGGTCACGGTGACCGGGTGCCTGCGGCTGTCCCACTGGTCGTGGGTATGGCGCCCCAGAGCACGCGGCAGGGCGACGGTGTGCACTAGGACCAGCGCCAGAACGGCACGTTCGGCGCTGCTCAGGGCGCCGACCCCCGCTGCGCTCAGCTCTGCGGCGACGGCGTCAGGGTAGCCGGTGGTCCAGGTGCCGCTGGGAGTGCGAACCAAACAACGCCCCATGCCGGCGAGGATCTCCTCGACCTGCGCCCTGGTACCGGGATCTGCGAGTGCCCCGACCTCACGGACGGTGAGTGGGCCGTGTGCCGTCTCCAGAGCAGTCACCAGGGACCGTGCGACCTGGAGGTTGCTGGACGGGGGCGCCTGGTCTGGGGCGGTCAGGTCCGCCGGGGGAGATACCGGCGCCTCCGCGCGCGGTTGAGCGCTGTCGGAGGCAAGCCGCGGCAGCAGGTGGTGTCCCCTTCGTAGCGCGGCCTTCACGGGGCCGGGCAGCGCAGCCACTGCCGGGCCCAGGTACGACTGGGCGCCGGTGCCGACGATCAGGCCGTGGCCGGGGAGCACGCGATCAAGTGCGGCCGCGATCCTGTCGGCCCTGGCGCCCAGGTCAAGACAGGTCTGCGCGACCAGGCCGGCATCGAAGACGTGCCCCGGGTACGGCGGGAGCGACGGGTCAAGCCACGCCGCTCGCAGGCACACCGCGAACACCAGCCTGATGACGCGGGAGAGCGGAGAGGGTAGCTGACTGCCCAGATGATCCTCGTTCGGGGCGTTCCCCACCGGCCATCCCAGGCGCACCGCTTGTGCGTGGTCGGCATCGTGGACCTGTAGCACTGCCCTGCCCGCCAGTGCGGCGGCCTGTGCCGCCCGCGCTGTCACTGCAGCGTCGGTTGGATACTCGGCCTGGCCCTCGGCCCGGAGGGCTGCGAGCAGCAGGGCTGCCCGGTGCTCGATATCGTCCGTCATCCGCCGTCTCCGGACCCCGGGGAGAGGTGGAGGGTCACCCGGTGGAGGTAGGTGACAGTGGCAGTGCTGTCGACGCGCACCGGAACGGCCAGTTCCACGCGCACCGGAACCTCGGGGTCCTCGTCGCAGGCCAGCAGGTCCACCAGGATACGCGCGGCAGCGGGCCAGCCCTGGTCCTCCAGTACGGCAGTAACGTCAGTCTCGGTCAGCCCCGCCAGCAGGTCCTCCACCAGCACCTGACGCCTAACGGCTTCGTGAGCTTCCGCCTCCTCCAGCGAGGCGAAGGGGTCCGACTGGCTCTCCCCCCGGACCTGCGGCGGCATCGGCCGGCCCTTGGGCGGTGATGACGGCGTGTACTCGGCAGCCGTGTCCACGATCGCCTGGCCGTCAACCCACGGCGGCGGAGCGTCCGAGACGAGCTGGCCGCCGAAGTGGCCCAGCTGCTCCAGGCCGGCTGTCCGGGTGAGCTGGTGGTACTCGGCGGGAGTAACTGATCATTTCAGAATGATCTTCGGAGTCGTCGCAAGCAGATGATGCTGCAGGCGAGTTGGAGCAGTCCGAGGTGGAGGTCGGCTCGTATCTCA
>NZ_JBVJOT010000079.1:0-30110 GCF_055583025.1 Streptomyces sp. NPDC104831
CACCCGCTGGAACAGCTCCCACAGCTCATCCGGCACCAGCCGCTCAACGATCCCCGCCACGGCAGCAGCCTACCCAGCCAAATGAGATGACTTGTTAGGCGAGGGCGCAAGTCGTGCCACTCGCGTGCCAGATCCTGCGGGGACTCACGGGGAACAGTGGGGACGTGGCCATCGATGTCCCCGAGGCCATATCACGCTCCGCTGCAGGTCAACGCGGAATCTACCCTGCATAACCCAAGCTTCCCAAGCTGAGGGTTCGGGTGCGGTTGGCTCCGGCTCGTCCTCACGGCCTGGCCGGCGTGGCTGCTCCCGTCGACGGCGCTGCACCGCGGCTGAGGCCGGTGGGGGGCGGCGAGACATACGCGCGCCTGGTCGGTTGGCGCGTCCGCCGTCATGGCTGGCTGTCGGTGGCTGAGGTTCATACGGCCTGTCCGATGGCGCCGCTGTCAGCCGATGACCGGTCCCTGGTGATCGACTCTGGGCCGTCCCTGGGCCGTGCGAGGGCTCCCGAAGCCGACCGACGCCGACCGGCAGTGACAGACGAGACGCAGCGCGCCACAGTGAAACCCCAGGTCAGGGCCTCCGGACGGAACGGATTTCCCCGTAGGGCTGGCGGTACGGCAAGATGGGGTGTTTCTTCCCAGCGGAGTGCGGTGCCCCAACTAGGTCTGGCTCCAAGCCACTTTCTCAGCAGAGGGCGCCACACGGGCCAGATCGGCATCTACGATCGCCGACATGCAGCTGACATCCCACGAGGTACTCGGCCGTTGGCTTCTCATAACGCTTGGTGAGATGGGCGGCGCGGGTTCCAAGCAGGCCGTGCTTCGGAGAATCGAGGAGCGATACGGCTCCCAGCTCACCGACACCGACCACCTTCCGCAGCCTTCCAACGGAGAAGTCAAGTGGGAGAACCGAACCGCTTGGCAGCGGAACCGGATGGTCAAGGCGGGGCTTCTCAAACCTTACGAAAGGCGCGGTGATCCTTGGGCGCTCACCGAGGCAGGCTGGGCGGCTCACCGTGCCCTTGTACCCGGTCAGGGAGGATCCTCTTAAGAGGTCCAGCGGAAGGGGCTGCCGTTGCAAGGGTGAGTGTCTAACTGCGTGACAACGTCGGCGAACTCGGCGGACGAGCGCGACGTCTACGGACCGTCAGCGCTGGTGCGACGCGCAGCAGCCCAAGACAGCACCCCCGTCCCAGTGGCTTCGGGACGAAGAGGTCGTGAGTTCACCCTGCAGCGGCGATGTCCAGCCTGGACCCGTAGCAGCCCGCTGTGCGATCGCCACAACCAGTGCCAGTGATGCGGGTGTTGTAACCTGCCACCATGGAGGCATGGCAGTGGGAGCTTGAGAGGCAACTCTCGCTCTCAACCATGTGCCACGGCTCCCGGCCTCCCTCGGACACGCTCCACGGGTCGAAGCAGTACGTCGTCACGACGTACACAGGGAGCGGTAAGACGGCAAACTACGTCGGGCTGTACAGCGCCATAAGTGGCACGACAGGTAGGGTTCTTCGGCAACTTCTGACCGCCTCAGATTTCCTTGATGGTCTGCGAGATCTGGCTGCCGAGCTAGAGGGAGACGCCGCGCAGCGGCGGCGCTTCAACAGCCAGCTGAGGAGCACCGCAGAACAGGACACAGGGCTTCCTAGCATCCTTGGTGATCCGAAGGATCTACCTCGCTCATCACCCCGTTGGGGATGGGCTCGGTTCGTCAGCGACTTTTTGCCCTACGCAGCCGCGGCCGGTTCGGTTGAGTGCGTCCCTTGGTGGTCAGACGAACCCATCTACACCAACGCACTTGACGTGGCCAGGGCAGCACTCGAAGCCGTCGCTCGCAGAGTGCGAACGATCAAGACCGCCGTACTACTGGCCCTTCGCTCGTGGGCTGGCGTAGTGCGTCCCTCCAGCGTCGTACCACCGCGCGAGAAATCACCGTGCGGTGTAATGCGACTAGCGGCGCCGATTGTCCCAGGTGCACCAGGCGCCTGGTCGTGGTTTCGCGACACGACCATGCCCCTAGCTGCTTAGCCCCTGTGTGGGGCGGCAGCCCTGCACAAGGATGACATTGAGGCTACCTGATTGGGTCCACCACCCGTATCTTGGATTGTTGGTGCTAGAGCTAGCCCGCCCTGCCGTGAAGCGCATCTGTCGGTGGTGCACCACAAAGTTGAAGAACCGCATGACCGCGCTTAAAAAGCGGCTCCGGCGTCGACTGCGAAGGTTTCTTGACCTCCACCCAGGTAACAACAACTAACGTCGACGGACGCCGCTAGGGGAACGTATCCACGATTCCCACACCGGTCGGGCACCCGAATAAAGGCAGTACAAAGGTGTCCGGCCGGCACGCCAATTCCCGACCTCTGCTCAGTCCATTTTTGCTCCGAGCTCGGTGGAGCTGGCCGTTATGCCCCTGGGGACCTACGCCAGACTGACCCATCGGAGCCACGGTAAGCGGCGGCCAGACCCATGCCAGGTACAGCGGGAAACGACGGGGAACACCGGTCACCCGTCCAGCAGATCCACAGGTCACTGTCCCCGCTGCTGCTCCTCACCGGCGTCGCCCCCACGCTTCCCATCCTGATAGTGCAGCACCTGCCTACGCCAGTCGTTCCAGAGCGGGACCTCTTCCAGCCGCCAGCGGCGGAACCACTCGAAGTGATTGGAGCGTTGAGCTGTATGAGCGGGGGCAGTCTTCCTACGCTGGGTCACCTTTAGCAGCGGGTACCGGGGGTACGAGTGGGTGCTGAGATAGTGCAGTTGGTCGAGCAGGCGGGGCCGTATCTAACAACTGCGGTGAGCGCGTACGGGGCGGCGGTGTTCACTCGGGCGGAGAGCGCGGCGGTGGATGCCTCGGCGAATCTCGGGCAACGGGTCCTGCAGGCGGTGTGGCGCCGCCGTGGCGAGCAGGGCCGGGCGGAGCTGGAGGCCGCAGTCCAGGACGCGGCCGAGTCACCGGAGGACCCGGACGCGGCGGCCGCTGTGCGCCAGCAGGTCAAGCGTGCGCTGCGCGAGGACGTCGAGTTCCGAGCCGAGCTGGCACGGATGCTGCCTGCAGCTGGGGAGACGGTGAGCGTGACAGCCTCGGGTGAGCGGTCGATCGCCGCCAAGACCATTACCACGGCCGTCACCGGAGACAACACGACGATCCAGCCATGACGGACGGTGCGGTAGCCGGGGGCGGCGGACCGCAGGCGACAGGCGCCCGGTCCATGGCAGTGGACGGCAATGTCGGTGTGGCGATCACCGGGGACGATGCCCAGGTGGTGATACTGCCGGCGGCAGTGGTGCGCTGGGTCAGGGAAGTGGAGGCGCCGCCCGGGGCCGGGAATCTGCCCGGGTCCGCGTCCGGGGTGTTCGTCGGACGCGAGGGTGAGCTTGCCGAACTTCGTCGGCTGCTGACCGCCAAAGGTGAGGCCGCGGTCACCCAGGTGTCGGGAGCGAGGGCGATTCACGGGCTGGGCGGGATCGGCAAGAGCACTCTCGCCCTGCACTACGCGCATGCCTTCCGGCACACGTACACGCTGGTGTGGTGGATCAACGCGACAAGCCCTAAACAGATCGCCGCCAGCCTGGCTGATCTTGCCATGCGAGTTTGCCCTCAGTGGGCAACCACCACAGGCGTGCGGGAGCGGGCGGCATGGGCGATTCTATGGCTGCAGTGGCATCCCGGCTGGTTGCTGGTATTCGACAATGTGGAAGATCCCGGGGATCTGCGCCACTACCTCGGAACGCTCCCAGACGGACATCACCTAGCCACTAGTCGTACTGCGACTGGCTGGCACACCATCGCTCCCGTCATGCCCCTTGGGCTGCTCGATGCCTATGCTGCTGTGAAGTTGCTGTGCACCATCGCCTTTGGATCAGAGTCCGCTCCCACACCACAACAACACCAGGACGCTGCCAGCCTTGCTGCTGAACTCGGTTACTTACCCTTGGCCCTGGAACAGGCAGGTGCATACCTCTTCGAAACCGGCACCTCGCTGGCCGACTATCGTGCGATGCTGGGGAAGGTAATCGATACTGCCGTAGGCGGAATCGACCCCGAGCGCACCATAGCCTCTATCTGGCGCCACACTCTAGCTGCCATCGAACAAAAGAATCCACAGGCAGTTACGTTGCTGAACGCTATGGCATGGCTGGCACCTGACGCTACTCCACGCACTTTGCTCGCCCCGCTCTGCCCCGACTCGCGTGCCCTCGGCGAAGCCTTGGGTGCTCTGCACGCGTACAACATGATCTCCTACAGTGCCGACCACCGTAGCGTCAGCGTCCACCGTCTCGTGCAGACCGTTCTCCGCAACCGAACGCCTGACAAGGAATCGGGTGGTTACCCACCTGGCCGGCAGGATGCTGAGCGCCTCCTCCAGGAGGCCGCCCGGACTAGGGGCATCAACGATCAACAGTGGGAAGAGCTTCTTCCTCATGTCATCGCCTTCACTGAGTCAACCCCACCCCAAAGTCCGGCGTCTTTCGAGACCGCAGGCGTATTGCAGGCCGTTGCCCAATACCTAGACGGCGCGGGACGCAACGCCCACACCACGCGTCTACGCGAGGCCGTTGTAGCCCAGTACGAGCAGCTCTTTGGCGATGCCGATATGCGGACTCTCACAAGCCGCACTGACCTCGCCAACGCGTATCAAGATGCAGGATGTCCATCCAAGGCTATCCCCCTTTATGAGGCCACCCTCGCACTGATTGAGGAGACCTTGGGTATCGCACACCCTCAAACCTTGATCAATCGCAATAATCTCGCCAACGCCTACACTGATTCAGGCCGCCCGACTCACGCAATCCCCCTTCTGGAATTCGTCCTCACCCAGTCCAGGAAAATATTGGGTGAAACCCATCCTCACACTCTGATCAACCGTAACAACCTCGCCAATGCCTACAAGGCGGCCGGCGACCTAGCCCGCGCTATCCCTCTATACGAAGTTACTCTCACCCAGTCCGAGGAAACATTGGGTGGCATCCATCCCGACACCTTGATCAGCCGAAACAACCTCGCCAGCGCTTACAAGGCTACAGGCGACCTAGCCCGCGCGATCCCCCTGTACGAAACAACCCTCAAACTGCGTGAACAAGTCCTGGGTGAAACCCATCCCCACACTCTGAACAGCCGAAACAACCTCGCCAACGCTTACAAGGCGGCCGGCGACCTAGCCCGCGCCATCCCCCTATACGAAACAACCCTCAAACTGCGTGAACAAGTCCTGGGTGAAACTCACCCCCACACAGTCATCAGCCGCAACAACCTCGTCGACGCACTGCGTGCTGTCCAAGCCGTACAACAGCCAGATACAGCACCTTGACTCTCTCGGCTCTCGACCATCCCCCTACGAGGCGAACGGTGGTCGCACCCCGTAGACCAGCCAGTCAGCGCGATGGCTCCGCACCGTCTCAGTACTGTCCGAGGTCACCCGACGCTGACTAACAGAAGGCAGGAGCCCACGGCGTCTGCGCAGTTCAGAGCCGTGGGCTTCGTCAGTCCCGCTGGGCCAGTGAGAGGCTTGATCTGGAGACCGGCTAGTTGGACCGTGCTAGGCAGGCCGTTGCCGCCAAACCCAGCCCCCGTCAGAAGCAGTGCGGGTCGCTCACCGCCAGCAAGTGACCGCGGCTGACTGCAACGCGGAGAACATCCCGCAGCGCCCCGGCCAGTTCCCTCGCCAGCCGTTGCAAGTCTTCCAGGTTGGCGTCCTGGTCGTCGAGGGTCTCGGCGGCATGCTCCAGCAACTCGGCCGCCGTGCCCAGTTGCACCGCTTCGATGTAGTCCGCCAGGCGGGACATGTAGCTGGCCTTGTCGTCGGTGTCCAAGTAGCAGGGCTTACCCTCGGGCCCCGACCACGGGAGGAGGCGCAGTTCGTTCGCCGTCATCGTTGGGTTTCCTTCTCTTCGGTGACGTCGTGGGTGGTGAAGACCGCGTCGACGCGATCTCCCGGGAACACGAGGAGCGCGGCCTCGACGACTCGACCGGTGGAGTCGGTCGCGACCCGGGTGATCGCGAGGGTTGCCGCCGTTGGGCCGATCCGGAGGGCGGATGCCTCGTCCGGTGTCGGTGGACGAGCACATACCGTCTCCCGGACGGTTGCCGGTGCCGAACCGAGGACGGCGAATCGCGTGGCCGTGTTCCGCCATGAGGCGTCGTCGCCCAGCACCCCGGCCGGCGCCAGATCGCGCGGGATGTAGATGCGGGCCAGACCGTGCGGTGCGTCTCCCTCATGGCTGATGCAGAAGAACTCAGCGAGGGGGGGCTGCCCGTCGGCACCCTCAGCAAGGACGTCAGATGGCCGTCTGCCTGCACTGTGGCGGTGCGAACAGTGACGCGCATGGCCGCTGCGGCGGTCCATGGATCCAGCGTTCCCCATCCCCCGACATACATGATCTTGCGGAGTGAGCGGCGGACGAAGTTGCCTTTTCCGTGGATCTTCTCGACGAGACCTCCGCCTTGGAGGACTGCGAGCGCACTTCGCAGTGTGGTCGTACTGACCTTGTATCGGTCGGCGAGGTCCGCCTCGGACGGCAGGCGTGCACCCGGTTTGACCGCGCCGGTTGTGATCTGGCGCCGGAGATCGTCGGCGATGGCGTGATGGCGTGAAGGCACGGACCGGGTCACCGCCTTCTCCGCACGCGAACGGCGACGAGCCGGGTTCGCGTGTGTATGGTCAGCAGCTCGCCCGACTCGAAAAGGAGTCGTTTGGCGCCTTGAGGAAGTTGGACGAGGTCCATCACCCGGCACGCTCTGCCGCCCAGTTGGATGACATCGCCACGCTGCACGGTGGTTGCCGTGACCTCGACCATGGCAACCATGGCGCCGCCCGGTGCCCAGCCGCTCACCGCTGTACCTCCCTGGGCTCTGAGTGGCCCGGGATCGAGTGACACGGGCAGACGCACGTCTCGTAGACAACCGGCAGGTCGACCGGCGCGAAGACGGGAGAGGACTCCGTGCAGAGCGGGTGTGTGCCCATCCGGCAGGCGGTCGAACAGTAGGGGACCGTCGAGGCGTCGGTGACGCGAATCTGCTGGCGTGGAGACATCAGCCGGCCCCCGCGAGGGTCGCCCAGGCTTCAGGCGGCAGATGGGAAGCGACGATCACCGCCCGTGGCCGTACTCGTTCCTCCCAGGCCAGCACGTAGGGGCGGACGAGTGCAGTGTCCTCCCCTGCGAGCGGGAGTCGATGGTCGGCGCTGTCGGAGAACCGGGCCAGTGGCGGCCTCGACGTAGCGACGGACGCCAGGAAAGTGGGGGCGACCGTCGGCAGGGAGGGCGTTAAGGGGCGGCGGTGCCTGCCCTTGGGGGCGTACCGCGCTCTGGCGAGCGAGACGGCACGGCGGATACGGTTGAGCACGCTGCTCAGCTCCTATCGCTGATGGCTCGGTCCCCCGACATCGCCCGTCGCGGGGACCGCTTTGTGTACGACCGCCCAGAGGGTGCGGCCGTCCAGGCTGGTGGCGAGGAGGCCGAACCGATCTGCCTCGGCCACGACTTCCAGGGCCTTCCGCCATGAGTCGGCAGAGAGCGCTTCCGGTACCTCCGCTTCGATCGACGTGTACCGGTCGTGCTCCTCCACGCGCGTGGCAAGCCCGATGGCGGACAGCCGGGCGGCGATGGCCGCCGCGCGAGATCCCGAAGCGGGCACAGGGCAGCCTCCGTCAACCGGCGATCACTTTCGGTGAAGCTAGTTAACTAGATTAGAGCTAGTGGACTAGATTTTCCATATGCCTGAGCAGCCGCCCTATCTCCGCATCGCCGACGAACTCCGGCGCCGGATCGCGGAGCACGTATGGGAGCCCGGGGACCGTCTGCCGTCCCGCGCCCAGATCGGCCAGGAGTACGGGGTCGGCGAGAACGTGGTCCGCCGGGCGCAGGAGTTGCTGATCTCCCAGGGTGTGCTGGAGGGCCGCGCCGGTTCGGGCACGTACGTCGCCGAGCCCCGGCAGCGCATGCGCATGGTCCGGTCGTCGGCGCGTGAGCGGCCCGACAGGTCTCCGTTTCGGGCGGACATGAAGGCCGCGGGCAGGCAAGGGGACTGGGAGAGCCGGACCGAGGCCAAGGTGCCGGCTCCCGCGGACATCGCGGCGCGGCTCGGCATCGCGGAGGGTGATCTGTGCGTCCGGACGACGTACGAGTTCCTGGGCGACGGCAGGCCCGTGCAACTGTCCACGAGCTGGGAGCCGTACGACCTCACCGCCGGCACCATCATCGTCCTCCCCGAGGGAGGCCCGCATGCCGGGGCGGGTGTCGTGAACCGCATGGCCGCGATCGGGATCACCGTCGGCCATGCCGTGGAGCAGCCCGAGCCGAGGCAGGCGACCGCCGAGGAGGCGTCACTCCTGGGCATCCAGAAAGCCGCGCTCGTCACGCACATCCGGCGGACGTACTACAGCGACGAGGGACGGCCGGTCGAGACGGCGGACATCGTGGTGCCCGCCGCTCACTGCGAGATCGTCTACGAGATCCCGCTCAACCGTCAATAGGAGATGGCCGGAGACCGCCGCTGGAGGCGGTAGGTGGCGGCCTACCTACGGCGCCGGATGTACCAACCCGCCGCCAGCACGATGAGGATGCTGACCACGAAAGCCCACACCGTGACGGCGCCGTGGTACGAACGGTAGGCCACGAGAGCATGCATGCTCTGACGGATACCCAGGACGCTTGGGCACAGACGGAGACCGTAAGTACCCATGGGTCGAATGCGTGTCGAAGTGCAGCCGGTGACACGCGCAGCGTGCAAAGACAAGCAGGTCAGCAGCAGCGTGACCCGAGATCCACCAAGCACCCTCCAAGCGCTTGGCCGCAGGTTCGAGTCCTGCCGGGGGCGCACACAGCCACTGACCAGCGGAAACGCTGGTCGTTGCCTTTTCCGGCCCACTGCGCGCCACCCCCAGGCCAAGCGCCTCCTCGGCCGGTGGTCAGCCCAGGGCCGGCAGGAAGCCGCCGCGTGTCGTGGCCGCGGAGAGCAGGGCGGGCCAGTCGAGGGTGCCGGGGAGGCGGTCGACGGACAGCACGAGCGCGCCGCCGGCCCGTTCGGCGTCCTCGCACCAGCCGGCCATGTCGTCCGGTGCCGTACCGCCGTCGGCGATCACCGGCGCGGCGAGCGCCGGGACGAGGACTCCGTGGTCGCCGGGGCCGTCCACGACGCACACGGTGAGGCGGGGCACGATGCTCCAGCCCTCGCACCGGGGTATCGCCCCGTCGGGTGCGGCCGGCCGGGCAGGGCGTCGTGGACGGGCGCTCCCGCCAGCAGGAGCACGGGCGTGGCGCCGCGGACGAACAACGTGTTCTCGGGATCGAGCAGCATGGCGCCACTCTGCCAGGCCGCCGGCGCGCTACACCTCCTGGCCCGCCTCCTCGGGCCGCTCCCCGCGGTTCAGCTTGCGCAGCGTCTCCCTGCTCCAGCCGGAGATCCGGGCCAGGTCCGCCTGGCGGACGCCGGCCGTGGCCCCGTCGCGCAGCGAGGACTGGAGTGCCTCCGTCGCCTCCTCCAGCCGGGCCAGGGCCTCGCGACGGCGGCCGGCGTCCCTGCGCACCTTGTGCTCCAGGACGCTCCGCAGGGTGAACACCACCGGCCGGCCGTCGGCGCCCTGCACCCGGACGAGGATGCGCAGGGCCGGGGCGCCGGGGGCGACCAGGCCCGCCACCGTCTGCCGGTAGTGGGCCATGTAGCGGTCGAAGGCCTGCACGGCGGCGTCGGCGGCGTGGTAGCCGTAGAACCAGCTCGGGGTGACGGCCTGTACGCACCACTCCTCCGCACCCCTGCGCTGCACCTCGACGGCGAACACCTGCCGCTGCGGACGCGCCTCTTCCATGGCTCCCCCTTTTTGGAAGTCACCTTGTCCCACCATGGATCACGTGCTACCGCCCGGCCAGCGTACCGTCCGGCCCGACGGGCAGCACCGGGACTCGCGTTGTTTCCGCTGGTCAGCTGGGGCCTTCCCAGGATCCCTCACTTCGGTGAAACGTGCCACTGTTCGTGCGCCAACTGGCCTGCCGATCGCCGTTGTTGGCGGGTGGGGTGGTGGGGGAAGGGGGGCGTCGGCGGCCAAGTGCCCTTGATCGGTACAGTCGTTCCCCGGAGAGGGGGAGACACCGTGCCGCTTCGTTGTGTGGTGCTGGACGACTTCCAGCAGGTGGCCACCGGGATGGCCGACTGGTCGGTGCTCGAAGGCCGGGTGGAGGTCGTCGCGCTGCGCGAGCACCTGGCGGGCGAGGACGCCCTCGCCGCGGCCCTCGCCGACTACGACATCGTCGTCACCCTGCGCGAGCGCGTCCCCTTCCCCGGCTCCCTGATCGCCCGTCTCCCCCGGCTGAAACTGCTCATCGCGTCCGGGATGCGCAACGGCGTCATCGACTACGCCGCCGCCGAGGCGCACGGCGTCACCGTGTGCGGGACGGAGAGTTCGGGCACCCCGCCGGTCGAGCTGACCTGGGCGCTGCTGCTCGGGCTCGCCCGCGGGATCGTCCAGGAGAACAACGCGCTGCGCGCGGGCGGCCCCTGGCAGTCGACCGTCGGCGCCGATCTGCACGGCCGCCGGCTGGGGCTGCTCGGGCTGGGGAGGATCGGCAGCCGGGTGGCACGGGTCGGCCTCGCCTTCGGGATGCGGGTCTGCGCCTGGAGCCGGAACCTCACCCCGGAGCGCGCCGACGAGGTCGGTGTGGAGCAGGCCGCCTCGAAGGAGGAACTGCTCGCCGGCAGCGACTTCGTCTCCGTCCACCTGGCCCTCGGCGACCGCACCCGCGGCCTCATCGGCGCCGCCGAACTCGCCCTGATGAAACCGACCGCCTACCTGGTCAACACCTCCCGCGCGGCCATCGTCGACCAGGACGCGCTGCTGGCCGCGCTGCGCGAGGGCCGGATCGCCGGCGCCGGCGTGGACGTCTTCGACATCGAGCCGCTGCCCGCCGGCCACCCGATGCGCACCGCGCCCCGCCTCCTGGCCACGCCCCACCTCGGCTACGTCTCGCACGCCAACTACACGACCTACTACGGCCAGGCCGTGGAGAACATCCAGGCGTACCTGGCGGGCTCCCCGGTGCGACGGCTCCCCTGAGGTCCGGCGCGGGGGCGCGGCGTTCGCGGGTCAACACCACGCCGTCCGGGCGTCACACGAACAGCCCATCCTCCCGTGCGGTCTCCTCGGCCCGGCGTTGCGCGGTGTACGGCCGTCCGGGCGGCGGTACGCCCCCGCGCCCTGCCGTTGAAAGAGTGATCCCCCGCCGATCACCGTGACCCGCCCCGCGCGACGCCGTTGAACGGGAAGTGCGGCGGCGGCCTGCCGTCGCGCGCATCCCAGCCCCAGCTACAGAAGGAGAACGTGATGTCTCGCATCGCGAAGGCGGCCGCCGTCGCCCTCGGCGCCGGCGCCGTGGTGGTCAGCGGGTCCGGACTGGCCCTGGCCGACGCGGACGCCCACGGCGTGGCCGTCAACTCGCCGGGCGTGGTGTCCGGCAACGTCATCCAGGTCCCGATCGACATCCCGATCAACCTGTGCGGCAACACCATCGACATCGTCGGCCTGCTCAACCCGGCGTTCGGCAACACCTGCGCCAACGTGAGCACGAAGGAGGTCAAGCCCGGCCACCACGGCGACCACGACAACGGCGGGTACGGCGACAACGGCTACGGCCGCTGAACTTCCCGGCACCCTTCGGACAAGAGCCCCGGCACTCCGAGCGCCGGGGCCTTGCCGTGTCCGGACCTTGCCGTGTCGGGACCACGCCGTGTCCGGGGCCGCGGACGCTCACGCGTACCGGTAGACCCCGCTCATGTCCTCCAGCTGGTCCGGTGTCTCGTCCCACGGCGGCAGCCTCTGGTGCCGGGCCACGACCCGGCCGTGCTGGGCGTCGCCGGCGCGCGGCGGCTCGGCCGGCAGGTAGCGGTGGTCGCGGTGGGCCCGCTGCCAGCGCTGCCACTGGAGGTCCAGGAAGGCGTGGTGCAGCCAGAACACCGGATCGTTGACGGAGGCGCCGCCGAGCATGACGCCGCCGACCCAGCGGTGCACCCGGTTGTGGTTGTGCCAGGAGGCGCTGCCGCTGCCGCTGCCCCAGCCCTCCAGCTTGTTGCGGAAGCCCTTGCGGACGGTCGAGTCCCAGGGCGGTGCGTCGTAGACGGGGTCGTCGAGGGCCCACTGCAGCTCGCTCCTGGTGGGCAGCTGGAGGGGGGCGGCCGAGCGGCCCAGGTCCCGGGTGAGGAACCGGCCGTCGGTGACGCCCTCCTTGATGGTCCAGTGGCCCGCCGCGTAGGCGAACGGCCCGGTCGTCACCTGCCGGTCGGAGCGCCGCCCGTTGCCGCCGAGCAGGTCCTTCGTCCACGGCACGGAGGTCGTCGTACGGTCCCGGGTCCAGTCCCAGTACGGCACCGTCACCGAGGAGTCGATCCGGCGCAGGGCCCGCTCCAGCTCCAGCAGGAACCTGCGGTGCCAGGGCAGGAAGGACGGCGCCATGTGGGCGCTGCGCAGGCCCGCCTCGCCGTCGGCGTTGTAGTAGTCGATGTGCATCCGCACGAACTCGTCGTACTCGCCGCGCCGCTTGAGCTCCAGCAGCGCGTTCACGAACCGGCGCCGCTCCCCGGCGGTGAGCGCGCCGACGTTCTTACGCACGTACGCCATGCCGTCCCCCCGTCCCCGCGTGGCCGCCGGGGTGTCCGGCACCGGGGTGCCCGGCACCGGGGTGCCCGGCACCGGCAGCGTCCGCCGTCAGGTCGCGCAGCCGCCGGCCGGGGCCCATCCCGTCCACGGCCGCACGGGTCGCCTCCAGCGGTGTCCGGTACGACGTGTAGTGGTCGACCATGCTCAGCCAGGTGCCGTCGGCCCGGCGCATCAGGTGCAGCGGTCGGCCGTCCACGGTGATCCGCCAGGTGCCGCCGGCCGCCCCGCGCCCCACCGCGGGCACCCGCACGCCCTGGATGCGGCGGCCCCGGTAGGTCTCGTCGAACGCGCCGCCGCCGGCCGCGCCGGCCGGGGCCGCATGCGTGGGGCGGGAGGCGGCGACGACCGGGGTCAGCGCCAGCGCGGCGGCCGAGGCCAGCAGCCCCCGCGCCACTTCTCTGCGGGACCGTCCGGCCGGTCCCGCCCCGGCCTCCTGACGGGCACCGATTGCCGCTTCGCCGACACCGACGACCATGTTCGCTCCTCGTCCGGGTACTGATGTCCGTACCGGCTAACCGGCCGAGGGCGCGCGGGGTCACCGCCGTAGCGCCATACGAGCCATACGGGTCATACGGACGCCGCGGGCGGGGCGGGCCGCGGGGGCTCGGTCACCGGCCCGGGCCCGTGGCGAGGTTGCCGCCGGCGACGGTCTGGAGGACCGGGGCGAGGAGGCCGGCCTCGGGGAGCTTGGCGGCCGGGAGGCCGAAGCGGTGGGGGTCGGGCGCGGTCAGCGGGGCGTCCGCGGCCAGGCCGGGGGTGAGAGCCCGCACGTCGCCGGCGGGTGCCCGTACGTCGAGGTGGTCGAAGCCGTCGCCCAGGAGGCGCGGCAGCGGGGCCCTGCCCTCCAGGCCGGGCAGCCCGCCGCGCACCGGGAGCGGGGGCACGGTGCGCTCGGGGAGGAGCCGGCCGGTGACGTACCGGGGCCCGTCGGGGGCGCCGGGCTGCACCAGCGGCACCTCGGCGCGCAGCTTGGGCACCTCCGTGCCGAGCGCCTGTGAGACACCGCCCAGGGGCACGGGGACGGGGACCGTACCGGCCGCGGCGGCGGGGCCGGCGGCCCCCACGGTGGCCGCGAGGCCCGTGACGAGGGCGGCGAGGGTGCCTCGGGCGAGGGTGATCGGTTTCATGTCGGGTACGGGCCCTTTCGGAATGCGGGGGGGGTTCGACGTCCGTACCGCGTAACGAGCGGAAGAGGCCCGCATCCCGGAATTCCCCCGGGTGCCGTAATAGTCGGCTCGTCCGGAAGTCCCACCGCGGCAGGCGGGTGGGGGGAGTCCGGTGCGGGTGACCTGCCCGGGTGCCGGCGGGGTGTCAGACGCGCAGGCCGCGGGCGGGCAGGTAGACGTGGGCGGCGGCGTTCGTGGTCTCGGGGGAACCGGCGAACGCGGCCAGTTCCGCTCCCTCGGCCGAGCGGCGGGGGCCGGCCGACGGGCAGATGCGGGTGGTGAACATGAAGTAGGCGTAGCCGAGCTCCCCGACCGCCTTCAGCCAGTCGGCCGGCGGGGTGCACTGGCGGCTGATCTGCGGCATCTGCAGGACGATCTGCCCGGCGACGACCAGCATGCCGACCTTCAGGCTCGGCCGGGCCATGCCGATCACGGGCTCGCCGCCCACGGGCAGGTCCATGTCGTCCAGGAGCCGGGCGACGGCGGCGGACGCGGCCTCCGGTCCGTCCGGGCCGTCGCCCAGGGAGCAGGCGAGCAGGCAGGGCGTTCGGCCGGTGCCCTCCTCGTTCCGGGCCATCCAGGCGAGCAGCGCGAGCGTGCCGAGGTCGGCGGCGCGGAAGGGGCGGGTTTCGCTTGATGCTGAGGTCATCGCGCGACCATACCGACGGCCCGGGGCGCGGTCCGGCGGCTTCTCACCCGTCCGGAGCAGCGCCCGGGACCCGGCCACACGATCGGGCGACGTGGTCCCGGACGCGCCGGGGACGGGCGCGGGGCGGGAGCAGGGCGCGTCAGTGCCGCAGGGGCAGACCGCCGAGCAGCTGCTGGTTGAGCGACGCGGTGGCGCCCTTCACGCCGTGCAGCACGGAGTCCTCGTTCTCGGTGTCGAGCGCGTCCGACTGGTGCTGGAGCGGCATCAGGTCCTTCGCCGTGGGCGGGTGGGCGAGGAGGTGCTCGACCCCGCCGTTGAGGCTCATGGGCGGCAGGTGCTGGGCGTCGTAGGCGAACGCGGGTGCGGTGACGCCGGCGAGAGCCAGGGAACCGGCGGCAACGGCGGCGGCCTTGAGGGGCTTCATCGTGTTCCTTTCTCGGCAACTCACGTCACCCAGGGAATGCGGACGCCCTGTTCAACGATGTCCGGACGGGCCGGAAACCCCGCCTTGACAAGACATATGAGATCCCCCGGGCAGTGGCCGGGGTTCACCGTGTCAGCCGGTCGGGGCCAGGCCGGGTACGGAGGCCGGCGTGGCCGTCGTGGGCAGCTCGGACACGGCGAGCTGGGAGCCGCCGGTGCCGAAGAGGCCCGTCAGCAGGTCGAGCAGGCCGGACAGCAGGCCGTCGAGGGACGGCAGCGCCTGGTCGGATGCGTCGGCGGCCGTCTGATCGGCGGCCGTTTGAGCGGTGGTCGACTGGTCGGTGGCCGTCTGATCGGCGGTGCCCTGCTCGGTGGCCGTCTGGGCGGCGGTCGCCTCGCCGGTGATCGCCTTCACCAGGTTGTCGATCGCGGTCAGCAGCGAGTCGATCGTGTCGTCGAGGACGTCACGGGCCATGGGCGCACCGGCGGGCGCGTGGCGCGCGGTCGCGGGGGCGGCCGGGGACGCGGGGACGGCCGGCCGGGCGGCCTCGGCCGGTTCCGCCGGGGCGACCGGCCCGGGAACCCCCGCGGTCCCGGCGATCGCCTCCTTCGCCGCCTCGCCGAGCCTCCTGGCCTCGTCGGCGGGCAGTGCGCCCTTCTCCAGCGACCGGCCGAGCAGTTCCACGACCGGACTCAGCTCCGGGTGCGTACGGCCCAGGGCCCTGGTCCGGGCCAGCAGCTCCTCCTTCGCCGCCGGAACGGAAGCCCGGGGCGCGGTACGCCCGTGCTCCCCGGCGGCGTCGGCGGCGAGCGCCACCGGGCCGGTGATGCCGACGAGGACGGACGCGCACAGGACGGTGGACGCGAGACGCCGGGCGGGCAGATCACGCATGGGGATTCCTTTCGGTGAACGGTGGGACCTGAGCCCACCGTCCGTTCACCGATGGCACCGCGCAACCGCTCGCCCACGGTGCGTGATCCGTACGAGGGAGCGCGAACCGGCCGTCCGTCCCGCGCCACGAACGCGGGACGGACGGCCGGCCGAAGGGGGGTGCGCTCCCGGCGTCAGTCGTTGACGCAGGTGTTGCCGAAGGCCGGGTTCAGCAGACCGATGATGTCAATGGTGTTGCCGCACAGGTTGATCGGCACGTGCAGGGGGATCTGGATGACGTTGCCCGAGATCACGCCCGGCGAGCCGACGGCGGCGGCGCCCGCGTTGGCATCGGCGGAAGCCACACCGGCACCGCCGGCGACGGCCGCCGCGGCAGCGGCGGTGGTCAGGACCAGACCCTTCGCAATACGCGACATGGAGAGGTGCTCCTTGGGATCGACACAACATCCGGGCGGATACCCGGCGTTGTGTCAACGCGTGGCGCTGACGGGGGTTGTGCCGCCGAAGGGGTGATGTCGCGGGAGGGGGCGCACCGCGTTGGGCGCACGCCGGGGGGCCGGCCGCTCCCCCACACGGCGTAGCCCGCCCGCGCTCGGCGCACCGGATGGCCTACCGGCACCTGCGGAGGAGGGCTACGCCATTCCGCCCGGCACAGCGGACAAATCGTTTCGTTCCTCCATGAATCACCCCGAGTGGCGGTGACCCGCCGTGCTTCCGGCTCGTTGGCCACGCGGACGCGGCGTGGGCCCGCGCGCCTCCGCCGCCGTGGACGCCCCGAACCGAAGGCGCGTTCACGACCGCAGTCCCGAGCGCCCGTGAGCGAGGTACCCCGCGCATGCACCAGTCAGCCCCCTCCGTCCGGCCCCGGGTCCTGCACCTCGCGCAACCCGTCGACGGAGGTGTGGCCCGGGTCGTGCTCGACCTGGTACGGGCCCAGCTCGCGGCGGGTCTGCCGGTCACCGCCGGCTGTCCCGGGGGCGCGCTCGCCGCGGGCCTCGGGGAACTGGGCGCCGAGGTCCGCGACTGGCCCGCGGGCCGGTCCCCGGGGCCCGGTCTGCCGCGCGAGGTACGGCGGTTGGCGCGCCTGGTCGAGGAGGTGCGGCCCGACCTGGTGCACGCGCACAGCGCCAAGGCCGGTCTGGCGGCGCGGCTCGCGCTGCGCGGACGGGTGCCGACGGTGTACCAGCCGCACGCCTGGTCCTTCGAGGCGGCCGGCGGGCTCACCGGGGCGCTCGCCCTGCGCTGGGAGCGGTGGGCGGCGCGCTGGGCGGACCGGGTGGTGTGCGTCAGCGAGGCGGAGCGTGCGACCGGGGTCCGCGCCGGGGTGCGCGCCGCGTACGCGGTCGTACCGAACGGCGTCGACACGGAGCGCTTCTCGCCGGGTCCGGCGGCGCCCCCGGCGCGGCGCGGCGGTGACGGGCCGGACCGGCCCCTCGTCGTGTGCGTGGGGCGGCTCTGCCGGCAGAAGGGCCAGGACGTGCTGCTGCGCGCCTGGGACATCGTGCTCGGCACGCTGCCCCGGGCCCGGCTCGCGCTGGTCGGCGACGGGCCGGACCGCGAGGCGCTGCGGCCGCGGGCGCATCCCTCGGTGGAGTTCGCCGGTGCGGTCGCCGACGTCGTGCCCTGGTACCGGGCCGCCGCTCTGGTGGTGCTGCCCTCGCGCTGGGAGGGCATGGCGCTCGCCCCGCTGGAGGCGCTGGGCTGCGGACGGCCCGTCGTCCTCACCGATGTCGACGGCGCGCGCGAGAGCCTGCCGCCCGCGCTCGCCGCGCGCTGTCTGGTACCGCCGGAGGATCCCGTGGCCCTCGCCCGGGCGATCACGGCCCTGCTGTCCGACCCACCGCTGCGCGCGGTCCTCGGCGACGGGGGACGCCGGCACGTCGCCTCCCGGCACGACGTACGGCACACCACCGCGGGGATCACGGCCGTCTACGCCGAAGTCCTCGCGCCCGCCCCGGAGCGCCGGCCCACAACCGCCGGGCGCGGCGCGACGGATCGGCCCGCCCCCGCCGAAGACAGCACCCCCCGACAGCCCACGCTTGCCGAGGACGGCACCCCCCGACGGCCCGCCCCCGCCGAGGACGGCAACCCCCGACGGCCCGCCCCCACCGAAGACGGCAACCCCCGACAGCCCACGCTTGCCGAAGACGGCAACCCCCGACGGCCCACGCCCGCCGAGGACGGCGTCCCCCGGCCGCCCGTGCCCGCCCAGTGCAGGGAGTCCAGTCGCTCGTGACCACGGAAACCACCGTCCCCTCGTCCGGCGCGCAGCCGTGGGCGCCCGGGGTCCGGCCCGGCCCGGTCCGGCCGGCGCGCCCTGCCGGCGGCTTCCGGTTCCCCTCGCGCCGGCCGCCCGCGCGGGCGGCCTCGCCGCTGCCGCTGCTCGCCGCCGACCTGCTGGCCGCGCTGGCGGGCGCGGGCGTCCTGGCGGAGGCCGTCCGCCGGCCGGTGCCGGTCGCGGCGCTGGTCGCCGGCGCGCTGCTGCTGCGTCCGCCCGCCACCCGGCCGGAGCCCGCCGTCCTCGACGAACTGCCCGCCGTGTGCGGGCGCGTCGCGGTGACCTGGCTGGGCCTGGCCGCGCTGCTCGCCGCGTACGACCCCGCGCGCGCCCTGACCGCCCGGACCCTGCTGCTGGGCTGCGCCCTGCACGCCGTGGCGGCCGGGGCCGGCCGGGGCGCGGTGTACTGGCGGCGCCGGGTCGCGCTGCTGCGGCACCCGCGCGCCGCCCTCGTGATCGGGCCCGCCGCGACCGCGCAGCGGGTGGCCGCCGCGCTGCTGCGCCACCCCCGCTGCGGGGTGCGGCCGGTGGGCGTGGCCGCCGAGCGTCCCGAGGGCACCGCCGGACTGCCGGTCCTCACCACCGCCGAGGAGGTCGAGCGGGTGCTCGTCCGCAGCGGGGTGCGCATCGTCCTCACCGTCCACCCGGCCGTGCGCACCGAGCGGGCGCCGCTGCTGCGGACGCTCGCCGAGTCGGGCTGCGCGCTGTGGGAGGTGGACGCGGACACCCCGGCGTACGCGGCGCGCGAGCAGCTCGCCGGATTCGCGGTGCGCCGCCTGGACTGGGGCGCGCGCCGGCGCGGCAGTGCCGTCAAGCGGCTGCTGGACGTGGTGGTGTCCGGGACGCTGCTGGTACTGGCCGGCCCGCTGCTGGTGGTGTGCGCGACGGTGCTGCGGCTCACCGGCGGGCCCGGCGTGGTGTTCCGGCAGGAACGCGTCGGGAAGGACGGCCGCCCCTTCACCATGCTGAAGTTCCGCACCCACCGCCCGGCCGACGAGCGCGAGGCGGCCACCCGGTGGAGCGTGGCGGGCGAGGCGCGGATGAACCCCTTCTGCCGGTTGCTGCGGCAGACCTCGATGGACGAGCTGCTCCAGCTGTGGAACGTCTTCCGGGGCGACATGAGCCTGGTCGGCCCGCGCCCCGAACGCCCGTACTTCGTCGACCGCTTCAGCCGTCTGCACCCCGGCTACGCGGCCCGTCACCGCATGCGCGTCGGCATCACCGGGCTGGCCCAGGTCAACGGGTTGCGCGGGGACACCTCCATCGAGGACCGGGCCCGCTTCGACAACGCCTACATCGACAACTGGTCGCTGTGGCAGGACATCTGCATCCTGCTGCGCACCGCCGCCGCGGTCGTGCGGTCCACGGGGAGCTGACCGATGGCCCTCGCCCCGTCGCCGCGGCGCCCCGCGCGGCTCACCGCGATGCTGCCCGTGCTGCCGCCGGTGGCCGTGGTGGCGCTGCTCGCGCTGCCGGTCGCGCCCGGCGGCGACACCAACGCGGGCCCGGCCGACGCGCTGTCCGCGCTGGTGGTCGGCTGCTGCGCGGTACGGCTGCTGCGCGCGCGCCGCCGCCCGCTCACCCCGGCCGCCGCGGTGATCCTCGGCCTGCCGGTGGCCGCGCTGGTGCCGGCCGCGCTGCACGCCGCCTCGGCCGGCGCCGCCGTCACCGGCCTGGGCCGCTACCTCCAGGTCTTCGTCCTGGTCCCGGCCGCCGTGGTGCTGCTGCTCCGCGACCGGGCCGACTTCCGGCTGCTGGCCTGGTCGTTCGTGGCGCTCGCGGGCTGGCAGGGGGCGGTGGGCGTGCACCAGTACGTCACCCGGACCGGGGCCTCCTACCAGGGTCAGGACGTCCGGGCGGTCGGCACCTTCGGGGTGGCGGACGTGATGGGCATGGCCACGGTGGTGTCCTTCGGGCTGGTGTGCGCGGTGGGCCTGGCGCTGGGCCGTACCGCGCCCCGGGAGCGCGCTGTCGCCGTCGCCTGCACGCTGGTCCTGCCGGTGCCGCTCGCCCTGTCGTTCAGCCGGGGCGCCTGGATCGCCACCGCCGTCACCCTCGCCGTCCAGCTCCTGCTGGCCGGGGTGCGCCGGGCGGCGCGGGTCGCGGCGGCCGTGCTGGCGGCGGGCGTGGTGCTGGTGGGCGGGCTGGGCGTGGGCACGGCGATGCTCCGGGAGCGGATCGACAGCATCACCCGGGTCGCCGACGCGCCGGACCAGTCGGTCACCGACCGGTACACGATGTGGGCGGCGGCGGCCGGCATGTGGCGGGACCGGCCGCTGACCGGCGTGGGCCTGAAGGCGTTCCCGGAGTACCGCGACGGGCACGCCTCGCTCGCGCTGTCCTCGGGCAGCGACACCGAGGGCGCGGGCGCCGCCTTCCGCCGGCAGCCGCTGCTCTCCCCGCACAACATGTACCTGCTCGTCCTCGGCGAGCAGGGGCTGATCGGCCTGCTGTGCCTCGCGGGCGGCTGGCTCGCCCTGCTGGTGTGCGCCCTGCGCGGCCTGTCCCGGGCGCGGGCGGCCGGCGGCCGGGGCCTGGACTGCGCGCTGATCGCCTGCGGGCTGCTGGTCTGGCAGCTCGTGGACTTCGGGTACGCGGACATCGGCGGCCCGTCGACCGTCCTCTCGGCGGTGGCCCTGGGCCTGACCGCGTGGTGGGCCCTGCCGGCCGCCGACCGCCCCGGCGGAGGGGACCGCCTCCCCGCCCCCGCGGCGGCGCCGCGAGAGGCGGCCGCGCGATGACGAGCCGTACGGCCGACGGGACACCGGGCCCGGGAACCGGCGCGGCACCACAGCCGCCCCCGCCCCCGGATCCCCCCATCCCCGCCGACGGGACACCGGGCCCGGAAGCCGGCGCGGCCCCCCGGCCCCCCGCGCACCCGGCGGAACCCCCCGCCACCCCCCGCCTCCTGGCTCGGGCCGCGCTCCTCACCGCGTCCCTGTCCGTCGCGGCCGCGTTGCTCGGGCTGGTGCGGGACCAGTCGCTGGCGCGGTTGTTCGGGGCCGGGCGGGACACGGACGCCTTCCTGGTCGCCTGGACGGTGCCGGAGTTCGCGGCGACGCTGCTCATCGAGGACGGCCTGGCGTTCGCGCTGATCCCGGCGTTCAGCGCGGCCCTGGCCCGACGCGCGCGCGGTGCCGCCGGGGATCCGGTGCGCTCGCTGGTGGCCGGCACCCTGCCCCGGCTGGCGCTGGCGTTCACGGCGGTCGGGGCGCTGCTCGCACTGGCCGCGCCGTGGTGCGTCGCGGTGCTCGCGCCGGGCCTGCCCGATGCGGCCCTGGCCGTGGACTGCACGCGGCTGACCGCGAGTTGTGTGCTGAGCTTCGGCCTCGCCGGGTACTGCAGCGCGGCCCTGCGGGCGCACCGCCGCTTCCTGGCACCGGCCGCGATCTACATCGTGCACAACGTCGCCATCATCACCGCGATGTACGCGCTCGGCGGCCACTGGGGCGTGCGGTCCGCCGCGTTCGGGGTCGCGGCGGGCGGCGTCCTGATGGTCGCGCTGCAGGTCCCGTCGCTGGCCGCCCAGCTGCGCCGCCGGGGGGCCGGCCGGCCGGAGGCGCGGCCCGCCGCCCCGGCGCCCCCGCTGGACGTGCCGCTGCTGGCCGCCGTGCTGCTGTTCGCGCTGTGCCGGCAGTCCCAGGTGCTCATCGAGCGGTTCTGGGCCTCCGGGCTGCCCGCCGGGGCCATCTCGCACCTGAACTACGCGCAGAAGGTCGCGCAGATCCCGATGACGCTGTCCATGATGCTGTCCACGGTCACCTTCCCGGTGGTGGCGCGGGCGCTGGCCGACGGCGACACCGAGCGGGCCCGGGGCCGGGTGGAGCGGGACGTGGCGGTGGCCGCCCGGCTGGTGCTGTTCGGCACGGCGGTCGTCGTGGCCTGTGCCCCGCGGCTGATCGCGGTGCTGTTCCAGCGGGGCGCGTTCACGGCCGGCGACACCGCGGCGACCGCCGGTGTGATGCGGGTCTACGCGCTCGGGCTGCTCGGCCAGACCCTGACCGGGGTCCTGGTGCGCTCGTACTTCTCGGCGGGCCGCGCCACCTGGTACCCGCCGGCCGCGATGGCCGCGGGGATCGCCGCCACCTGGGGAGTCGGCGCGTGGACGGCCGCGTCCCGGGGGTCCGCCGGGATCGCCGCCGCCAACGCCGCGGGGATCACCCTCACCGCCGTACTGCTGCTCGCCGGCACCGGCCGCCGTGGTGTGCCGCTGCGGGCCGGTGCCGTGCTGCGCGGGCTGGGCCGGCCGCTGCGGGCGGCCGGTGCCGCCGCCGTGGCGGGCGCTCTCGCGGCGGGCCTGCCGCCGGCGGCACCGGCCGGGCTCGCCGCCGGCGCGGCCGCGGTGGCCGTCGTCTTCGTCCTGCTCGGCGGGGCGCCGGGCGCCCGCGCCCTGGTCCCCGCCCTCCGTCCCGTCCGCTCCCTGCACCGAAGGCTCGCCCATGCCCTCACCCGTTGACTCCCCGGTGGCCGGCCCGGCCCCGTGGATCGCCATGTACCACTCGGTCGGCGACTGCTCCGACGACCCGTACCGCGTCACGGTCTCCCCCGGCCGGCTGGAGCGGCAGCTGCGCTGGCTGCGCCGGCGCGGCCTGCGCGGGGTGTCGGTGGCCGAGCTGCTGGCCGCCCGGGACCGGGGCGGCGGCCGGGACCTGGTGGGTCTCACCTTCGACGACGGGTACGCCGACTTCCTCTGCAACGCCCTGCCGCTGCTGGACCGCTGGGGGTGCACGGCCACCCTGTTCGTGCTGCCCGGCCGGTTCGGCGGCGACAACGCCTGGGATCCGCTCGGCCCGCGCAAGCCGCTGCTGACCGCCGAGGGGGTCCGGCGGGCCGCCGGCCGGGGCGTGGAGATCGGCTCCCACGGGCTCGCCCACATCGATCTCACCCGTGCCGACGACATCCGTCTGAAGGCCGAGACGGCCGAGAGCCGGGCCGTGCTGGAGGAGGTGACCGGCGCCCCGGTCACGGGGTTCTGCTACCCGTACGGCACGGTCGACCGGCGTGTCGTGGCGGCCGTGCGGGAGGCCGGTTACGACTACGCCTGCGCCATCGACCCCGGCGCCCTGAGCGGCCGGCACGTGCTGCCGCGGGTGCACGTCGGGCAGGGCGACACGGCCGTGCGCCTGTTCCTGAAACGGCGGCTGCACCGGTGGCGCCGACGGCCGGTGGAGGGACTGCGGTGAGGGTCCTGCACGTCATCACCGGGCTCGGGGTGGGCGGTGCCGAGACCCAGCTGCGGCTGCTGCTGCGGCATCTGCCGGTGGAGTGCGAGGTGGTGACGCTGACGGAGCCGGGGCCGGTCGCCGCCGGGCTCGTCGCCGACGGGGTGCGGGTCATCCACCTCGGGATGGCCGGCAACCGCGAGGTGAGCGCGCTGCCCCGGCTGACCGGGGTCATCCGGCGCGGCCGGTACGACCTGGTGCACACCCATCTCTACCGGGCCTGCCTGTACGGCCGGATCGCCGCCCGGCTGGCCGGGGTCCGCGCCGTCGTCGCCACCGAGCACTCCCTCGGGGACACCCAGACGGAGGGCCGGCCGCTCACCGCGGGGGTCCGCGCGCTGTACCTGCTGGGCGAGCGGCTCGGCCGCAGCACCGTCGCGGTGTCCCCGGCCGTCGCCGCCCGGCTGGCCCGCTGGGGCGTGCCCGAGCCGCGCATCACGGTCGTGCCCAACGGCATCGAACTCGCGGCGTTCGCCTACGACCCGGCGGCCCGCCGCCGTACCCGGGCCGCCCTGGGGCTGGCCGAGGACGCGTTCGTGATCGGCGGCGTCGGCCGGCTCGTCGCCGGCAAGCGGTTCGACGTCCTGGTCCACGCCCTCGCCGGACTGCCCGCCGACTGCCGGCTGCTGCTGGTCGGCGGCGGCCCGCAGGAGGGCGCGCTGCGGCGGGCCGCGCACCGGGCGGGGGTCGCCGGCCGGGTGCTGTTCACCGGGGAGCGGCCGTATCCGCCCGACGGCTCGCCCGGTCCCCTGCTGCCCGCGCTGGCCTCGGCGATGGACGTGCTCGCCGCGCCCTCGCCCGAGGAGGCGTTCGGGCTGGCGGTGGTGGAGGCGCTCGCGGCCGGGCTGCCGGTGCGCTACACCTCCTGCCCGGCCCTTGAGGACCTGCCGCCCGGCGCCGCCCCGGACGCGGTGCGCGTCCCGTGCGACGCCGGCGCGTACGCCCGCGCGCTCGCCGAGGTCCGCGCCGCCGGTCCCGGTCCGCGGGCCGCCGCCGAGGCCGCCCGCCACTACTGCGTCACCCGCAGCGCCGCCCGGCTCCTGGACGTCTACGCGGCGGCGCTCGCCCACCCGGCCCCGACGTCCCGCCCCCCGCAGAAAGCCGTCCTGTCATGACCGAGAACCACACCCGGCGCCACCGCGGCACCCGTCTCACCCGTCCCGGCCCGCTCCCGCCCTGGTCGCTGGTGGCGGCGGGGGTCCTCGCGGGCGGGCTGCTGGGCGGCGGGTACGGGATGCTGCGGCCCGCCCAGTACACGGCCACCAGCTATCTGCTCGCCGTGCCCGGCGAACGGTCCGACACCGCCGCCGCGCTGGGCTTCGCGCAGGCCTACGGCCGTGTCGCCACGCAGCCCGCGGTGCTCGCCGACGCCCGGGCGCGCGCCGGGGTGACGGTGGCAGCGCTGCGCGCCGGGGTGCGCACGGCGACCTCGCCGGACGCGCCCATGGTCGCCGTCTCCGCCACCTCTCCGCGCCCGGGCGAGGCCACCGCCATGGCCAACGCGGTCGCCGGGGCCCTGGCCCGGCACGCCGACGCGGTCCGCGCCGGCACCCGGGTGTCGCTCGTCCCGTTCACCCGCGCGGTGCGGCCCACCGAGCCGTCCTCGCCGTCGGCCGGGTTGACCGGGCTGGTCGGGGCGAGCGGGGGCGGGCTGCTCGGCGGCCTCGCGCTGCTGGTGCGGCCGGGACGCCGGCCCGGGGCGGAGGTGCCGGGCCCGGCCCCGCTGCCCGGACCGGCCGTCGCCGCCGACGCGCGCGGCCGGCGGTGACCGCCACCGTCACGGCGCGCTCCCGCAGCGTCCGCCTCGCCGCCGAACTCGTCACCGACGCGCACGCGTTCGCCGGGCTGGCCCCCGCCTGGGGGCGGCTGTTCGGCCGGTGCGCCGCCGCGACCCCGTTCCAGAGCCACGCCTGGCTGCACTCGTGGTGGCTGTCGTACGGCCGGCCCGGGCGGCTGCGGCTGCTGGTGGTGCGGGCCGGCCGCGATCTGGTGGCCGCCGCGCCGCTGATGCTGGTGCGCCGGCCGCTGCCCGCGCTGCTGCCGCTCGGCGCGGGGATCTCCGACTACGCGGACGTGCTGCTGGACGACGCCGACGACGGGCCGGCGGCCGGCCTGCTCACCGCGGCGCTCGCGGACGCGGCCCGCACGGCCCTGGTCGACTTCCGCGAGGTGCGCCCGGGCGGTGCGGTGGAGCGGGTCTACGACCGCTGGCCCGGGCCGTGCCGCGCGCTCCCCGACTCGCCGTGCCTGGAGCTGCCCGCGCTGCCCATGGAGGGGCTGATCGCCCGCCTGCCGTCGGCCAAGTCCGGCCAGCGGGCGCGGGCCCAGCTGCGCCGGCTGGCCGCGCTGGGCGTGCGGCGGCGGACGGTGGGCCCGGCGGAGGTCGAGACGGCCCTCGTCCGGCTGCTGGCGCTGCACCGGTTGCAGTGGCAGGGCCGGGGCGTGACGGGCGAGCACCTGCGGCCCCGGTTCCAGGCGCACCTGCTGCGCGCGGTGGGCCCGATGGTGCGCTCGGGGAACGCGGTGGTCACCGAGTTCCGGCTCGGCGAGGAGGTGGTGGCCGTCGATCTGACCCTGCTCTCGGGCGGCATGGCCGGCGGCTACCTCTACGGCGCCCATCCGGGTCTGCGGGAACGCCGGGCGGACGTGGCGGTGATGCTGCTGGACGCCTGCTCCGAGCTGACGGTCGGCGGCGGGCACGGCACGCTGAGCCTGCTGCGCGGCGACGAGCCGTACAAGCGGCACTGGCGGCCCGAACGCGTCGTCAGCCGGCGGCTGCTGATGGCCGGTGGGCCCACCGCCCCGCTGCTGACGGCCGCGCTGTGCGGGGCGGTCGCCCGGCAGCGGGGCAGGGAGGTGCGGCACCGGTGGCGGGAACGCGGCCGGGACCGGCCGGTCTAGTCCGGCAGCGGCCACCGCTCGAAGCGGAGGCACAGCTCGCGGCCGAACCAGTAGGCGGCCCAGTCGCCGAGGCCCGGCGAGCAGGCGGGCGGCGGCAGGGGCGGCTCGCCGGGACGGCCGGACAGGGTGGTGCGGTAGACCCGCGCCGAGCGGGGGTTGGCCGGGCACTGCCACACGCCGTGCGGGCAGTAGTCGGTCAGCGTGTTGTACACCGGCCGGTGCTCGTCGATCCAGGCGAGCATGCGCCGCATGTACTCGGCGTTGTCGCCGTTGCGGAACAGTCCCCATTCCGGGTACGACGCCGGCTTGCCGTGGGCCGCGGCGAAGTCGACGTGCCGCTGGAGGCCGTAGGGCTCGCTCACCTGCTCGTCGAAGGTCACTCCGGCCGGCTGGTCGTAGGAGTCCATGCCGATGATGTCGACCGTGCCGTCCCCGGGGTAGCACTCGGTCCAGGGCACGGCGTCCCGGCCGCGGCTCGGCGCGAAGTCGAACCGGAAGCGCTGGCCCGGCACCGCGCGCATGGTGGTGACGATCCTGTTCCAGTACGTCTTCCAGGCCGCCGGGTCCGGTGCGCAGCGGTGGGTGTAGGTGATGCCGTTCATCTCCCAGCCCAGGACGAGCACCGTGTCCGGCACGCCCAGCGCGACCAGCCGCTCGGCCAGGGTCCTGAAGTGCCCGTCGAACGCGCCGGCCGCGCCCTGCCGCAGCAGGCCGCGCACCTCCTCGTCGGGGACGTCCTCCTCGTTGCGCTCCTGCATCGGCACGTTGAGGACGAGCGTCCGGTCCGCCTGCTCGCGCCGCCAGCCGGCCCAGGCGTCCAGGAAGCCTGGCGGGCCCTCGATGTCCTCCCAGAGGCCGCCGGGCAGATAGGTGTGGGCGACCTTCACCTCGGCCCCGTCGAGCCAGCGGCTCAGCTCCGCCATCCGCGCGACCCCGGCGGGCCCGGAGTCGAGGAACGCCCCGAAGACCGGAAGGGAGCGTGCCGAGGCGGGAGCCCCGGGATCGTCGGCGGCGAAGCCGGGGCCGGCCCCGGCGAGCGCCGGGGCGACGAACGCGACGAACGACGCGACGACCGATGTCACGCGCCGGGCCGCCGTCCGGAACCGTCGTGAGGCCATGTCCACCACTCCCCTCTTCACGTCACCACATGTCACGCACTCCTGACACTCAGTCATATTTGTAGGAAGAACGCCAGTGTGGTCGCCGCGTCCGGCCCCGGAACCCCCCGCACGGGCCAACGCGAGCGAAAGCGGGCACACAGCCCGGTGCACGACCTGCCGGCGGCGGGTGCCGGGCGCTGGGTCCGGCACCCGGTGCGCTAGCGACGGCAGGCGGTCCGGCCGCGTCGGTAGAGGATCGCCCCGGCCCCGATCAGCAGGGCGCCGGCACCGGAGGCCGCGAACATGGTCCGGGACTCCCCACCGGTCTGCGCGAGCACGGGCGGCTTCGCGGGTGAGTCCTCGCCGCCGTAAGGGGGCGGGGTGCTCTCCTCGCCACCGTAAGGAGGCGGGGTCGTCTCCTCGCCACCGTACGGAGGCGGAGTGGTCTCCTCGCCACCGTACGGAGGCGGAGTGGTCTCCTCACCGCCGTACGGAGGCGGGGTCGTCTCCTCGCCACCGTACGGAGGCGGAGTGGTCTCCTCACCGCCGTACGGAGGCGGGGTCGTCTCCTCACCGCCGTACGGGGGCGCGGTGGTCTCCTCGCCACCGTAGGGAGGCGGAGTGGTCTCCTCGCCGCCGTACGGAGGTGAGGTCGTCGGGCCGCCGCCGTGCGGGGGCGATGTCGTCTCGCCGCCGTACGGAGGGGGCGTCGTCTTCTCGCCGCCGTACGGGGGTGCGGTGTGGGTGCCGCCGGGGCTCGGCGGGGTGCCGGTGCCGTGGTCCGCGTCGTCGGAGTCGTCGCCGTAGCCGTCATGGTGACGGCCGGTCTCCTGCGGTTTCGGGGCGTGGGCCACGTTGGCGCAGGAGTTGGCGAACGCCGGGTTCAACGCGGCCACCACGTCGATGGTGTTGCCGCAGACGTTGACCGGGATGCTCACCGGCACCTGGACGTTGTTGCCGGACAGCACACCGGGCGAACCCTGGGCCGTGCCGTGCGCGTGGGTGTCGGCGAGCGCGGAGCCGCCGTACAAGGACAGCACGCCCGTCGCGGCGGCGGCTACGGCCATGCCTTTGCTGAGAGTGTGTCGCACTTTCGTGGTCTTCCTGCTCAAAGAAGTGGGAAGGCCGGCCCGCGGACGACGCATTCGGCGGTCCGGGGCCGGCCAGTACACAGCCGGGGAAGCTGGTGAAACGCGCGCCGAACGTCAGTCGTTGACGCAGACGTTGCCGAACGTCGGGTTCAGCAGCGCGATGATGTCGATGGTGTTGCCGCAGATGTTGATCGGCACGTGGATCGGGACCTGGATGACGTTGCCGGAGATGACGCCCGGGGAGCCGACGGCGGCGCCGGAGGCCCCGGCGTCGGCGAAGGCGGGACCGGCCAGGCCCAGTGCCAGAACTGCGCCCGTGACGGCGGCGGCGGTCTTCTTCATGATTTTTCCCTTCTCCGGGGCAACGCCCCGATGACGGCCAGAACCGTGCGAGCCCGACGTGAACGGTCGCGGCACGCAACGAGGAATAGACACAACGCGAAACGGTGGAACACGAATGGCGTGATAATCACCCGATCGCACCGCTTGCCCGTGCGTTCTTCCCTCGCCTGAGGTAAGTGGAAAAGGCCCGGGCGGCCCGCAGACGACGCAGCGGACAGCCCGGGCCCCGGTTGGCTCGGCTCAGCCTTCGCCGTTGGCCGAAAGGACCGACAGGTCCTCCAGGATGTGCGAGAGCGCACCGTCGCGCTTGATGTTCGACGAGTTGTCGCTGCACTGCTGGTCCAGATCGTCCGACAGGATCGGAACGTCGTTGATCGGCACGATGTTCAGGATCGGGATCTGGATGTCCTCGAGAGCGAGGCACGGCTTGTTCAGCGAGCCCTGGACCAGGGACAGCTGCGGGCTCATGTCGCCCTTGGTGGCCGAGTTTCCCCATGACGAATTGGCGCCGTTGCCGTTCGCGACGGTCGGGCCGTCGTCGTTGCCGATGGCAAGCGCCTGCGGCGCGGCCGCCACCGCCATTCCCACGACAGAAGCGGCGGTCGCGGCGGCGACCATTGCCTTCTTGAGCACTTCGCGTTCCTTTCCTCGTAGCGACGCATGCCCTACGGCCTCATCAACCCGGCGCGTCGGGAATGGTTCCGCCGATTCACCCGGTTGGCTCCCCGACGCGCACGGGGTGACGGCGGGCACCAATCCGAAAAGCGCACCACCAGCCCGGCGTATCGGCCGTCGGGGTGAACGGCAGAAACCATGCGGTGGCCGGGGAGTTGACCAATGCGCTCCGGTGGACGGGGTTTTTCTCAGAAAGGACTGGCCAGTGATCAAGAAGATTGTTGCCACCGCGGCCGTCGCCGCCTCGGCCGTGGGCGCCTCGGCCGCCGTGGCACCGCAGGCGCTGGCGATCGGCAACGACAGCGGCCCGACCGCCGCCAACGGCAACGGCGCTTGGCAGAGCTACGGCAACTCGGCCACGTACGGGAACATGAGCCCGCAGATCGCCCTGATCCAGGGCTCCTTCAACAAGCCGTGCATCGGCCTGAACGACATCAGCGTCCCCATTGCCAACATCGTGCCGATCAACGACCTGCCGATCCTGTCGGACGACATGACGCAGCAGTGCACCGAGAACTCCTCGAACGTCAAGCGCGACGGCGCGCTGGCGCACCTGCTGGAGGATGTGTCGATCCTGTCCCTGAACGGGGAGTCCGGCAGCTGATCCACCGGACCGATGGAGCGGGGGGGGGGGGGGGGGGGGGGGGGGGGGTCCCTGTGCGGGGGGGGGGGGGGGGGGGAAAGGCCTCTCCGGGAGAGCGCGGAAAAGCAAGAGGAAAAAAAACAAAAAG
>NZ_JBVJOT010000080.1:0-29982 GCF_055583025.1 Streptomyces sp. NPDC104831
CAGGGGAGGGTCGGGAAGCTGGTGGCTTGAGGTTGTCCCCTTCCTTTCCCCCTTTCTCCCCCCCCCCCCCCCCCCCCCTCCCTCCCCCCCCCCCCCCCGCTCCCCCCCCCCCCCCCCCCCCCCCCCCCCCCCCCGGACGGCGGACCGGCCCCGGCTCTCAGGCGGGCATCAGCCCAGGTCACCCTCGGCCGTGAGCTCCGCCAGCCGGACCAGCGTCCGCACCGCGGAGCCCGTGCCGCCCTTGGGGGTGTACCCGAACGGCCCGCCCTCGTTGAACGCGGGTCCGGCGATGTCCAGGTGCGCCCAGGTGATGCCCTCGCCCACGAACTCGCGCAGGAACAGGCCGGCCACCAGCCCGCCGCCCCAGCGCTCGCCCATGTTCGCGATGTCGGCCACCTGCGAGTCCATGCCCTTGCGCAGGTGCTCCGGCAGCGGCATCGGCCAGGCCGGCTCGCCGACCTCCTCGGCCGCCTCGTGCACCGCGGAGCGGAACGCGTCGTCGTTGGCCATGATGCCGAACGTCCGGCTGCCCAGCGCCAGCATCATCGCGCCGGTCAGCGTGGCGACGTCGACGATCGCGTCCGGGTTCTCCTGCGAGGCCGCCCACAGCGCGTCGGCGAGCACCAGCCGGCCCTCGGCGTCGGTGTTGAGCACCTCGACCGTCTTGCCGCTGTACATGCGCAGCACGTCACCGGGGCGGACGGCGGAGCCGGACGGCATGTTCTCGGCCAGCGCCAGCCAGCCGGTGACGTCGACCTCCAGGCCGAGCCGGGCGGCGGCGACGACCGCGGCGAACACGGCGGCGGCGCCGCTCATGTCGCACTTCATCGTCTCGTTGTGCCCGGCCGGCTTCAGCGAGATGCCGCCCGAGTCGTAGGTGATGCCCTTGCCGACGAGGGCCAGGTGCTTGTCCGCCTTCGGGTGCTTGTACGACAGCTTGACCAGGCGCGGGGTGGCCGCCGAGCCGCCGCCGACGCCGAGGATGCCGCCGTAGCCGCCCTTGGCCAGGGCCTTGTCGTCGAGCACCTGCACCTTGATGCCGTGCTCCTTGGCCGCGGTCTGCGCGAGGGCGGCGAAGGCGGCGGGGGTGAGGTCGTTCGGCGGCATGTTGATCAGGTCGCGGGCGCGGTTCAGCTCCTCGCAGACCGCGACGGCGCGGGCGAGCGCGCCCTTGTGGGCGGCGTCGCGCGGCTTGCCGCCGAGCAGCGCGGCCTCGGCCAGCGGCGCCTTGCCGTTCTTGGCCCGGGCGTTCTTCGCCTCCTGGGCGCCGCCCTTGTAGACGTCGAAGGAGTAGGCGCCGAGCAGGACGCCCTCGCCGATGGCGCCGAGCGCGCCGGGGCCGTCGACGGGCAGCGCGAACGCGGCCTTCCTCGATCCGGTGAGCGCGCGGGCGGCCACACCGGCGGCCTTGCGCAGCGCCTCGGCGTCGTAGCCGGCGTCGTCGCCCGTGGGCTCGGCGCCCAGGCCCACCGCCACCAGGAGCGGGGCCTTGAAGCCGGCCGGTGCGGGCAGCTTCGTCAGCTCGCCCTCGGCACCCGAGGCGCCGAGGGTCTCCAGGACGCCGGCCAGCTTGCCGTCGTACGCCTTGTCCACGGCCTCGGCGCCCGGCGCGACGACGGGCCCCTGGGCGCCCTTGGCGACACCGATCACGATCGCGTCGGCCCGCAGGCCGGGCGCCGCGGCGGTGCTGAGAGTCAGAGCAGTCACGGTGGTGAGTTCTCGCTTCCGATGTGAAGTTGCAGTGGCCGAAATGGGTGGGTCGACCGGGCCCGACAGCCGACCCTAGGCCCAGGCCTGGGAACAGGTGGCAACCGGGGCCTTCACCCTGTCGGCGAACACCCGGGACGAGACTACGCGCGTGGGTGCGTTCGCTCATTCCTTCGGGTGTTCACCCGCGTGTGGCGCCGTGTCCACGGAGGGCTTGCCGGACGGCTCCGTGGAGGGCTCCGCGGCGGTGGCTAGCGGCCGAGCGCGAGCACGACGAGCACGGTCGTCGCGGTCGTCTCCGCGAGCGCGCCGAACACGTCCCCGGTCACTCCGCCGAACCGGCGCACGCACCGCCGCAGCAGCGCTTCGGCGGCCGCGAGACCGGCGGCCACCGCGAGGGCGGCGCGCACGGCGTCGTACCCGCCGAGGCAGGCGCCCGCCGCCCCGGCCGCCGCCGTCACCCCGGCCGCGACGGCCAGGGCGGCGCCCCCCGGCACCACCCCGGCCACCGCCGCCCCGAGTCCTTCCGGGCGGGCGGGCGGCACCCCGGCGCGGGCGGCCAGGGTGAGCGCGAGCCGGGCCGCGACCGCGGAGACCACGGCGGCGAGCGCGCCGCGCGCCCAGGAGCCGCCGTAGAGCTGGGCCAGCACCGCGACCTGGGCCAGCAGCACCAGGACGAGGGTGAGCACCCCGAACGGCCCGATGTCCGACTGCTTCATGATCCGCAGCGCGTCCTCGGCGGGCTTGCCGCTGCCCAGCCCGTCGGCGGTGTCCGCCAGCCCGTCCAGGTGCAGCCCGCGGGTCAGCGCGGCGGGTACGGCGACCGAGGCGACGGCGGCGAGCGGCGGACCGGCGCCCAGGCCTAGCAGCAGCAGCCCGAGCCCGGCCGCGGCGGCGCCGACGACCAGCCCGGCCGCCGGGGCGCACAGCATCCCGCCGCGCGCCGCCGCCCGGTCCCAGCGGCGCACCCGCACGGGCAGCACGGTGAGCGTCCCGAAGGCGAACCGCGGACCGTCGGACACGGAGGGCGGGGGAGGGGGCGGTGACGGGGACGACGAAGAGGACGAGGAGGACGAGGAGGACGTGACCACCGGCGCAGGGTACCGACGGCCCCGGGCCCCGGCGGACCCCGGGGGACGGGCGGGGATCAGGGTTGACGGACGGGGGTCACGGCCGGGCCGGCGGGGTGCCCGCCCCGGGTGCGGGCCAGGCGGCCGGCCGGCGAGGGGGACGGGAGCGGCCCTGGCGGTCCCGCAGGGCGGCCAGCAGGCACAGCAGCCCGACCGCGGTGAGCGCGGCCAGGTGCTCCTTGCCCGCCAGGTTCTCCTTCAGCAGCACCTCGGCCACCATCGCCAGGGTCACCGCGCCCGCCGTCGCGTAGGCGCCGTACCGCCAGCCGACGTACACCGCGAGCCCCACGACCGCCGCCGACGGGCCGGTGTCCACCACCTGCGCGTCGGTCCACGGCAGCCCGAACGGGGCGTGCGCGCCGAGGGTGACGCCGAGGCGCGCGTACAGGGTCCCGGCGAGCGTGGCGGCGTAGGCGACGGTCAGCGTCCGCCACCGGCCCAGGCACAGCTCGGCGATCCCGAACACCAGCAGGATCTGCGCCAGCGCCCCCCACACCGGCAGGTCCGGCGCGGGCACGAACAGCGACAGCGGGGTGCGCAGCAGGGCCGTCCACAGCGGGTCGTCGGCCCGCACGGCACCCAGGTTCCGCACGAGCGGACATCCCCACGGCTGGTTCTGCGCGTACTGGAGGAAGGCCGTCAGGCCCACCGCGGCCAGGGTCATCGGCGGCACCGGCAGCCGCCGTCCGCGCAGCGGGCCGCGCACGGCGGCGTACAGCGGGCCCCACTCGGCTCGGGCCCAGCGGGCGGGCGTTCCCTTCACGTGTCCCTCGTCCCCGTACGGTCATCGGTGGGTCCGCGGCTGCCCGCGGCGCGGCCACCGGGGTGGTCTCGGTGCCCCCAGGAACCCTTCCGCGCGGGCCGAGGCGAGGCCGATGCGCGGCAGGTCCGCGCTCTTCTCGAAGAGCAGGAAGCGCGGTTCCCAGACGGGCCGGTACTTGGCGTTGGCGCGGTACAGCGACTCGATCTGCCACCAGCGGGAGAAGAAGCCGAGCAGCGACCGCCACAGCCTCAGCACCGGTCCGGCGCCGAGGCGCGCGCCACGTTCGAAGACCGAGCGGAACATGGCGAAGTTGAGCGAGACCTGGGTGATCCCCATCTCGCGGGCGCGCCGCAGCAGCTCGATGACCATGAACTCCACCAGCCCGTTGCCGCAGTCCCGGTCCCGCCGCATCAGGTCCAGCGACAGCCCGTCGGGGCCCCACGGCACGAAGGACAGCAGCGCCCGCAGCCGCCCCTCGGCGTCCGTGCACTCCAGCATCACGCACCGGCCGTCCCGGGGGTCCCCGAGCCGGCCCAGCGCCATGCTGAAGCCGCGCTCGGTCGCGCCGTCCCGCCAGTCGTCGGCGCGCTCGACGAGGTACGCCATCTCGGGCGCCGGGATGTCCTCGTGGCGCCGGACGCGCACCCGGTACCCGGCCCGCCGCACCCGGTTGTACGCCTGCCGGACGGTGCGCATGGCCCGGCCCTCCAGCGTGAACCCGGCGACCTCCACGATCGCCTCGTCCCCGAGTTCCAGCGCGTCCAGGCCGTGCCGGGCGTAGACCGTCCCGGCCTCCTCGCCCGCGCCCATCACCGCCGGGATCCACCCGTGCGCCCGCGCCTCGGCCAGCCACGGCACGATCGCCCCCGGCCAGGCCTCCGGGTCCCCGAGCGGGTCCCCGGACGCGAGGCTCACCCCGCCGACGACGCGGTAGACGACGGCGGCCTTCCCGGTCGGCGACCACACCACGCTCTTCTCCCGGCGCAGCGCGAAGTAGCCGAGCGAGTCCCGTTCACCGTGCCGCTCCAGCAGCTCCCGCAGCCGTTTCTCGTCGTCCTCGGTGAGCGGGTCGACGGCTCGCCGGGAGCGGAAGGCGGCGTACAGGACGGCGAGCAGGAGCGCGGTGCTGAGCACGTTGACGGCCACGTTCACCCAGGTGGGCGGGTCGATGCCGGGGAAGCGGGACTCCTCGGCCGAGACCGACACCAGTCGCAGGGCGCCGTAGTACCAGCGTTCCGGGAACGTCGAACGGGCCGCCCCCGGCGCCTGGTCGGTGACCGTGACCAGCAGCCCGGCGAGCAGGCTCGCGGCCAGGCCGCCGCCGACGGCCACGGCCGCCGCCAGCCGGGGGTTGGACCGGTCGCCCGTGGCGTAGAACTCCCGGCGGCCGGTGAGCAGCGCGGCCACGAAGGCGGCGGTCAGCGCCAGGGACACCCAGTTCTGCGCGTACCGCCGGATCTCCGGGAAGGTCATGGCGAACGCGAGCAGGGCCAGGAAGAGCCCGCTCAGCACCAGGTTCAGGATCCACGCGGCCCGCTTGCGGCGGCGGGTGGTGACGGCCAGGAAGGCGGTGAAGACGCCGGAGGCGAAGCCGGCCGTCAGCAGGTACGGCGTGAAGAGGTCGTCCTGGTTGTGCCGGCGCACGTCCTGGCCGAGCGAGACCCACACCGCGCTGAGGAAGTTGACGAACGCGACGGTCCGCAGGTACCAGACGGCGAACGCGGCGGCCCGCCGGGACGCCCCGGCGGCCCACCGCACCCTCACTCGCCGCATCACGGCAATTCGGGCATCCTCCATAGCGGAAGATCATATGTGTGTGATCAGAGCAATCAGAGTAAATCGCACTTTTCATGCCATGCGCGGCATCAGTCCAGGGACTGTTCCTTCTCCTCCGGCTCCTTCTCCACCGGCCCCACCGGCTCCTCCGGCTCCTTCTCGGGAAGCTCCGCGGCCAGCGCGGCGGCGGCCCGGACCAGGGGCAGCGCCAGCAGGGCGCCCACGCCCTCGCCGACCCTCACCCCCTGCTCCAGCAACGGCTCCAGGGCCATCCGGTCCAGCGCTTTCGCCTGCCCCGGCTCCCCGCTGTCGTGCCCGGCCAGCCACCAGTCCGGCGCCCGGAAGGCGACCCGCTGGGCGACCATCGCGCACGCGGCGGCCACGACCCCGTCGAGGACCACCGGCAGCCTGCGCACCGCGCACTGCAACAGGAACCCGGTCATCGCCGCGAGGTCCGCGCCGCCCACGGCCGCCAGCAGCCGGAGCTGGTCCCCGAGCACCGGCCGGGCCCGCCGCAGCCCGTCCCGGATCGCCGCGCACTTGCGCATCCACGCCAGGTCGTCGATGGCGAGCCCGCCGCGCCCGGTCACCACGGACGCGTCGGTGCCGCACAGCGCGGCGATCAGCACCGCCGCCGGCGTCGTCCCGCCCACGCTGACGTCGCCGAGCACCACCAGGTCGGTCCCCGAGTCGGCCTCCTCGTCGGCGATGGCGACCCCGGCCCGCAGCGCGGCCTCGGCCTCCTCCAGGGTGAGCGCGTCCTCGATGTCGATCCGGCCGCTGCCGCGCCGCACCCGGTGCCGCACGACGTCCGGCGGGAAGGCGTCCGGCGGGCAGTCCACCGCCATGTCCACGACCCGCACCGGCACCTCCAGCCGGCGGGCGAGCACCGACACCGGGCTCGCGCCCTCCAGCACCGCCCGCACCAGCTGCTCCGCGCCGCCCGCGGGCCGCGCGGAGACGCCCAGTTCGGCGACGCCGTGGTCACCGGCGAAGAGCACCACCCGGGGTTGTCCGACCGGCCGTACCGGCACCTCGCCGCGCGCGGCGGCCAGCCACTCGCCCAGCTCGTCCAGGCGGCCCAGCGCCCCGGGCGGCACGATCCGGCGCTCCCGCAGGGCCTCGGCGTCACGGCGTACGCCCCCGTCCGGGCGCTCGATCAGATCGGTGAAGTCGTCCAGATTAAGGCTGCTCATTCGCCGAACAGTACCGCCCGCGCGCGAACGGTCCCGCGCCACATCGCCACCACACCACCACGATGTCTTTGCACCTCGGATCGGCATCCCATACGTTCCGCTTTGCCGCGGAATGTCGCACAGGGAGCCGCCCATGCCGACCTCGCCCCTCACCCCGCAGTTCACCACCCCGCACGACCCCTTCCAGGAACCCCGCCGCGAGGACTGCCCCTGGTGCGGCTCCCGGCGGCTGCGCACCCGGCTGCGCGCGCCCGACCCGCTGCGCCACCGGGCCGGCACGTTCGCCCTCGACGCCTGCGGGGACTGCGGCCACGCCTTCCAGAACCCCCGGCTGAGCGCGGAGGGACTCGCCTTCTTCCACCGGGACTTCTACGAGAGACAGCTGGAGGAGTTCGCCGGCCGGATCCTGTCCGCCCGCGCGGTGCGGCGCCGCCACCGGGCCGCCGCGTGGCGCCTGTCGGAGCTTGGCGAGCCGGAGAGCTGGCTGGACGTCGGCACGGGGCACGCCCGCTTCCCCGAGGCGGCGAAGGAGTTCTTCCCGTACACCAGCTTCGACGGCCTCGACCCCACCGCCCGGGTCGAACAGGCGCTGCTGGAGGGCCGCGTGGAGGAGGCGCACCGGGGCTATCTGACGACCCCCCGGATGGCGGCCCGGCTGCGCGCCCGCTACGACGTGGTCACGATGTTCCACCATCTGCAACACGCCCCCGACCCGCGCGCCGAACTCCGCGCCGCGCTGACCGTGCTGCGGCCCGGCGGCCACCTGGTCGTGGAGGTACCGGACCCCGCCTGCCTCTTCGCGGCGCTGCTGGGCCGGTGGTGGCTCCCCTACGGGCAGCCGCGCCACCTGCACCTGGTGCCGCGGGCCAACCTGTGCGCGGAACTGGCCGGACTGGGCTGCGCCCTCCTCGTCGTGGACCGCGGGGCCGCGCACGTCCCCCACGACCTCTCGGCGGCCGTCGCGCTGTCCCTGCTCCACGCCCACCCGGCGCTCCGCCTGGCCGCCACGCCGGCGCGGGCGCTGGCCTCGGCCCTGGACCGCGGGGGCGCTCCGCTGTTCCGGCGGACCCGGTTCTCCAACGGCTACCGGGTGGTGGCGCGCAAGGGCACGGGGTAGTGCCCGGCCGCCGTCGCCCGCGAACGCGCGGGGGCCGCGCGCGCCCCGCGGCAAAGCCGCACGGGGACGGAGCCCCCGCACCCCTTGCGGGGCTGCCCGCCCGCTCAGCCCCGCAGCACCAGCGCCTGACCCGCCACCACCAGCACCACCTGCTCGCACTCGTTCGCGAACGCCGCGTTCAGGCGGCCCAGTTCGTCGCGGTAGCGGCGGCCGGAGGCGGTCGCGGGGACGATGCCCGAGCCGACCTCGTTGGAGACCGCGACCACGGTGCGCCGGGTGGAGCGCACGGCGTCGGTCAGTTCCCGCACCCGCTCCCGCAGCGACTTCTCGCCCCCGCCCGCCCACTCCGCGTCGTCCCAGGCCCCCACGGCATCCATCGCGTCCGCCAGCCACAGCGACAGGCAGTCGACCAGCACCGGCGGCCCGTCCTGCGCGAGCAGCGGCACCAGGTCGGTCGTCTCCGCCGTGCGCCACGACCCCGGCCGCCGCTCCCGGTGCGCGGCCACCCGCGCCGCCCACTCGGTGTCCCCGCCCCGCGTGCCGCCCGTCGCCACGTACAGCACGCCCGGGAACGCCTCCAGCCGCCGCTCGGCCTCCACCGACTTGCCCGAACGGGCCCCGCCCAGCACCAGCGTGCGGCGCGGCACGTCCGGCACCTCCTCGTACGCCCCGACCACCAGCGTCGTGCCGTCCGGCACCGTCCGCGCCCCGGCCGCCGCGAGCCGGCGCCGCAACTCCGCGCCGCCGGGCACGTCGTGGCCGAGGTGGACGGCGACGACGTCCGTCGTGGGGCCCGCCGAGCCGACCGCCCGGAGCCGGGCGAGCGCGTCCGGCCGGTTCACGACGTCCGCGAGCACCATGTCGTAGGACTGCGCGCCGCTCTGCTCCAGGCCGGCCGGCGCCCCGCCCGGCGGCAGGTACAGCAGCCGCTGCCCGTCCGGTCCGGTCACCGCGTACCCGGTGCCGCCCGCGTCCATCGCCACCGCCCGCACCCGATGGCCCGTCAGCAGCGCCAACTCCCGTCCGTCCGGCACCCGGCCGGGCTGCGGCAGCCCGGCCGGCACCTCCACCGCCGGGCCGTCGTGCGGGTGCGACAGCAGCACCTGCCGTACCCCGCCCAGCGAATGCCCGGCGCGCGCGGCCGCGAACGCCGCGCCCGGTGTGAGGTCGAGCAGCAGCGAGCCGTCCACGAGCACCGCGGTCGCGGCCCGCGCGTCCGGCCCGAGCGCGGTCGCGCAGACGGCGCAGGAGCAGTCGGGGCGAGGCAGTCCCGCGGGGGCGCCGGTACCGAGCAGAGTGATGTCCACGGACCGATTTTCGCCTGTCCCGGTGGGTCTTGCGCTTCCGGCTAGGCTGCCAGCAGGTGTTGGATCAAAGGAGGCCTGTATGACGGCATGGACGTGGCGGTTCGAGAAGGCCGACGGGACGGAGGTCCAGCCCGCCGTCCGGCCCGAGGAGTTCACCACGCAGGGCGATGCCGAGTCCTGGATCGGCGAGAACTGGAAGGCGTTGCAGGAGGGCGGGGCCGACCAGGTGCGGCTGTTCGAGGAGGGCACCGAGATCTACGGGCCGATGAGCCTGCACGCCGACGCCTGACCGGACCGGCGCCCGCGGTGGGGAGGGGGGACTCCTCTCCTCACTGCTCGCCCAGCGTCACCTGGACCGTGTGCTCGTCGCCGTCGCGGAGGAAGGTCACCGATGTCCGCCGGCCCGGCTGCGCCGCGGCGAGGGCCTCGGCGAGCGAGGTGAGGTCGGTGATCCGCCGGCCGCCCAGCCCGGTGATGATGTCACCCGGCCGGAGGCCCGCCTTGTCGGCCGCGCCGCCCGCGGGGGCCATGACCACCGCCACCCCGACCGGCCGGTAGCGGTCGTCCAGGACGGTCCGCGCGGTGATGTCGAGGGCCGCCCGCCCGGAGTCGACGACCTTGCCCTCCTTGACGATCTGGTCGGCGACCGTCTTCACCATCGACGCCGGGATGGCGAACCCGATGCCCGGCGCCGCGCCGCCGCCGAGGCTCTGGTCGACCGCCGCCAGCGTCGGGATGCCGATCACCCGCCCCTCCAGGTCGACCAGCGCGCCGCCGCTGTTGCCCGGGTTGATCGCGGCCGAGGTCTGCACCATGTTCGCGATGGTCGCGCCCGTGCCGCCGCCCGAGTCGCCCTCGCTGACGGTCCGCCCGGTCGCCGAGACGATGCCCTGGGTCACGCTGGACGACAGCCCCAGCGGCGACCCCATGGCCAGCACGATCTGGCCCACCGCCACCTTCCCGGAGTCCCCGAACACCGCCGGTCTCAGCCCGTCCGGCATCCGGTCCAGCCGGATCACGGCGAGGTCCTGCTCGGGATAGGAGTAGACCAGGCGCGCGGTGAGCGGCTCCTCGTTGTTGGCCGTGGTCACCTGGAACGTCTTCTCCGTGCCGACGACGTGCGCGTTGGTGACGATGTGCCCGTTGCCGTCGTACACCACCCCGGAGCCCAGGTCCCGGCTCGCCTGGATCTGCACGACCGACGGCAGCACCTCCTTGATGACCCGCAGGTACTGGCTCTGCAGATCGCCCGCCGCCATGGGCACGGCCGCCCCGGTGGCCGCCGGGACGTCCCGGCCGGCCGGGACCGCGGGGGTGGTGCAGCCGGCGGCGAGGGCCGCGCAGCACAGAAGGGCGGCGGCGCGGGCGGCCGTACGGACCCGCGCGCGGATACGGGAAGCGTCCATGCCCCGAGTCTCACCGCACGGTGACCGGCCGTCCCGCGCGGTTGCCCCGAACGGGCTCAGCCCCGTACCCCGCACAGATGCAGCAGCGCCGCCACCCCGCGATAGGGGTCCGTGCGCCCGGCCCGCTCCTCGACCTCCAGCAGCGTCGGCAGGTCCTGGGGGAGCGCCGCGTTCTGCGCCGCCGTGTCCGTGAAGACCCGCACGCCGTACCAGGCCTGCAGCGGGGCGGCGATCCCGGCGAGCGTGGCGGTCAGGGCGGACAGCCGGTCGGCGCGCACGTCCAGGCCCAGGCGGTTGCGGTAGGTGGTGGTGTCGAAGGCGGCCAGGGCGTCCGCCCAGTCGCCGCCGAGGCCCGGCCGCATGGCGAGGGCGTCGCCGTTGCGGACCAGGAGGGAGAGGAGGCCGCCCGGGGCCAGCATCCGGGCCAGGCCCGCCACCAGCGGGTCGGGGTCCTCCACGTACATCAGTACGGCGTGGCAGAGCACCACGTCGAAGCCGCCCGGCAGGAAGTGCACCCCGGTGTCCCGGCCGTCGCCCTGCACCAGCCGCACCCGCTGCCGGATGCCCTCCGGCTCCCGGGCCAGGGCCGCGCGGGCGGCGGCGATCATCCTGGGGTCCCGTTCGACCCCGGTCACCTCGTGGCCGAGCCGGGCCAGCCGCAGCGCCTGCGCGCCCTGGCCCATCCCCACGTCGAGCACCCGCAGCCGCCGCCCGACCGGGAACCGCCCGGCTATCTGCTCGTCCAGCTGCCGGGTCACCAGCTCCTGGGACACGAGGTCGCGCAGCCCGCCCAGCTCGTGCGGCCGGGCCGGGGAGGCGCCCCCGGTGAACGCGTCGGCGTTCAGGGCCGCTCTCCGCGCTTGACCCGGGGCTTGGGCAGACGGAGCCGGCGCATCTGGAGGGACCGCATCAGCGCGTAGGCGACCGCGCCACGGGTGTTCTCGTCCGGGAAGCGCTCGGCGAGCCGCTTCTTCAGACGGAAGCCGCTGAAGGCCGCGTCCAGCACGATCAGCACGATCACGATCAGCCACAGCAGCAGCGCGATGCTCTGGATCGCGCCGACCCGGACCACGCTCAGCACCAGGATGACCACGGCGAGCGGCAGGAAGAACTCCGCCACGTTGAACCGCGAGTCGACCCAGTCCCGGGCGAACCGGCGGACCGGGCCCTTGTCCCGGGCGGGCAGATAGCGCTCGTCCCCGTTGGCGAGCGCCTGGCGCTGCCGTTCCAGGGCCTGCCGCCGCTCCTCGCGCTGGCGCTTGGCGGCCTCCTTGCGGTTCGTCGGCGTATGGGCGACGCTGCGGCGCTGGGTACGGGCCTCACTGCGCTTGGGCGTGGGCCTGCCCTTGGGGGCCTGCGGGTCACGGGGCTGCTTGGAGTCGGTCACCGCCGCCTTGGTGGCGGGGGCCTTCTCTTCCTTGGCACGGCTACGGAACACAAATCCCAAGGGTAAGGGCTGCACCGGCATGGACCCCAGCCCGGTGGGGAACGATCCGGCAACGCCGGACGTCCGAAGGGGACAGGGGGGACGTGGGGGTGGGATCACCTACTCCTTGCGCCGGAGCGGAGCGGTCCGCAGTCGTCCTCGGGGATGAGCGCATCACCCGGCGAACAGTGCGGTAATGGAGACAGGGCCCGTACTGTGGGTCTTGTCGCAGGATCGGTGAGCTGGAGTCCGTCAGAAGGGGGCGCGCGAAGCCCATGAGCGGTGTCATGAAGCGTATGGGGATGCTCTTCCGCGCGAAGGCGAACAAGGCCCTGGACCGGGCCGAGGATCCGCGCGAGACCCTCGATTACTCCTACCAGAAGCAGCTGGAGCTGCTGCAGAAGGTGCGGCGCGGCGTCGCCGACGTGGCGACCAGCCGCAAGCGCCTGGAACTCCAGCTGAACCAGCTCCAGCAGCAGTCCGCCAAGCTGGAGGACCAGGGCCGCAAGGCGCTCGCGCTCGGCCGGGAGGACCTGGCCCGCGAGGCGCTGTCCCGCAAGGCCGCGCTCCAGCAGCAGGTCGGCGATCTGGAGTCGCAGCACGCCACCCTCCAGGGCGAGGAGGAGAAGCTCACCCTCGCGGCCCAGCGCCTCCAGGCCAAGGTGGACGCCTTCCGCACCCGGAAGGAGACCATCAAGGCCACCTACACCGCCGCCCAGGCCCAGACCCGCATCGGCGAGGCGTTCTCCGGCATCTCCGAGGAGATGGGCGACGTCGGCCTCGCCATCCAGCGCGCCGAGGACAAGACCGCCCAGATGCAGGCCCGGGCCGGCGCCATCGACGAGCTGCTCGCCTCCGGTGCCCTGGACGACCCCTCCGGCATGCACAAGGACGACATCCAGGCCGAGCTGGACCGGCTCTCCGGTGGTACGGATGTAGAGCTGGAACTGCAGCGCATGAAGGCCGAGCTGGCCGGGGGCTCCCCGCAGCAGGCCATCGAGGGCGGCACCGGTCAGGGGCAGTCCCAGCAGCAGCCGCAGGACACCCCGCGCTTCGACAAGCAGTAGCCGGGCGCCGGGGCCCGAGCCGAGGAGGCCGACGTGATCGTACGGATCATGGGGGAGGGCCAGGTGAGGGTGGACGACGCCCACCTCGCCGAGCTGAACGGGCTGGACGACGAGCTGCTCGCCGAGATGGAGGGCGGCGACGAGGAGGGCTTCCGCCGCACGCTCGTCGCGCTGCTGGACGCCGTCCGCCGGTCCGGAACCCCGCTGCCGGACGCCGCGCTGGAACCGTCGGACCTGATCCTGCCGTCGGACGACGCCACCCTGGAGGAGGTCCGCGCCCTGCTGGGCGACGACGGCCTCATCCCGGGCTGACCCCGGTCGGCTCACGGCGCACCACGTGGTGCGCGACTTCCGCCGCTCCGGACGGGCGAGGTCCCTCGCCCGGGTGCCGTCGCCGTGGAGACCGGCGGACCCGCCGTCCGTGACCGGCTGCACCCTCACCCGCCGGTACCCCGGCGCCCCGTCCCGGGAGTACCGGGCGGCGAGGGGACGTTGCCGCCCTCGGCGGCCCACGACCCGGCGAGGACCAGGCGCCGGCCCCTTCGCCGCGGCGCGGATCCCGGACCGCCAGCCCGCCGAAGTCCACCGGGACCGTGCCGTCCCGCCGGCGGCCGGACCGGTGCGGCCCGTCCCGGAGCCGGCCCGGACCACACGGCTCCCACCGTTCCCACGCGGCTCGGCGGTCGTGTGCGGCCTCGGACCGCAGAAGGCGCGGGACACCAGAACGGCCGTCGCCCGGTGATCACCCGAACGGGGGACCCAGGGGTTTCCGGCCCGGGGCCGCGGCGCCGGAAGCGCGCCGTACTGTTCCTGCGTGAGCACTCTCGAACGCGCCCGGTGCGGCCTGCGGGCCCACCCCCTCGCCCTGGACGCCGCCCTGGCCGCGGGCGTCCTGGTGTGCATGGTCGCCGGCTCCTTCGCGGTGCCGCGCGACGGGCACGTGACCTGGGGCGTGCACACCCCGGACACCCTGAGCCTGGTCCTCATGCTGATCGGAGCCGTGGCGCTGGTCCCGCGCCGCCGCCGGCCGCGCGCCGTCCTCGCCGTCACCGGCACGGTCTCCCTGGTCGAGCTGGTCACCGGCGACCCGCGCGCCCCGGTCGCGATGTCCGCCGTCGTCGCCCTGTACACGGTCGCCGCGACCACCGACCGCCCCACCACCTGGCGCCTCGGACTGCTCACCACGACCGTGCTGACGGGCGCCGCCATGCTCGCCGGCCCGCTGCCCTGGTACGCGCAGGAGAACCTGGGCGTGCTCGCCTGGACCGGCATCGGCGCCACCGCCGGGGACGCCGTGCGCAGCCGCCGCGCCGTCGTGCAGGCCATCCGGGACCGCGCCGAACGCGCCGAACGCACCCGGGAGGAGGAGGCCCGGCGCCGGGTCGCCGAGGAACGGCTGCGCATCGCCCGCGACCTGCACGACGTCGTCGCCCACCACATCGCCCTGGTGAACGTGCAGGCCGGGGTCGCCGCCCACGTCATGGACAAGCGGCCCGACCAGGCCAAGGAGGCCCTGGCGCACGTCCGCGAGGCCGGCCGCAGCGCGCTGAACGAACTGCGCGCCACCGTCGGACTGCTGCGCCAGTCCGACGACCCCGAGGCCCCCACCGAGCCCGCCCCCGGCCTCGGCCGACTGGCGGAGCTGGCGGCCACCTTCCGCAGCGCCGGCCTGCCGGTGGAGGTGGCCTGCGCCGACCGGCCCGGCGAGCTGCCCGCCGCCGTCGACCTGGCCGCCTACCGGATCGTGCAGGAGGCGCTGACCAACGTGCGCAAGCACGCGGGCCCCGCGGCCCGGGCCGAGGTGAGCGTCGTACGCGTCGGACCCCACCTGGAGGTCACCGTGCTGGACGACGGCGCGGGCGCCCCCGGCACGCCCGGCGACGGCGGCGGGCACGGGCTGCTCGGCATGCGCGAGCGCGTCACCGCCCTCGGCGGCACCCTGAGCACCGGACCCCGCTACGGCGGCGGCTTCCGCGTCCATGCGATCCTTCCGGTCCGGCCGACGACCGCCCAGGGGGAGCCCGTATGACCATCCGTGTCCTGCTCGCCGACGACCAGGCACTGCTGCGCAGCGCGTTCCGGGTGCTGGTCGACTCCGAGCCCGGCATGGAGGTGGTGGGGGAGGCCGCCGACGGCGCGGAGGCGGTCCGGCTGGCCCGCGAGCACGTCCCCGACGTGGTCCTGATGGACATCCGGATGCCCGGCACCGACGGCCTCGCCGCCACCCGGGAGATCGGCGCCGATCCGTCCCTGGCCCACGTCCGCGTGGTCATCCTGACCACCTTCGAGGTGGACGACTACGTGGTCCAGGCGCTGCGCGCCGGCGCGTCCGGCTTCCTCGGCAAGGGCAGCGAGCCGGAGGAACTGCTGACCGCCATCCGGGTCGCGGCCGGCGGGGAGGCCCTGCTCTCCCCGGCCGCCACCAAGGGCCTGATCGCCCGCTTCCTGGCCCAGGGCGACACGGGCCCCGGCCCCGACCCGGCCCGCGCCGAGCGGCTCGCCACCCTCACCGGACGGGAGCGGGAAGTCCTCGTCCAGGTCGCCGGCGGCCACTCCAACGACGAGATCGCCGAGCGCCTGGCGGTCAGCCCGCTGACGGTGAAGACGCACGTCAACCGGGCCATGGCCAAGCTGGGCGCGCGGGACCGGGCGCAGCTCGTCGTCATCGCGTACGAGTCGGGGCTGGTACGCCCGAGGATGGACTGATCTCCACCCGGGTGTACTGCGCGCGGAGTAGGGGCCCGGCGGGGAACGGGACCTGGGGCCTACTGAACGGCCGTCCGGGATGGCCCAGGGTGGTGGAGACTGCTGCCGCTCCCGGATGAGAGAACCTGATCCATGTCCTGGCTGTCCCGCTTCAGCCTCGCGCAACGGGCCCTCGTCGGGCTCGTGTCGCTCGTCGCGCTCGCCTTCGGGCTGATCGCGATACCCCAGATCAAACAGCAACTGCTGCCCACCATAGAACTGCCCATGGTGTCGGTGATCGCGCCGTACCAGGGCGCCTCGCCCGACGTGGTCGAGAAACAGGTCGTCGAGCCCATCGAGGACAACCTCCAGGGCGTCGACGGCGTCACCGGCGTCACCTCCACCGCGAGCGAGGGCAACGCCGTGATCATGGCGTCCTTCGACTACGGCAACGACACCGAGCGGATCGTCGGCGACGTCCAGCAGGCCGTGAACCGGGCCCGCAACCAGCTCCCGGACGATGTCGACCCCCAGGTCGTCTCCGGGTCCACCGACGACATGCCGACCGTGGTCCTCGCCGTCACCTCCGACAAGGACCAGCAGGCGCTCGCCGACCAGCTCGACACCACGGTCGTACCGGCCCTGAAGGACATCGACGGCGTCGGCCGCGTGCAGATCACGGGCGTCCGCGACCGCCAGGTCACCGTCACGCCCGACGACGCGAAGCTCGCCCGCGCCGGTCTCACCGCCGCCGACCTCGGCCGGGCCCTGACGGCGGGCGGCGCGACCGTCCCGGCCGGCTCCTTCGACGAGGACGGCGCCAACCGCACCGTCCAGGTCGGCGGCGGCTTCACCTCGCTGGCGCAGATCAGGGACCTGATGGTCACCGGCGAGGGCGCGAGGCCCGTCCGGCTCGGGAACCTGGCCACCGTCAGGGAGCGGCCGGCCCCGGCCGACTCCCTCACCCGCACCAACGGCCGGCCGAGCCTCGCCGTCAGCGTCACGATGGACCACGACGGCAGCGCGGTCTCCATCTCCGACGCGGTCGAGGACAAGCTGCCCGGCCTGCGCGCGGACCTCGGCTCCGGCGCGCGGCTCACGGTCGTCAGCGACCAGGGCCCGGCCGTGTCCAAGTCCATCAAGGGCCTGACCACGGAGGGCGCGCTCGGTCTGCTCTTCGCGGTCCTGGTGATCCTGGTCTTCCTGGCGTCGGTCCGCTCGACCCTGGTCACCGCGGTCTCCATCCCGCTGTCCGTGGTCCTCGCCCTGCTCGTGCTGTGGACGCGCGGCCTGTCGCTGAACATGCTCACCCTCGGCGCGCTGACCATCGCCGTCGGCCGGGTCGTCGACGACTCGATCGTGGTCCTGGAGAACATCAAGCGGCACCTCGGCTACGGCGAGGAGCGCAAGGAGGCCATCCTCGCCGCGGTGCGCGAGGTGGCCGGCGCGGTCACCTCCTCCACCCTCACCACGGTCGCCGTGTTCCTGCCGATCGGCCTGGTCGGCGGCATGGTGGGCGCCCTGTTCGGCTCCTTCAGCATCACCGTGACGGCGGCCCTGCTGGCCTCCCTGCTGGTGTCGCTGACGGTCGTGCCGGTGCTGTCGTACTGGTTCCTGCGCGCCCCCAAGGGCACCCCCGACGACGCGGCCGAGGCCCGCCGCAAGGCGGAGGAGAAGGAGGCGAACAGCCGCCTCCAGCGCGCCTACGTCCCCGTGCTGCGGTTCGCCACCCGGCGCCGGCTGACCAGCGTGCTCATCGCGATCGTCGTCCTGGTCGTCACCTTCGGCATGTCCGGCCTGCTGAAGACGAACTTCTTCGACCAGGGCGAGCAGGAGGTCCTCACGATCAAGCAGAAGCTGAAGCCCGGCACCAGCCTCGCGGCCACCGACGCCGAGGCCCGGCGGGTGGAGAAGCTGCTCGCCTCCACCGAGGGGGTGAAGGACTACCAGGTCACCGTCGGCTCCTCCGGCTTCATGGCGGCCTTCGGCGGCGGCACCGACACCAACCAGGCGTCGTACCAGGTGATGCTGGAGGACTCCGCGTCCTACGACGAGGTGCAGCGGCACCTGGAGGACGGGCTGAGGAAGCTCGACGGCATCGGCACGACCACCGTGTCGGCCGGTGACGGCTTCGGCAGCCAGGACCTGAGCGTGGTGGTCAAGGCGTCCGACCCGAAGGCGCTGCGGGCGGCGGCGGAGCGGGTCCGCGCCACGGTCGCCGGCCTCGACGACGTCACCGACGTCACCAGCGACCTGGCGCAGAGCGTGCCGCGGATCTCGGTGAAGGCCAACGCCAAGGCGGCGGCGGCCGGGTTCGACGACCAGAAGCTCGGCGCCGCGGTGGCGCAGGCGGTGCGCGGGACGACGGTCGGCAAGGCGGTCCTGGACGACACCGAGCGGGACGTCGTCGTGCGGTCGGCCAAGCCCGCGACCACGCTGGCCGAGCTGCGGAACCTGCGTCTCGGGCCGGTGCGGCTCGGCGACATCGCCACGGTGGAGCCGGTGGACGGACCGGTGTCCATGACGCGCATCGACGGGCAGCGCGCGGCCACCGTCACCGCCCGGCCGACCGGGGACAACACGGGCGCGATCAGCGGCAGGCTCCAGTCGAAGATCAAGGCGCTGAAGCTCCCGGCGGGCGCCACGGCCGAGATCGGCGGCGTCTCCTCCGACCAGGACGACGCGTTCAAGAACCTGGGCCTGGCCATGCTCGCGGCCATCGCGATCGTGTTCATGCTGCTGGTCGCGACGTTCCGCTCGCTCGCCCAGCCGCTGATCCTGCTGGTCTCCATCCCCTTCGCGGCGACGGGCGCGATCGGCCTGCTGGTGGCCACCGGCACCCCGATGGGCGTGCCCGCGATGATCGGCATGCTGATGCTGATCGGCATCGTGGTGACCAACGCGATCGTGCTGATCGACCTGATCAACCAGTACCGGGCCCAGGGCCACGGCGTGGTGGAGGCCGTGGTCGAGGGCGGCCGGCACCGGCTCCGCCCGATCCTGATGACGGCGCTGGCGACCATCTTCGCCCTGCTCCCGATGGCCCTGGGCGTCACCGGCGAGGGCGGTTTCATCGCCCAGCCGCTCGCCGTGGTCGTCATCGGCGGCCTGATCACCTCCACCCTGCTGACGCTGCTGCTGGTACCGACGCTCTACGCGATGCTGGAGCTGCGCAAGGAGCGCCGGGCGGCGAAGCGGGCGGCGAAGCGGGAACCGAGCACCGAGCAGGCGCCGGAGCCGGCCGGAGTGTGACGGCAGCGCGAAGGGCCGGGTCCCGCACGGGAACCCGGCCCTTCGTCTCCGCCGCGCGGCCCGGTTACGGCAGCGCCAGCATCCGCTCCAGCGCCAGCTTGGCGAACGCCTCCGTCTCCTTGTCGACCTCGATCCGGTTGACCAGGTTGCCCTCGGCCAGGGACTCCAGCGCCCAGACCAGGTGGGGCAGGTCGATGCGGTTCATGGTCGAGCAGAAGCAGACCGTGCGGTCGAGGAAGACGATCTCCTTGCCCTCGGACGCGAAACGGTTCGCCAGCCGGCGCACGAGGTTCAGCTCGGTGCCGATGGCCCACTTGGAACCGGCCGGGGCGGCCTCCAGGGCCTTGATGATGTACTCGGTCGAGCCGACGTAGTCCGCCGCCGCCACGACCTCGTGCCGGCACTCCGGGTGCACCAGGACGTTCACGCCGGGGATGCGGGCGCGCACGTCGTTCACCGACTCCAGGCTGAAGCGGCCGTGCACGGAGCAGTGGCCGCGCCACAGGATCATCTTCGCGGCCCGCAGCTCGTCCGCGGTGAGACCGCCGTTCGGCTTGTGCGGGTTGTAGACCACGCAGTCGTCCAGCGACATCCCCATGTCCCGGACGGCGGTGTTGCGGCCGAGGTGCTGGTCCGGCAGGAAGAGGACCTTCTCGCCCTGCTCGAACGCCCAGTCCAGCGCCCGCCTGGCGTTGGACGAGGTGCAGATCGTGCCGCCGTGCTTGCCGGTGAACGCCTTGATGTCGGCGGAGGAGTTCATGTACGAGACGGGGACGACCTGCTCGGCGATCCCGGCCTCGGTCAGCACGTCCCAGCACTCGGCGACCTGCTCGGCCGTCGCCATGTCGGCCATGGAGCAGCCGGCGGCCAGGTCGGGCAGGACCACCTTCTGGTCGTCGGAGGTCAGGATGTCCGCCGACTCGGCCATGAAGTGCACACCGCAGAAGACGATGTACTCGGCCTCCGGGCGCGCGGCGGCGTCCCGGGCCAGCTTGAAGGAGTCGCCCGTGACATCGGCGAACTGGATGACCTCGTCACGCTGGTAGTGGTGGCCGAGCACGAAGACCTTGTCGCCGAGCTTCTCCTTGGCCGCGCGGGCGCGCTCGACCAGGTCGGGGTCGGACGGCGACGGCAGGTCACCGGGACACTCGACGCCCCGCTCGCTCTTCGGGTCGGCCTCACGGCCGAGCAGCAGCAGGGCGAGCGGACTCGGCTGCACGTCGAGCTCCGGGGTCTGGGCGGTGGTCACGACACGCACCCTTTCTACTTTTCGTCTAACTGACGCTATCTATCATAACCGGTTCACGTCACTTTGACGATGGCCATAACGTCGATGTGACGTGAATCCCGCCGGGCCCCCTCTCCGAGCCGCTGTCCCCCCGACGGGCCATGTGCGAGCATGAGGAAGCAACACGAAAACGCGACCACGCGAATGCCCGGCCCGGAATGAATCCGCGGAAGCGCCGGTTGCACTGGTCGGCAAGCAGTCTCCGTACAACCCGGGAGAGATGTAGATGTCCGTATCGGACGAGACCACCACCGTCACCGACGGCATCATCCTGACCGACGCCGCCGCGGCCAAGGTCAAGGCCCTGCTCGACCAGGAAGGCCGCGACGACCTCGCGCTGCGCGTCGCCGTCCAGCCCGGCGGCTGCTCCGGCCTGCGCTACCAGCTCTTCTTCGACGAGCGCTCGCTCGACGGCGACGTCGTGAAGGACTTCGGCGGGGTCAAGGTCGTCACGGACCGGATGAGCGCCCCGTACCTGGGCGGTGCCACCGTCGACTTCGTGGACACGATCGAGAAGCAGGGCTTCACGATCGACAACCCGAACGCGACCGGCTCCTGCGCCTGCGGCGACTCCTTCAGCTGAGCCGGCACCGGTCGGTGAAGGCGGCGGTCCCCGTGCCGGGGGCCGCCGCCTTCGTCCGTCCCGCGCGGGTCGCCGTGCGTCGGCTCAGCGCGGCCGCGGGGACGCGTCCGGCCGCAGCGCGCCCGGCCGCGCCCGCGGGACCGCCCGGCCGTCCGCACCGGTCACCGTCCGCCCGTCCAGCGGCGCGTGGAGCGTCACGGTCTTCACGTACTCCTTGGCGACCAGCACGCACACCCTGTCCGGCCAGGGCGTCTCGGTGACGGTCACCGTCACCCGGTCGCCGCTCTCCCGCGCCGAAACCCGGTAGTCGGCGCACACCCCGCCCGAGAAGCCCACGTTCAGCGTCCGCCCGTCGGCCGTGTACGCGCGCACCGGCACGCTCCCGCTCCTCCCGCTCTCCCCGGACGGCGTCGGCACGGCGGACGCGGACCCGGACGCCGGCACCAGGTACGCCGGGTCGACCGCCGGATACGTCACCGTGAACGCCTCGCCCCCGGCGGACCCGCGCGCCCGGAACAGCCAGGACGGCACCAGCGTCCGCCGCCCGCCCACGGAGTGCGCGGCCAGCCCGAACACCGCCTTCTCCACCGTCACCGTCTCCCGCGCCCGCTGCGGCGTCCCGGAGGGCGCCCCGCACGGCCGCTCCGGCCGGTCCCCGCGCGGGACCGGGCTCGCGCACCCGCCGATCCCCGTCCGGTGCCCGCCCTGCGCCCTCCCGTTCAGCAGCTCCAGCGTCCGCGCCGCGCCCAGCACCGGATACGCCGCGCCCTTCACCGGCGCGGCCAGCAGCCCGTGGCCGCCGGCGACCTCGCCCCCGCGGCCGACGTCCAGGCCGGTCGACCAGCCGTAGGTGGGCAGCCCGCCCACCACCGGGTCCGCGGTCACCACCCGCCGGGCGCCCGTCACCCGGCTCGCGTCCATCCTCGCGTTCCCCAGCCCGGCCGCCGCCAGCACCGGCGCCGCCGCCCTCACCGCCGCGGCCACGCTCACCGGATCGCCGGCCGGAGTCCCCGGGCCCGGGGAACAGAGGGTCACCTTGCGGCAGTCGTCGGTGCCGGGCGCGTACCGGCCGTACGACCAGTCGCCCGGCCCGTCCCGGCGCACCGTCAGCGCCGGCCCGAAGCCGTCCCGGCCGCCGGCCCGCCAGTCGCGCCCCTCGGCCACCGGGGCCCCGTCCATGCCGAGCGCCTTCGCGAGCCCGGCCACCCGCTCCCGGCCGGGGCCGGCCCCCGGCTCGTACACCGGCGCCGTACCGGGCCCGTCCGGCAGCGCGCCGGCGGCCACGTACCGGGCGCCGTACGGGTCCGGCTCGCCGGGCGCGACACCGCCGGTGCCGGTGCCGGTCCAGCCGTCCAGGGTGAGCGGCGGGGGAGTGCGGGCCCCCGCGGGCGCCGCCGCGTCGTCCCCGCGGCCGTCCGGGCCGCCGGCGGTGGCGAGGTGGGCCCCGCCACCGGCGAGCAGCACGGCGGCGGTGGCGAGAAAGGCGGCGAGGGCGGCGGGGCGGCGCCTCGTCCGCCGGGTCCCGCGCTCTTGGGGGACGCCGGGGTGTTCGGGGTGCTCGGTGTTCACCGCATCGCTCCTCGCTGTCGTGCCCCGCGTTCCCCGCGGGGCCGGCGGCGATGGGACGCGGGAGGGCGGCGCGCGGTTCCCGGGGCCCGCCCCCGGTCAGTCGCCGTAGTCAGACATCGCGTCCAGCAGCCGGGCGGACCGCGCCGGCACGGACACCCCGTGGATGCGGGACGGGGGCACCGGACGGGACTCGGCCCGCTCCGGCGCCGCCCAGTGCGGAGCCATCCGGGCGCAGTCGCCCCACAGGGGAGCGAGGCCGCCGCCGGGCTCGGCCGGGACGGAGGAGGTGACCTCGAAGTTCGTCATGACCGCACCGTACGCACGGCACGGGCCGCGAAGAAAGATCTACTATCGGGTAGATTCGTCAGCTTCAGCGGCGGCGGCGGAACGGGTAGCGTGAACTGTCAACCCAGCCTCCCGCAGGAGAACCCCGCCGTGCGCATCGCAGTCACCGGCTCCATCGCCACCGACCACCTCATGACCTTCCCCGGCCGCTTCGCCGACCAGTTCGTCGCGGACCAGCTGCACACGGTTTCGCTCTCCTTCCTGGTCGACAACCTCGACGTCCGCCGCGGCGGCGTCGCCGCCAACATCGCCTTCGGCATGGGCCAGCTCGGCACCCGGCCGATCCTGGCCGGTGCCGCGGGCTTCGACTTCGACGAGTACCGCGCCTGGCTCGACCGCCACGGGGTGGACACCGAGTCGGTCCGCATCTCCGAGACCCTGCACACCGCCCGCTTCGTGTGCACCACCGACGCCGACCACAACCAGATCGGCTCCTTCTACACCGGCGCGATGAGCGAGGCCCGCCTCATCGAGCTGAAGACCGTCGCGGACCGCGTGGGCGGCCTCGACCTGGTCCTCATCGGCGCCGACGACCCCGAGGCGATGCTCCGCCACACCGAGGAGTGCCGCTCCCGGAACATCCCGTTCGCCGCCGACTTCTCCCAGCAGATCGCCCGGATGGAGGGCGAGGAGATCCGGATCCTGCTGGACGGCGCGACCTACCTCTTCTCCAACGAGTACGAGAAGGGGCTCATCGAGTCAAAGACCGGCTGGAGCGAGGCGGAGATCCTGTCCAGGGTCGGCCACCGGGTCACCACGCTGGGCTCGCGGGGCGTGCGCATCGAGCGGACCGGCGAGGACCCGATCGAGGTCGGCTGCCCCGAGGAGGAGCGCAAGGCCGACCCCACGGGCGTCGGCGACGCCTTCCGCGCCGGGTTCCTGTCCGGGCTCGCCTGGGGCGTCTCGCTGGAGCGCGCGGCGCAGATCGGGTGCATGCTCGCCACGCTGGTCATCGAGACCGTGGGCACGCAGGAGTACCAGCTGCGGCGCACCCACTTCATGGAGCGGTTCGTGAAGGCGTACGGGGACGAGGCGGGCGAGGAGGTCCGCGCCCACCTCGCCTGAGCGCCGGCCGGGCGCGGGTCAGGCGACCCGGCGGACCAGGTACGCCGTACCCCGCTCCGCCGGCTCCTCGCCCACGTACTCCTGTCCCCGCATCTGGCACCAGGCCGGGATGTCCAGGCGGGCCGCCTCGTCGTCCGAGAGGACCCGGACGAGGCCGCCCACCGGGACCTCGCCGAACACCTTCGCCAGTTCGATGACCGGGATCGGGCAGCGCTTGCCGAGGGAGTCGACGACCAGCTCCCGCGCCCGGACGGCCGTCACCGGGGCCGGCGCGCCCAGCTTCTCCCGGACGCCCGCCACCACCCCCGGCAGCACCTCGAGGAACCGTTCCACGTCCTCCTCGGCCGCCCCCGCCGGCAGGGACACCCGGACGTTCCCCTCGCTCAGCACCCCCATCGCCTTCAGCACATGGCTCGGCGTCAGCGTGCCGGACGTGCACGAGGAGCCGGAGGAGACCGAGAAGCCGGCCCGGTCCAGCTCGTGCAGCAGGGCCTCGCCGTCGACGTAGAGGCAGGAGAACGTCACGATCCCGGGCAGCCGGTGCCCGGGGTCGCCGACCACCTCCACGTCCGGCACCAGCCGCGGCACCCGGTCCCGGATCCGCCGCGTCAGCTCCCCGAGCCGTGCCGCCTCCCGGTCCGCCTCGGCCCGTACCGCGCGCAGCGAGGCCACGGCCGCGACGATGGCCGGGATGTTCTCGAAACCGGGCGCCCGGCCCGACTCGCGCTCGTCCACCGGGCCTTGGGCGGCGTACCGCACCCCCTTGCGCACGGCGAGCAGCCCGACCCCCGACGGCCCGCCCCACTTGTGCGCGCTGGCCGTCAGCAGCGACCAGCCGCCCTCCACCGGCCCCCAGCCCAGCGACTGGGCCGCGTCCACCAGCAGCGGCACCCCGGCGGCCCGGCACGCCTCGGCCACCTCGGCGACCGGCTGCACGGTGCCCACCTCGTGGTTGGCCGACTGCAGGCACGCCAGCGCGGTGTCCGCCCGGAGCGCCCGCGCGTACTCCGAAGGGTCGACGGCTCCCGTCCGGTTGACGGCCACCCGGGTGACGCTCCCGCCCTCCGCCTCGAACGCTTCCGCCGAATGGAGGACGCAGGAGTGTTCGACGGCGGACACGATCAGGTGGCGCCCCACCCGCCGCCGCCCGGCCAACGCCCCCGCGATCCCCGTGTGTACGGCCCGCGTCCCGGACGGGGTGAAGACCACCTCGTCGGCCCGGCAGCCCACGGCCTCCGCGGCCGCCTCCCGGGCCGCGTCCAGCAGCATCCGCGCCTTGCGCCCCTCCCGGTACAGCCGCGCGGGATCGGCCCACCCCTCATCCAAAGAGGCCAACAGCGCCTGACGGGCCACGGGATGGAGGGGAGTGGCGGAAGCAGCATCAAAGTAGGCCATACGGCAACGCTAAACCGCCGGTCAGCCGGGCGTCCCCAAGGGGTGCGCCGCCGGGCGCGACCAGCCACAACACCCCCGCAGCCGCCAATCAAGCGAACCACCCCACCCAGTAGGCACCCCTCCTCGCGAACCCTCGGAGAGGGTGGGCTAGGGTTTGGTCCGCATAAACATCCAAACCCCTGCCCGACGCAGGGCGGCGACCGACCAGCGAGAAGGCCGCAGCCGACCGCGCGGGCGAGACTCTCGGGAAGGCGCTACGTGAGTCCCAACGGCTCCGACCGCTCGCCGCGGCGCCCGATGCGGCGGAAGCTGCTGCAGGCACTGACCGCGGGCCTGGTCCTGGCGACCGCAACCGGTTGCACATACAAGGACTTCCCCCGCCTTGGCATGCCCACCCCGACCACGGAAGAGGCTCCGCGGATCCTCTCCCTGTGGCAGGGCTCCTGGGCTGCCGCGCTCGCCGTCGGCGTGCTGGTGTGGGGCCTGATCCTGTGGAGTGCTTTCTTCCACCGGCGCAGCCGCACCAAGGTCGAGGTTCCTCCGCAGACCCGGTACAACATGCCGATCGAGGCCCTGTACACCGTGGTCCCGATCATCATCATCTCGGTGCTCTTCTACTTCACGGCCCGGGACGAGTCGAAGCTCCTGGACACCTCCAAGAAGCCCGACGTCACGGTCAACGTGGTCGGCTTCCAGTGGAGCTGGGGCTTCAACTACATCGAGAACGTCCCCGGTTCCGCCGGCGATGCCAAGACCGACAAGAACCTGGACGCCATTCCGGACCGGTTCAAGGACCAGTTCCCGGCGAACGCCGGCGGTGTCTACGACGTCGGTACGCCCGGCACGCGGAACCCGCAGACGAACAACCCCGGTCCGACGCTCTGGCTCCCCAAGGGCAAGACGGTCCGTTTCGTCCTGACCTCGCGTGACGTCATCCACTCCTTCTGGGTGGTGCCGTTCCTCATGAAGCAGGACGTCATCCCGGGCCACACCAACGCCTTCCAGGTGACCCCCAACAAGGAGGGCACCTTCCTCGGCAAGTGCGCCGAGCTCTGCGGCGTCGACCACTCCCGGATGCTGTTCAACGTGAAGGTCGTCTCCCCCGAGCGTTACGAGCAGCACCTCAAGGACCTCGCCAAGAAGGGGCAGACCGGTTACATTCCCGCCGGCATCGCGCAGACGAGCCACGAGAAGAACCGGGAGACGAACAACCTGTGAGCATCCTCAACGAACCCCAGGGTGCCGCGGCAGCTGATGGCTCGTACGCCGACGAGCTGCCGGTCAGGCGCAAGCAACCCGGCAATGTCGTGGTGAAGTGGCTGACGACCACCGACCACAAGACGATCGGCACGCTGTATCTGGCGACGTCGTTCGCGTTCTTCCTGATCGGCGGCGTGATGGCGCTCATCATGCGCGCCGAGCTGGCCCGTCCGGGCCTGCAGATCATGTCGAACGAGCAGTTCAACCAGGCGTTCACGATGCACGGCACGATCATGCTGCTGATGTTCGCGACGCCGCTGTTCGCCGGTTTCGCCAACTGGATCATGCCGCTGCAGATCGGCGCGCCCGACGTGGCGTTCCCGCGGCTGAACATGTTCGCCTACTGGCTGTACCTCTTCGGTTCGCTCATCGCGGTGGCCGGCTTCCTCACCCCGCAGGGCGCGGCCGACTTCGGCTGGTTCGCCTACTCCCCGCTGTCGGACGCGGTCCGTTCGCCGGGCGTCGGCGCCGACATGTGGATCATGGGTCTGGCCTTCTCCGGCTTCGGCACGATCCTCGGCTCGGTCAACTTCATCACCACGATCATCTGCATGCGTGCCCCGGGCATGACCATGTTCCGCATGCCGATCTTCGTGTGGAACGTGCTGCTGACCGGTGTGCTGGTCCTGCTGGCCTTCCCGGTGCTGGCCGCCGCGCTGTTCGCCCTGGAGGCGGACCGGAAGTTCGGCGCCCACATCTTCGACGCGGCCAACGGCGGCGCGCTGCTGTGGCAACACCTCTTCTGGTTCTTCGGACACCCAGAGGTGTACATCATCGCCTTGCCGTTCTTCGGCATCATCTCCGAAGTCATCCCGGTGTTCTCCCGTAAGCCGATGTTCGGCTACATGGGCCTGATCGCCGCGACGATCGCGATCGCCGGCCTGTCCGTGACCGTGTGGGCCCACCACATGTACGTCACCGGCGGTGTGCTGCTGCCGTTCTTCTCCTTCATGACGTTCCTGATCGCCGTACCGACCGGTGTGAAGTTCTTCAACTGGATCGGCACGATGTGGAAGGGCTCGCTGTCCTTCGAGACACCGATGCTCTGGGCGACCGGCTTCCTGATCACCTTCACGTTCGGTGGTCTGACCGGTGTCATCCTGGCCTCGCCGCCCATGGACTTCCACGTCTCCGACTCGTACTTCGTGGTGGCCCACTTCCACTACGTGGTCTTCGGCACGGTCGTCTTCGCCATGTTCTCCGGCTTCCACTTCTGGTGGCCGAAGTGGACCGGCAAGATGCTGGACGAGCGCCTCGGCAAGATCACCTTCTGGACGCTGTTCATCGGCTTCCACGGCACCTTCCTGGTCCAGCACTGGCTGGGCGCCGAGGGCATGCCGCGCCGGTACGCCGACTACCTGAACGCCGACGGCTTCACCGCGCTGAACACGGTGTCGACCATCAGCTCCTTCCTGCTCGGCCTGTCGATCCTGCCGTTCCTCTACAACGTCTGGAAGACCGCCAAGTACGGCAAGAAGGTCGAGGTCGACGACCCGTGGGGCTACGGCCGCTCGCTCGAGTGGGCGACCTCCTGCCCGCCGCCGCGGCACAACTTCCTCACCCTGCCGCGGATCCGCAGCGAATCCCCGGCGTTCGACCTGCACCACCCCGAGATCGCCGCGCTCGAGCAGCTTGAGCACGCCGGTCACGGCACCGCCGTCGCGGGCAGCAAGGAGGCCGGCAAGTGAAGATCCAGGGTCGGATGTTCATCTGGCTGAGCGTCTTCATCCTGATCATGGCCATCGTGTATGGCGTGTGGTCGAAGGAGCCGGCCGGCACCACGGCACTCTTCCTGGCCTTCGGCCTGGCCGTCATGATCGGCTTCTACCTGGGCTTCACCGCCCGGCGGGTCGACGCGGGCGCCCAGGACGACAAGGAGGCCGACGTCGCGGACGACGCGGGCGAGCTGGGCTTCTTCAGCCCGCACAGCTGGCAGCCGCTCATGCTGGGCTTCGGCGGCGCGATCGCCTTCCTCAGCATCGCGGTCGGCTGGTGGCTGATCTACTTCTCCGCCCCGTTCATCCTGATCGGCCTGTTCGGCTGGGTGTTCGAGTACTACCACGGTGAGAACCGCACCCAGTAGGGCGCGCAGAAGCACCGGGAGCCCGGACCTTCCTGACGGAGGGTCCGGGCTCCACTCGTTTGCCGGTGCATCGTTCGCTCGGATGAGTGACTCACCATGCCGGTAGTCTCGTCATCTCATAGCGTGATCATATGAACCACACCGCGCGGACCCGTACCGTCGTCGGCTGCACCCTGCTGGTGACCGCCCTCGGTGCGGGCGTCACCGCTTGCGGTTCGGACGGCAACCCCCTGTCGGCCAGGCCGTACGACGCAGCGGACCTGATCTCCTTCAACGGCCCCGCCGAAGCGGGCAAGCGGGCCGACCCCGACAAGCCCCTGGAGGTCACCGCCAACAGCGGTGAGGGCCGGATCACGGACGTCACCGCCCGGGACTCCACAGGGCGCTACGTGACGGGCGAACTCGCCGCCGACGGCAGCCGCTGGCACAGCACCTCCCCGCTGGCCGCGGGCGCCCACTACACGGTCACCGTGAGCACCGAGGACGACGACGGCGCCCCCGGCCGCAAGGTCCTCTCCTTCGACACCGGCAAGCCGGCGGGCAAGAAGCGCCTGGGCGTCACCTTCGGGCCGGGCACCGGCACCTACGGCGTCGGACAGCCCCTCACGGCTCAGCTCGACCAGGCGATCAAGGACAGGGCGCAGCGCGCCGTCGTGGAGGGGGCCCTGCGGGTGGAGTCCGTGCCGGCCGTGCCGGGCTCCTGGTACTGGGTGAACGACAAGGAACTCCACTACCGCCCCAAGGACTACTGGCCGGCCCACGCCACCGTCCAGGTGCACAGCAACCTGGACGGCGTGCGGATCAACGACCGCCTGTGGGGAACGAAGTCCGCCCCGCTGAAGATCACCACGGGGGACCGGGTCGAGGCCGTCACGGACGCCGCCACGCACCAGCTGACGTACTACCGCAACGGCCAGCCCGTCGAGCAGCTCCCGGTCACCGCCGGCAAGCCCGGCTTCGAGACCCGCAACGGCGTCAAGGTCGTCCTGGAGAAGCAGTACTTCGTACGGATGCGCGGCACCACCGTCGGCATCGCCGAGGGCACCTCGGACTCCTACGACCTGCCGGTGTACTACGCCACCCGGGTCACCTGGTCGGGCGAGTACGTCCACGCGGCCCCCTGGTCCGTCGGCTCCCAGGGCTACGAGAACGTCAGCCACGGCTGCGTCGGGATGAGCACGTCCAACGCCGAGTGGTTCTACGACAACATCCGCGAGGGCGACATCGTCAGGGTCGTCAACTCCCAGGGCCAGACCATGGAGCCCTTCGGCAACGGCTTCGGCGACTGGAACGTCGACTGGAAGAAATGGCGCGCGGGCAGTGCCCTCACGAACAAGACCCCGGACGGCCCGGCCCCGGCCGAGGCGGTACGCCTCCAGCCGAGGGCCCTGTAGCCGCCCCGTGAGGGGCGCGGGGCGCGGCTGCCGCCGCCCGGGCGCGACGGGCCCCGGCGGACCGGCGGCCGCGGGGGGGCCCCCCCCCCCCCCCCCCCCCAGCCCCCCCCCCCCCCCCCCCCCCCCCCCCCCCCCCCCCCCCCCCCCCCCCGGGAGGCAACACACAAG
>NZ_JBVJOT010000081.1:0-26937 GCF_055583025.1 Streptomyces sp. NPDC104831
ACCACGTCGACCCCCTGTTCCGAGGACCCGCAGCGCCAGAAACCCGACATGAGGCCACCAGCACCACACCCCCCCCTCGGTCCGGCGCCGCGGCGCCGGACCGGACGGCGGCACCCGGGGACGCCGGGGCCCGCCGTTACGAGCACCGTCTGCTGCTCGTCCTCTTCGCGGCCTTCGGCTTCGTCTTCTTCGACCGCCAGGCGCTGACCTTCCTCGCCCCGTTCATCTCCGACGACTTCCACCTCTCGCACACCGCCCTGGGCGTCCTGTCCGGTGTGCTGGCGCTCACGTGGGCACTGTCGGGGCTGGTCTGCGGCAGGCTGGCGGACCGGTACGGCCGCCGCCCGGTCCTGATCGCCGCCGTCGTGCTGTTCTCCTGCTTCTCCGCGGCGGGCGGCCTGATGACCGGCTTCGCCGGTCTGCTGATCGCCCGGGCCCTGATGGGCCTGGCCGAGGGCGCGGTGCTCCCGCTGGCGCAGTCGCTGATGGTGGAGGCCTCGCGGGAACACCGGCGGGGCCTGAACATGGGCCTGCTTCAGGGGTCGTCGGCGGGGCTGCTGGGCGGCATCGTCGCCCCGCTGGTCGTGGTCTGGATCGCCGAGCACCACACCTGGCGGACGGCGTTCCTGGTGACCATCGTCCCCGGGCTGCTGATCGCCGTGTGGATCGCGCGGACCGTGCGCGAGCGCCCGCCCCTACCGGTGCTCCCCGGTGTATCGCACGCCACGAGCGCGGACACGTCCGGCACGGCCGGCGGCACCGCCGCCGCCACGTCGAGCGGCGCGGCGGCCGGCCCGGCGGACGCCACCGCGCCGGAGGAGGCGGCAGCCCCGCTGCGCGAGGTGCTGCGGGAGGTGCTGGCGCACCGCAACATCGTGCTGTGCGCCCTGGCGGCCTGCTTCTACCTGACCTGGTTCACGGTCGTCATCACCTTCACGCCCACCTACCTGGAGGACGAGAAGGGTTTCTCCTCCGGCACGATGAGCCACGTCATGACCTGCTTCGGCGTGGCCTGGGTGCTGTGGGGCTTCCTGACCCCGGCGGTATCCGACCGGATCGGCCGACGGGGCGCGCTCATCGCCTTCACCGTCGTGGCGGCGCTGTGCCCGCTGGCCGTGGTGTACGTCGGCAACCCGGTGCTGCTCGGCGGCGTCGTGGTGCTCACCTACACCGGACTGGGCTGCTTCACGCTGATCATGGCGACCATTCCCGCCGAGACCGTGCCGCGCCGGACGCTGACCGTCGCCCTCGGCCTGGTCATGGGCGTCGGGGAGCTGGCGGGCGGGTTCATCGGCCCCCTGGTCGCCGGGCTGGCCTCGGACGCGTGGGGTCTGGACGCGGCGATGTACATCTCCTCCGGCGGCGCCGTCGCCGTGGTCCTGCTCGCGCTGGGGCTGCGGGAGACCGCCCCCGCGGTGCTGCGCCGCAGGGGCGTCGACGCCGGTCCGGCACACGACGCCACACCGGTTCCCACCTCGGAGGGTGCGCTGTGAAGGCCGCGGTCTGGTACGGAGCGCGCGACGTACGCGTCACCGAGCGGGAGGTGACCCCGCCGGGCCCGGACGAGGTGCTGCTGTCGGTGGCGTACTGCGGGATCTGCGGCAGCGACCTGCACGAGTACGCCGACGGCCCCCACTCGGTGCCGGTCGGCAAGCCCCACCCGGCTTCGGGCGCCCGCGCCCCCCTCGTCCTGGGGCACGAGTTCTGCGGCACGGTCACCGCCGTCGGCTCGGCCGTGCGGAGCCTGGCGGCGGGTGACCGCGTCGCGGTCGAACCGCACTACCGCTGCGGCGCCTGCCCGCGCTGCCGGGCGGGCGAGTACAACATCTGCCGCCACTTCGGCTTCGCCGGGCTGATGGGCCACGGCGGGCTGGCCGAGTACGCCACGGTTCCCTCGTACATGGCACACCGGCTGCCCGACGAGGTGCCGCTGGAGCAGGCGGCCCTCTTCGAACCGGCCTCGGTCGCGCTGCACGCGCTGCGGCGCGGCGGGGACGCCGACAGCGTGGCCGTCGTGGGCCTGGGCCCGGTCGGGCTGCTGACCGTGCTGCTCGCCGCGCGGCGGGGAGTCCGGCGGATCGTCGCCTCCGACGTCAACCCGGCCCGGCTCGGCCTCGCGGCGCGCCTCGGCGCGACCGAGGTGGTGGACGCCCGGGAGGAGGACGCGGGGCTCCGGGTGCGTGCCGCCTGCGGAGGCGAGGGCGCCGACGTGGCCTTCGAGGTGGTCGGCTCCCAGGCGGCGCTGGACACCTGCCTGGCGGCGACCCGTCGCGGCGGGCGGACGGTGCTGGTGGGGCTGGGGCACCGCGTCGGCTTCGACTCCTCCGCGCTGGTGGACAACGAGCACTCGATCGTGGCCAGTGTCGGCTACCGGAACACCTATCCGGAGCTGATCCGGCTCGTCGGGACGGAGGGCCTGGACCTCCGCCCCGTGGTGACGTCCGTCATCGCCCTCGACGACGTGGTGCGCGAGGGATTCTCGTCGCTGCTGCACGGCGGCGACCAGATCAAGGTCCTGGTGTCGCCCTCGGCCCCGGCCGCGAAGGAGCACACCCCGGCGGCCCCGGCGCACGCGAGAGCCTCGTCGTCGGCACCCGGACCGGGCCGGGCACACCCTGAGGCCCCGGCGCACGCCGGACGGGAAGGAGACGACCGATGACCACCGGCGCACCGACCGGCCCCGGGACCGGGCCCGTACCGCCCGCCGCGGGCACCGTCCCCGCCGCCCCGGCGTCCTGCCCCGTACCGACGGGGACCGTGCCGTCCGGCAGCGGGCCCCTCCTCCCCGGGCCCGTGCCCGGCACGGCTCCGCCCTTCCCCGGCCCCGACGCCTTCGCGGGCCGCACCGCGCTGGTCACGGGCGGCACCTCGGGCATCGGCGCCGCCACCGCCGAGCTGCTCGCGGAGCTGGGCGCGCGGGTGTACGCCCTGGGCCTGCCGCCGGCGCCCGGCGGCGAACCGCCCCGGCACGAGCGGGTGCGCGTCATCGAACAGGACGTGACCGACCGGGAGGGGCTGGCCCGCCGCATCGCGGAGACCGGCACCCTGGACCACTTGGTGGTCTGCGCGGGCACGAGCGCGGACCGCGCCGAGTACGAGCCCGGGACCTGGGACCGCGTGCTGGCGGTCAACCTGGGCGCGGCGATGACGGCGTGCGAGGCGGCCCGGCCGCTGCTGGCACGCCGGGGCGGCTGCGTCGTCACCGTCTCGTCCATGTTCGCGCTGTTCGGCAGCCGGGACCGGCCCGCCTACAGTGCCAGCAAGGGCGGCGTCTCCCAGCTCACCCGCTCCCTGGCGGCCGAGTACGCGTCCGACGGCATCCGGGTGAACGCGGTGGCGCCGGGCTTCGTCGCCACCCCGCTGGCGCGCGGCGTGCTCGACGACCCGGCGGCGGCCGGTGCCGTGCTCGCGCGCGTTCCGATGGGGCGCCTCGGACTGCCCCGGGAGATCGCCTCGGTCATCGCGTTCCTGTGCGGCCCGGCGGCGGCCTACGTCAACGGAGCGGTGATCCCCGTCGACGGCGGCTACTCGGCGGTCTGAGACCCGCCCCCGGCCGATCCGGGCCCGCGCCGTACCCGCCCGACGGCCCGCGCGGCGCACCCCCACCCGCCCCGCCCGGTTCATCCCCCACCCGCTCCGCCCTGTCGCCCCCGTCCGACGGCCCGCCCCGGTTCCCCGCGGCGGGCCGTCGGACGGGGGTGAGCCGTCGGGTCGTGATCCGAGCCCCGTCGCCGAGTACCCTTCGCTGACGGGCACAGCGCGCACGGGCAGCCGGATCCGGTCCGATCCCGGCGGAGCCGCTCCGGCGGGACCCGCCCGGCGCGCCGGGCCCGGCGGCGCCGGCTTCGAAGACGCGCTCCTCCGCGGCGCACAGGACACTGGCTCACATCGGCAAGGAGGCCGAGTTGACCGGACACACCGCCACCGTGTTCTCCCGAGTGTCGACACGGTCGGTCGACCAGGCGGACCGCGTCGACCTCTGGGAGGACTACAACCGGCAGGCCCTGGTCGGCCTGACCTGTTCCCCGTACTCCGACGACGGACTGCTGGCCACCCAGACCAACGCCGGCCTCGGCAGCCTGCGCCTGGCCGACATCGCCGGGAACGAGCACGTCATCGAGCGCAACGCGCGGCTGTGCCGGGAGACGCCCAAGGACTCCGTCTTCGCGACCCTGCTGGTCTCGGGGCAGGCGGTGTTCTTCCACGGCGGCGGCTGCCTCAGCCTCGGCGCGGGCGACCTGGTGCTGTACGACACCCGCCGCTCCTACCTGCTCGGTTTCCCCACCACCATGCGCCAGCTCCTGGTGGACATCCCCCGGGAGGTCTTCGCCGAACGCTGCCTGTCCGCCGAGCTTCCGGCGCCGCTGGTCTTCGGGCGGCGGTCGGCGGCCGACGCCCCGGCGGTGCGGGCCCTGGAGTCCGTGCTGTCCGGCTGGTTCGCCCAGCGGGAGCCCGGCGACGCGGCCGGCACCGAGGACACCGTGCTGGGCCTGGTGCGCTCGCTCGCGACGTCCCGGATGGGCGGTGGGCCGCCCGGGGACGACCAGGACGCCCGGCTGCTGCTCGCCAAGGAGTACATCGACCGGCACCTGTCCGACCCCCGGCTGTGCGCGGAGCACGTCGCCGACGCGGTGGGCGTCTCCACCCGGCAGTTGAGCCGCGTCTTCCGGCAGGCCGGGCTCAGCCCCTCCCGCCACATCCTCGAGAGCCGCCTGACCCGGGCCCACGAGCAGCTCGCCGACCCCGGCTCGGCGCGGCTGACGGTGGCCGACATCGCCCACGTGTGGGGCTTCGCCAGCCAGTCGCACTTCACCCGCGTCTTCCGCGAGCGCTACGGGCGGACCCCGGGCGAGCTGCGCCCGGCCCCGCCCGGCCGCCGGGACTGACCACCGCGACGGCGCGCGGCCCGGTCGGTGGCCTCCACGGCCTCCACTGGGCGACGTGCCGTCCACCTGCGCCACAGCCCCTCGTGCAGCGGCCGTTCGCGTCCGACTCGTAGGTGGAGAGTGGGCGACATGGCGGAACAGCGGGCGCAGGAGGTGCCGGCCGTGGTTGCCGAGCGGTACGGACGGATGGCCGGCCGCGCCCGGCCGGGCCCGCGGTACGGTCCGGCAACCGGCGTTGTCGGACCGCACCGAAGGCGACGCGCGGTTGAAGCCGCCACGGCGGTCAGGCGAACGTCGACGCGATCCGCCGAGGCCGTCCACGGGCCGGCGACCGGGACAGCCCCTCCATCATTCCGGAGTGGATACGGAGCTGGTTCGGGAGACCACGCATCACCAGGTGACCGGCAACGCCTGCAGGCCGCGGAAGACCAGTTCCGGCACGTAGGTGAGCTCGGACTCGTCGACGGCGAGGCGGAGTCCCGGATACCGTTTCACCACGGACCCGATCGCCACCCGCATCTCCCGGCGGGCCAGTATCGCGCCGAGGCAGAAGTGCGGCCCGTGCCCGAAGGCGAGGTGCGCCGCCGGTCCTTCGCGTGTGATGTCGAAGCGGCCGGGGTCCGGGTACACACCCGGGTCGCGGTTGGCCGCGACGATGACTGGCAGCACCGCCTCGCCCGCCCCCAGTCCGACGCCCTCCAGCGCGACGGGCTCGGTCGTCACCCGGACCTCGGCCGAGGTGAAGAGCCTGCTGTAGCGCAGCAGTTCGTCGACCGCCGGTCCGATCAGGTCCGGTGACGACCGCAGCAGCGCGAGCTGGTCCGGGTGGCGCAGCAGGGTCAGCAACGAGTTGCCCAGCTGGTTGACGGTCGTCTCGTGGCCGGCGATCAGCAGGCCCTCGAGATTGGCCAGCAGCTCGGGTTCGGTGAGGTGGTCGCCCTCGTCGTTGGCGGCGACCATCGCCGAGATCAACCCGTTGTCCGGCCGCGCCCGCTTGTGGCGCACCAGATCGGCGAGCCAGTCCTGCATCTCGCCCTGCGCGGCCCGCAGTTCCTCCGGAGTGATGTCCGTGACGAACAGCCGTCTGGTCCACCTGCGGATGGCCGGCGCCTCGGAGTAGGGCACGCCGAGCAACTCGCAGATGACCATCAACGGCAGCGGAGCGCACAGACCCGCCACGAGGTCCGCGGTGGGTTCGAGGTCGTCGAGCAGGGAGTCCACGATGGACTGCACGCGTGGCTCGAGCCGATCGACCATGCGTGGGCTGAACGCCTGCGACATCAGCTTGCGCAGGCGGGCGTGGCGCTCGCCGTCCTGGCTGGAGACCAGCAGCGGGTCGGCGGCGACGGACAGTTTCAGCGAGCCGCCCGGAAGCGTGGCCGCCTCCCGGCTGAACCGGCTGTCGCTCAGAACCTGGCGCACCGCCTTGTAGGAAAGGGCGAGCCAGACCTCTGCCGTACCCATCGTCGCGAGGACGGCCGGAGCCTGTGCCAGCAGAGCCTCGGCCTCGGGCTCGTTGTCGAGGTGGTGTGGCGTGGTGAAGGGGAACGTGGCTTGCATCGCTGCCTCCTGATCTGTGTCACCAGGGCCGGGCGTCGAGTGCCGGGCGCGAACGGCCGGGACCGACGCACGGATCGGTGACAGCTGGGTTTCGTGCCGCCGGGGGCGGTGGCGCTTCGCGATCGTCTCGAAGTCGAGGGGTCGAACGGTGTCGATGAGGGTCGAACGGTTCAGCCGGAGCCGTGAACGGCGTCGGCGGCCGGTTCGCCCGATGCGGGTGGTGATCGCCGTGCGGAGGTTTCCCCGGGTGGCCGGATGACGGTCGAGGACGTTCTCGTGCGCGAGTGCGAAGGGGGATTCTAGGGCGTTGTCACCGGCGGCGTCGACGGTGCCCATGAACCCGGCCCGGCCACGGCGGTGCGGGGCGTGGACGGACTCCCGCTACCCCAGGGCCGGTTCACCGGCCAATTCGCCGGCGGATCCGCCGGAGGACACCGCGACGGGCCGGTCGTACGAAACGACGCGCTTCACGGGGACACGGGATAAATCTCGCCACGGTGCCTTTGTCATGCTGGCATATGACATTGTGACGTGCTGCGTTTCAGACAGCCTTCGCTTGGCCTATGGCAATGGCGTGATGTTGCTGCCATGCTCGTCTGCGCAGCGAGGCGATCATCGCCTCGGCCCCTACGCTCAGCGCACCAGTGCATCTTCCTCGAAGATCGCCGATGCTGTCGCTTTCGAGGACCGCTCCACTGTTCCAGGCACCCGAAGCGCGGTCGAGTCCGGGTTCGGACACGACCGGGTCGCCGGGCTGCCCGCGCGTTCCATCATCCGGCCGCCCGCGCGGCCGGAGCCGCACCGTGGGGACTGCTACGGAAGCAGCCCGCCTTCCCTCATTCCCCGGCTCACGAGGTGTCGATGTGATGCGCTTCCCCTTGGACTCGGACGCTGGACGTGTCGCTGTCGTCGGCATGGCGGGCAGGCTGCCGAAAGCCCCGGACCCGGAGGCGTTCTGGCGGCTGCTGTGCGACGGGACCGACGCGATCACCGCGCCGCCCGCGGGCCGGCAGGGCGTACGGCACGGCGGCTACCTGGACCGGGTGGACGGCTTCGACGCGGCGTTCTTCGGTGTGTCCCCCCGTGAGGCCGCCGGCATGGACCCGCAGCAGCGGCTCATGCTCGAACTCGCCTGGGAGGCCCTGGAGGACGCCCGGATCGTGCCGAGCACGCTGACGGACGGCCCGACGGGGGTGTTCGTCGGCTCGATGTGGGAGGACTACACATCCCTGGTCCATCCCGGTCACATCACGCCGCACACGCTGACCGGCACCAACCGGGGTGTCATCGCGGGCCGTGTCTCACACTTCCTCGGTGTGCGCGGACCGAGCATGACGGTCGACACGGCCCAGTCGTCGGCGCTGGTCGCGGTGCACCTGGCGGTCGAGAGCCTACGCCGCGGCGAGTCGGCGCTCGCCCTGGCCGGCGGGGTGAACCTCAACCTGACCGCCGCCCGCGAGGAGGGAGCGGCGGAGTTCGGCGGCCTGTCCCCGGACGACCGCTGCTTCACCTTCGACGCCCGGGCCAACGGCTTCGTCCGCGGTGAGGGCGGCGCCTTCCTCGTCCTGAAACCGCTGGACCGGGCCCTGGCCGACGGGGACCGGGTCTACGGTGTCATCCGGGGCAGCGCGGTCAACAACGACGGCGCCACACAGAACCTGACCGTGCCCAGCGCGCAGGCCCAGGAACAGGTCATCCGCGACGCACTGGCCCGCGCCGGCGTACGTCCCGCGGATGTGCAGTACGTGGAACTGCACGGCACCGGCACCGCTGTCGGCGACCCCGTCGAGGCCGCCGCCCTCGCGGCGGCCTACCGCGCCCCGACCGGGTCCGCGGAGACCGAGGGCGGCACCGAGGGCGACGCCGGCAGCGCGCTGCGGGTCGGATCCGCCAAGACGAACGTCGGCCACCTGGAAGGCGCCGCGGGCATCGTCGGTCTGCTGAAGGCCGTCCTCAGCGTGTACCACCGCGCACTGCCGCCGAGCCTGAACTACGAGACCCCCAACCCCGGCATCCCGCTCGACGCGCTGGCGCTGCGGGTCCAGACCGCCCTGACCCCCTGGCCGCGGCCGGACGCGCCCCTGCTCGCCGGCGTGTCGTCGTTCGGCATGGGCGGCACCAACGCGCACGTGATCGTCGAGCAGCCGCCCGGTCCGGTCGCGCCGCCGGTCCGGCGGCCCGCCCCCGGGGGACCGGCGCCGTGGATCGTCACGGCGCGGACCAGGCAGGCGCTGGCAGCGCAGATCGAGCGTCTGCGCGAACACGTGCGCAGCCACCCGGACCTGACCGCCGCCGAGGTCGCGCACGCGCTGGCCACCACCAGAACCCGGTTCGCGCACCGCGCGGTCCTGCTCGACTCCGCCCAGGTCGCCGTCGGCCGGGCCGGCACCCCGGGCCGTACCGTCTTCGTGTTCCCCGGCCAGGGCGCGCAGTGGGACGGCATGGGCCGGGAGCTGTACGCCGCGTACCCCGTCTTCCGGGCCGCCATGGACGAGTGCGCCCAGGCCCTGGCCCCGTACACGGACTGGTCCCTGGCCGATGTCCTGGACGGCGCCCCGCTCGACCGCGTGGACGTCGTGCAACCCGCCCTGTTCGCGGTGATGGTGTCCCTGGCGGCACTGTGGCGCTCCTTCGGCGTCGAGCCCGACGCGGTGGTCGGGCACTCGCAGGGCGAGATCGCCGCGGCATGCGTCGCGGGCGCGCTGTCGCTGTCCGACGCGGCCCGGATCGTGGCACTGCGCAGCCGCGCGCTGGTGGCGCTGACCGGCCGGGGCGGCATGGTGTCCGTGGCCCTGTCCGCCGAGCGGGCCGAGGACTACGTGTCGCGCTGGGGCGGCGCGCTGACGGTTGCCGTGGTCAACGCCACCGGCTCGGTCGTGGTGTCCGGCGACGCGCAGGCCCTGTCCGAACTGGTCGAGTCCTGCGCGGCGGACGGTGTCCGCGCACGCGTCGTCCCGGTGGACTACGCCTCCCATTCCGCGCACGTGGAGACGATCCGCGAGCGGTTGCGCACGGAACTGGACGGTGTGCGGCCCCGGCAGGGCACCGTCCCGTACTACTCCGCGGTCACCGGCGGCCTCCTCGACGACACCACGGAACTCGACGCCGGCTACTGGTACCGCAACCTGCGCGAGCCGGTCCGCTTCGACCTGGCCACCGCCGCCCTGCTCGCGGACGGGCACGACGTCGTGGTGGAGGTCAGCCCGCACCCGGTGCTGCTGCCCGCCCTCGAACAGACCCTGGAACAGGCCCGCGAGCGGACCGGCGCGTCCGGCGTCGCCACCGGCACGCTCGGCCGTGACCGGGGCGGGCCGGACGTCTTCCTGACCGCGCTGTCCCGGCTGTTCGTGGCCGGCGTGCCGGTCGACTGGTCCCCGGCCGTCACCGGGGCCGCGCCGGTCGACCTGCCCACGTACGCCTTCCAGCGCCGCTCGTACTGGCTGCCCGACGCGGCAGCCGGGCAGAGCGGCCGGACCCCGGCCGCCCCGGGGACGCACGCGGCGCGGACCACCGCGCCCGGCCGGCCGGACGGCGGTTCGGAGATCCGCGGCACCGGGGCTGGCGGCACGGACACGGACGACCCCGAGCCGGGCGACACGGTCGACGCGGCAGCCCTGGTCACCGCGCAGATCGCGCTCGTGCTGGGCCACGAGGACCCCGCGGACATCGATCCCGCGCTCACCTTCAAGGATCTCGGCTTCGACTCGGTCACCGGGCTCGAACTGCGCAACCGCCTCGCCGGCGCCCTGGACCGGCACCTCCCCTCCGGTCTCGTCTACGACCACCCGACGCCCGCGGAGCTGATCGACTGGCTGCGCGGCCGGGGCCCCGGCGACCGGCCGGCCGCCGCCGCCCCGGCTCCCCACGGCGACCCGGTCGTCATCGTGGGGATGGGCTGCCGCTTCCCCGGCGGGGTGGCCTCGCCGGACGACCTCTGGCGGCTCGTCGCGCAGGGCGTGGACGCGATCGGCGACTTCCCGGACGACCGCGGCTGGGACCTGGGCGGCCTGTACGACCCGGAACTGCGCGGCGCCGGCACCACGTACACCACCCGGGGCGGGTTCCTGGAGGCGGTGGCCGGCTTCGACGCTCCGTTCTTCGGCATCTCGCCCCGCGAGGCGCTCGCCATGGACCCGCAGCAGCGGCTCGTGCTGGAGACGGCCTGGGAGACCTTCGAGCACGCCGGGATCGACCCGGCCTCGCTGCGCGGCAGCCACACCGGCGTGTTCACCGGCGTCTGGTCGTCCGGCTACGCGACCGGGCCGGGCCTGCCGGAGGACCTGGAGGGCTACCTGTTCACCGGCGTCGCGACCAGCGTCACGTCCGGCCGGGTCGCCTACCACCTCGGACTGCGCGGTCCGGCGCTGTCCGTGGACACCGCCTGCTCGTCGTCCCTGGTCGCCGTCCACCTGGCCGCCCAGGCCCTGCGCGCCGGCGAGTGCTCGCTGGCGCTCGCCGGCGGCGTCACGATCATGGCGACACCGCTGGGCTTCACCGAGTTCTCCCGCCAGCACGGCCTCGCGGCGGACGGCCGCAGCAAGCCCTTCGCCGCCGCGGCCGACGGCACCAGCTGGGCCGAGGGCACCGGCCTGGTGCTGCTGGAACGCCTGTCGGACGCCCGCCGCAACGGCCACCGGGTGCTGGCGGTCGTCGCGGGAAGCGCGGTCAACCAGGACGGCGCGTCCAACGGCCTGACCGCGCCCAACGGCCCCTCCCAGGAACGCGTCATCCGCCAGGCACTGGCGAACGCCGGGCTGGAGCCGTCCGACGTGGACGCCGTCGAGGCCCACGGCACCGGCACCACCCTCGGCGACCCCATCGAGGCCCACGCCCTGCTGGCCGCCTACGGTCAGGGGCGGGACGAGCCGCTGTGGCTGGGGTCGGTGAAGTCCAACATCGGCCACACCCAGGCCGCCGCCGGTGTCGCGGGCCTGATCAAGATGGTCATGGCGATGCGGCACGGCGAACTGCCGCGCACCCTGCACGTCGACGCCCCCACCCCGCACGTCGACTGGGCCCTGGGCGGCGTCCGGCTGCTCACCGAGGCCCGGCCGTGGCCGGAGCGCGAGCACCTGCGCCGCGCCGGCATCTCGGCCTTCGGCATCAGCGGCACCAACGCCCACCTGATCATCGAGCAGTCCCCCGACCCGGACCCCGGCCACCTTCCCGAACCCGCGGGCCGGGCCGCCCCCACCGCCTGGCTGCTGTCCGCGAAGACCGAAGCCGCGCTGCGCGCCCAGGCCGAGCGGCTGCACGCGTACGCGACCGCCCACCCCGACGTCCCGGTCGCCGCGATCAGCCGCGCACTGGCCGCCCGCACCCGGTTCGCGCACCGGGCCGCGGTGGTCGGCACCGACCGGGACGACCTGCTGTCCGGCCTGGCCGCGCTCCCGCCCGGGCCGCCGGACCGTACCGGCGGGACCGTGTTCGTCTTCCCCGGACAGGGGGCGCAGTGGGCGGGCATGGGCCATGACCTGTACGAGCAGTCCGAGGTCTTCCGCGCCGGCATCGACGCCTGCGCCGCCGCCCTGGCCCCCTACACCGACTGGTCGCTGGTCGACGAGCTGCGCCACGGCCCACTGGACCGCGTCGACGTGGTGCAGCCGGCCCTGTTCGCCGTCATGGTGGCGCTGGCCGACCTGTGGCGGTCCTACGGTGTGCGGCCGGACGCCGTGGTCGGTCACTCCCAGGCGGAGATCGCCGCCGCGTACGTCGCCGGCGCGCTGTCGCTGCGGGACGCCGCCAAGGTCGTGGCGTTACGGTCCAGGGCCCTGGCCGTCATCGCCGACCGGGGCGGCATGGTGTCCCTCGCGCTGTCCGCCGAGCAGGCCGCCGGCTACCTGGCCCGCTGGGGGGAGCGGCTGACCACCGCCGTGGTGAACGGACCCGCGGCGGTCGTGGTGTCCGGCGGCCCCGACGTGCTGGACGAACTGCTGGCCGCCTGCGAGGCCGACGGCATCCGCGCCCGCCGCCTGCCCGTCAACTACGCCGCCCACTCCGGCCAGGTCGAGGCGATCCGCGGGCGACTGCTCACCGACCTCGCCGACATCACGCCCCGCCCGGCGGCGATCCCGTTCTACTCCACGGTCACCGGCGAACCGGTCGACACCTCCGCGCTCGACGCGGGCTACTGGTACCGCAACCTGCGCGAGCCCGTACGCTTCGACCTGGCCACCGCCCGGCTCACCGCCGACGGCCACGACCTGTTCCTGGAGGTCAGCCCGCACCCGGTGCTGGTGCCCGCGCTGGATGTCGCCGCCACCGGGACACTGCGCCGCGACCACGGCGGCCTCACCGAGTTCCTCGCCGCCGCGGGACGCCTCTACGCCGCCGGGGCCGACGTCGACTGGACCCCGGTCCTGCCCCGCACCGCACCCGGGGCGGACCTGCCCACGTACGCCTTCCAGCGCGAGCCCTACTGGGTGACCGCGACCCCGCCGGTGCCCCGCGACGACTGGCGGTACGAGGTGGCGTGGGCGCCGACGAGCGGCACCGCGGCCCCGGTGGACCCGGCGCGCTGGCTCGTCCTGGCCACGACCGGGCACCCGTGGGCCGAGGCCCTGCGCGAACGGGGCTTCGCGGTCGCCGACACCTGGGACGGGGCCGGCACCCCGGACGACCGGCCCGGACCGGACGGTGTGCTGTCGCTGCTGGCGCTGGACGAGGAGCCGCACCCCGACCACCCGGTGCTCCCGGCGGGCCTGGTCCGCACCCTGGACCTGGTGCGCACCCTGGACCCGGCGCGGACACCGGCCGTCCCGCTGTGGTGTGCGACCAGCGGCGCCGTGAGCACCTCGGGCACCGACCCGGTCACCAGCCCGGCCCAGGCCCTGGCATGGGGCACCGGCGCGTCCGCGGCGCTGGAGTTCCCGCACGCCTGGGGCGGCCTGGTCGACCTTCCCGCCGTGCCCGACGAGGACAGCGTGGACGCGCTGCTCGGCGTGCTCGCCGGCCCGGGCGAGGACCAGGTGGCGATCCGCGGCACCCGGCGCTTCGCCAAGCGGCTGCGCCGCAAGGCCCCGTCGGGCCCGGCCGCGCGCCCCTGGCGGCCGCGGGGCACGGTGCTGGTCACCGGCGGCACCGGCGCGCTCGGCGCACATGTGGCCCGCCGCCTCGCGCGGCAGGGCGCGGAGCACATCGTGCTGGCCGCCCGCCGCGGCCCCGGCGCACCCGGCGCGGCCGGCCTGCGCGACGAACTGGAGGCAGCCGGGGCGCGGGTGACCGTGGCGTCGTGCGACGTGGCCGACCGGGACGCCCTGCGGGACCTCGTCGAGCGCGTCGGCGACATCCGCGCGGTCTTCCACACCGCCGGCGTGATCAGGGCGACCCGGCTGGCCGACACGACACCGGAGGAGTTCGCCGAGGTCATCGCGGCCAAGGTCGCCGGGGCGGCGAACCTGGCGGAACTCCTGCCGGACCTCGACGCCCTCGTCCTGTTCTCCTCCACCGCGGGCGTGTGGGGCGACGGCCACGGCGCGGCCTACGCCGCCGGCAACGCCTTCCTCGACGCCCTGGCCGCACAGCACCGCGCCCGGGGCCGCGCCACCACCTCCGTCGCGTGGGGCATCTGGGCCGAGGGCGGGATGGCGGCCCTGGAGTCCGTGCAGCGCCAGCGCACCCTGCTCGGCCTCGGCGAACTGGACCCGGACCGGGCACTCGACGCGCTCCAGGACGTCCTCGACCACGGCGAGGCCCTCGCGGTCGTCACCGAGGCCGACTGGGCACAGTTCGCCCGCGCCTACACCCACGCGCGGCCGAGCAGGCTGCTGCGGGACCTGCCCGAGGCCCACAGCCGGCCGCAGGCCCCCAGGCCCGCGCCCCCCGCCGGCGGCACCGACCTGCTGGAGCTGATCACCACCCACGTCGCCGGGGTACTGGGGCACACCACCCCCGAGCGGCTCGACCCCCGGCAGGCGTTCAAAGACCTGGGTTTCGACTCGCTGACCGCGGTGGAACTGCGCAACCGCCTGACCGCCGCGCTCGGGGTGAGACTGCCCGCCACCCTCGTCTTCGACCACCCCACCCCGGCACGGCTGGCCGCCCACCTGGCCGGCGAGTCCGGCGGGCAGGACGCGCCGCAGGCCCCGGCCCCGGCGGACGAACCGATCGCCGTCATCGGCATGGGCTGCCGCTACCCCGGAGGCGTCGACACCCCCGAGGACCTGTGGCGGCTGGTCGCGGACGGCGTGGACGCGGTCGGCGACTTCCCGGCCGACCGGGGATGGGACCTCGACCGCCTCTACGACCCGACGGGAAGCCGCCCCCGCACGTCGAGCACGTCCCAGGGCGGCTTCCTCGACGCCGCCGGCGACTTCGACGCGGCGTTCTTCGGGATATCCCCCCGCGAGGCGCTCGCCATGGACCCGCAGCAGCGCATCCTGCTGGAGACCGCGTGGGAGACCATCGAGTACGCCGGTATCGACCCGACCACGCTGGAAGGCACATCCACCGGCGTGTTCACCGGCATCTGGTCCACCGGCTACGCCGCCGGGCCGGTCCCCGACGACCTGGAGGGCTACCAGGTCACCGGCACCGCGTCGAGCGTGGGGTCCGGCCGGCTGGCGTACCAGCTGGGCCTGCTCGGGCCGGCGCTGTCCCTGGACACCGGCTGCTCGTCGTCCCTGGTGGCCCTGCACCTGGCCGCCCAGGCGCTGCGCTCGGGAGAATGCTCCCTCGCCCTGGTCGGCGGCGTCACCGTCAACGCGGCACCCACCCTGTTCACCGAGATGTCCCGGCAGGGGGCGAGCGCGCCCGACGGCCGCAGCAAGTCCTTCGCCGCCGCGGCCGACGGGGCGGGCTGGGCGGAGGGCGCCGGCCTGCTGCTGGTGGAACGCCTGTCCGACGCCCGCCGCAACGGCCACGAGGTGCTGGCGGTCGTCCGAGGCTCCGCCACCAACCAGGACGGCGCCTCCAACGGCCTGACCGCGCCCAACGGCCCCTCCCAGGAGCGAGTGATCCGTCAGGCCCTCGCTAAGGCCGGGCTGGAGCCGTCCGAGGTGGACGCGGTGGAGGCCCACGGCACCGGCACCACCCTCGGCGATCCCATCGAGGCCCAGGCACTCCTCGCGACCTACGGCCAGGGGCGGGACGAGCCGCTGTGGCTGGGGTCGGTGAAGTCCAACATCGGCCACACCCAGGCGGCGGCCGGCGCGGCCGGCCTGATCAAGATGGTCATGGCGATGCGGCACGGCGAACTGCCGCGCACCCTTCACGTGGACGCGCCCACCCCGCACGTCGACTGGGCCTCCGGCGCGGTCCGCCTGCTCACCGAACCGGTCGCCTGGCCGGGGACCGGGCGGCCACGGCGGGCCGCCGTCTCCGCCTTCGGCATCAGCGGCACCAACGCCCACGTGATCCTCGAACAGCCCGCCGGGGCCGACTCCGCCGCACCCTCCCCCCGGGGCCACGCGGACGACCGGGTCCTCTGGCCGCTGTCGGCCAGGTCGGACGCGGCGTTGCGGGAGCAGGCGCGCCGGCTGGTCGCCTTCACCGCCGTGCGTCCCGAGGTGAGTCCGGCGGCGCTCGGGGGCGCGCTGGCCGCCCGCACCGTGTTCGAGCACCGGGCGGTGGTGGTGGGCACCGCCGAAGCGCTGGACGTCCTGGCCGAGGGTGGCACGGCGCCGGGTCTGGTGACCGGGACCGCCCGCCCGTTGGGCCGGTCGGTGTTCGTGTTTCCGGGGCAGGGTGCGCAGTGGGTGGGGATGGGTGCGGAGTTGTACGGCTCGGAGCCGGTGTTCCGGGAGGCGATCGACGCGTGTGGTGCGGCGTTGGCGCCGTACACCGATTGGTCGTTGGTGGAGGTGCTGACCGGTGGTGGGGGGCTGGAGCGGGTGGATGTGGTGCAGCCTGCCTTGTTCGCGGTGATGGTGGGGTTGGCGGGGTTGTGGCGTGCTCATGGTGTGGAACCTGACGCGGTTGTCGGGCATTCGCAGGGGGAGATCGCGGCGGCGTATGTGGCGGGGGCGTTGTCGTTGGAGGACGCCGCGAGGGTGGTCGCTCTGCGCAGCAAGGCCCTGGTCGCCCTGGCCGGACACGGCGGCATGGTCTCGGTCGCGCTGTCCGCGGACGACGCCGCGGGCTACCTGGGCCCCTGGGGCGACCGGATCACCGTCGCGGTGGTCAACTCCCCCTCGACCGTCGTCGTGTCCGGCGAACCCGGGGCCCTGGACGAACTGCTGGCAGCCTGCGCCAGGGACGGCGTACGCGCCCGCGCCATCCCCGTCGACTACGCGGCACACTCGGCCCAGGTCGAGGCCGTCCGCGAGCGGCTGCTGACCGACCTCGCGGACGTCCGGGCCCGCTCGGCGGCGATCCCGTTCTACTCCACGGTCACCGGCGAGCCGGTCGACACCTCCGCGCTCGACGCGGGCTACTGGTACCGCAACCTGCGCGAGCCCGTACGGTTCGACCTGGCCACCGCCCGGCTGACCGCCGACGGCCACGAGGTGTTCGTGGAGGTCAGCCCGCACCCGGTGCTCGTGCAGGACCTGGACGGCGTGGCGACCGGCACGCTGCGCCGCGACCACGGCGCCATCGGGGAGTTCCACACCGCCCTGGCCCGCCTCCACGTCCAGGGCGTCGCGGTGACCTGGCCGCACGAGCGCCCGCACGGCGTCCGGCTGCCGCGCTACGCCTTCCAGCGCAGCACCTACTGGCTCACCACCGTGGCCGGCGACCACGGCACCGGGCACCCGCTGGCGGGCAGCACCGTCGAACTGCCCGACGGGAGCACCGTGCACAGTGGCCGCGTCTCCACCCGCACTCATCCCTGGCTGGCCGACCACGCTGTTGACGGAACGATTCTGCTGCCGGGCACCGCCTTCCTCGAACTCGCCACCCTGGCCGGCGGGACCCTTGACGACCTCGTCCTGCACCAGCCCCTCGCGCTCTCGGACACACCGACGGACATCCAGGTCTCGGTCGGCGCCCCGGACGACGCCGGCCGCAGCCCGGTCACCGTGCACTCCAAGGGCGGCGACGGCTGGGTCCGCCACGCGTCCGGAACGCTCGGCGGCCAGGTGACGGCCGGACGCCTCGACTGGCCCGCGCGGAACGCCGAGCCCGTGGACCCCGAGGGGTTCTACGCCTTCCTCGCCGGACTCGGATACCAGTACGGACCCGCGTTCCGGGCCGTACGGGAACTGTGGCAGGGCGAGGACGAACTGTACGCCGAGGCGTCCGTCCCCGACGGCGCCGGCTTCGGCATCCACCCCGCGCTCCTGGACGCCGCACTCCAGCCGCTGATCCTGCTCAGCCCCGACACCCGGGTCCGGCTGCCGTTCTCCTTCTCCGGCGTCGCCGTGCACACCACCGGTGTGTCGTCCGCCCGGGTCCACCTGGCCCGCACGGGCACCGACACCTACCGCGCGACACTGACCGACCTGTCCGGCAACCCCGTCGCGGACATCACCGCGCTGACCGTCCGCCCGGCCGCCGAGCCCCGGGCCGCGGTGCTGCACACCCGGTGGGTGCCCCTCACCGCGAGCACGCCGACCGAGGTGGTGCCGAGCCCGGTGCTCACCGCGGAAGCCGACGCGGACTCCGTGCACGCCCTCCTCCAGCGGGCCCGCGCGCTCGTCCAGGACTTCCTGGCCGAGCAGCCGGAGCGGTCGGCCGCGCGCCTGGCCGTCCTGACCCGCGGCGTGGCCGGCGCGGCCGTACGCGGCCTGGTCCGCAGCGCCGCCGCCGAGCACCCCGGCCGGTTCGTCCTGGTCGACATGGGCGACGCGTCCGAGGAGGACGCGGTCCGGGCCGCCAGGACAGCCGGCGGCGAACCCGAACTGGCCCTGCGCCCGGAAGGCGTCCTCGTGCCGCGGCAGGCCCGGTACGCGCCGGAACTGACCGTCCCCGACGGCGCGTACCGGCTCGGCGAGTCCGGCACCGGGCAACTGGACGACCTGGCCCTGCTGCCCTTTCCCGAGGCCGCGCTGGAACCCGGACAGGTGCGGGTCGCCGTACGCGCGGCCGGCCTGAACTTCCGCGACGTGCTCATCACCCTCGGCATGTACCCGGACCGGCCCCCGCTCGGCGGCGAAGGGGCCGGCACCGTCCTGGAGGTCGGCCCCGGCGTCACGGCCTGGCGGCCCGGCGACCGCGTCATGGGAATGATGCCCGGCGCCTTCGGGCCGCGCGCGGTCGCCGACCACCGGCTCCTGACGGCGATCCCCGACGGCTGGAGCTTCACCGAGGCGGCGTCGGTGCCCATCGCGTTCACCACCGCCTGGTACGCGCTGTTCGACCTCGGCGGACTGCGCCCCGGCGACCGGGTCCTGGTCCACTCCGGCGCGGGCGGAGTGGGCATGGCCGCCATCCAGCTGGCCCTGGACGGCGGCGCGGAGGTCTTCGCCACCGCGAGTCCCGCCAAGTGGGACACCCTGCGGCGCCTCGGACTGGCGGACGACCACATCGGTTCGTCCCGCGACACCCGGTTCGCCGACCGGTTCCCGGCCATGGACGTCGTCCTCAACTCGCTCGCGGGAGAACTCACCGACGCCTCCCTGCGGCTGCTCGCCGACGGCGGACGGTTCGTCGAGCTGGGCAAGACGGACGTCCGCTCACCCGAGGGCCTCGTCTACCGGGCCTTCGACCTGGGCGACGTCGACCCCGCGCGGCAGGGCGACATCCTGTCCCGGGTCGTGGCGATGGTCGCCGACGGGACGCTGGCGCCGCTGCCGGTCACCGCCGCGGACCTCCGCCAGGCCGTCGCCTCCTTCCGGCTGATGAGCCAGGCCCGCCACATCGGCAAGATCGTCCTCACCGTCCCCCGGCCGATCGACCCCGACGGCACCGTGCTCATCACCGGCGGCACCGGCACCCTCGGCCAGGCCGTCGCCCGGCACCTGGTGTCCCGCCACGGGGTACGGCACCTGCTGCTCGTCGGCCGCGGCGGCGGCGCCGTGCCGCACCTGGAATCGCGAGGGGAGGTCGACGTGCGGGTCGTGGCCTGTGACGTCGCGGACCGGGACGCGCTGGCGGCCGTACTGGACTCGGTCCCGGCCGAGCATCCGCTGACCGCCGTCGTCCACGCGGCCGGCGTGCTCGACGACACCGTCGTGGAACGGCTGACCGCGGAGCAGCTCGACCGGGTGCTGCGTCCCAAGGTCGACGGCGCCTGGCACCTGCACGAGCTGACCCGCGAGGCCCCCCTCGCGGCCTTCGTGCTGTTCTCCGCGGCCGCGGGCGTCCTCGGCAACGCCGGCCAGGCCGGCTACGCGGCCGCGAACGCCTACCTCGACGCGTTCGCGGCACACCGGCAGACCCTCGGACTGCCCGCCGTGTCGATGGCCTGGGGCTACTGGGAGCAGGAGAGCGGCATGACCGCCCACCTCACCGCGGCCGACCGCCAACGCCTCGCCCGCAAGGGCATCCGCCCCATCGGCACCGAACGCGCACTCGCCATGTTCGACACCGCGCTGGCCGCCGGACGTCCCGCGCTGACCACGGCCGACCTCGCGATGCCGCAGACCCTGCCGACACCCAAGCCCCCCGCGTCGGACCTGCTGTCCCTGGTCGCCGCACACACCGCCACCGTCCTCGGCCACTCCGACGCCTCCGCGATCACCCCCCGACTCGCCTTCCGCGACCTCGGTTTCGATTCCCTCACCTCCGTCGAACTGCGCAACCGCCTCGCCGGCGCCACCGGCCTGCGGCTGCCCGCGACCCTCGTCTTCGACCACCCCACCCCCGCCGACCTCGCCGACCACCTCACCGCCGAACTCTCCGGTGCGGGCGGGGGTGTGGTGCCGGTGGTGTCGTCGTCGGTGTCGGTGGGTGGGGTGGGTGGTGGGGTCGATCCGGTGGTGATCGTGGGTATGGGGTGCCGGTTGCCGGGTGGGGTGGGGTCGCCGGAGGAGTTGTGGGGTGTGGTGTCGGGTGGGGTGGATGCGATCGGGGAGTTTCCGTTGGATCGTGGGTGGGATGTGGAGGGGTTGTTCCATCCGGATGCGGATCATGCGGGGACGTCGTATACGCGGTGGGGTGGGTTTTTGGCGGATGCGGCGGGGTTCGATGCCGATTTCTTCGGGATTTCGCCGCGTGAGGCGTTGGCGATGGATCCGCAGCAGCGGGTGTTGCTGGAGACGGCGTGGGAGACGTTGGAGGACGCGGGGATCGATCCGACGTCGTTGCGGGGCAGTCAGACGGGCGTGTTCACCGGCATCTGGTCCTCCGGCTACGTCGGCAGCCCCGACCAGGCACCACCCGACACCGAGGGCTACCTCGCCACCGGCATCTCGCCGAGCATCACCTCCGGCCGGGTCTCCTACCTGCTGGGCCTCCAGGGCCAGGCCGTGTCCGTCGACTCCGCCTGCTCCTCGTCACTGATGGCGATCCACCTCGCCGCGCAGGCACTGCGCTCGGGGGAGTGCACACTCGCCCTGGCCGGCGGGGTGACCGTGAGCGTCACCCCCCTGCAGTTCACGGAGTTCTCCCGCCAGCGTGCCCTGGCCCCTGACGGCCGGTGCAAACCCTTCTCGTCGACGGCCGACGGTACGGCGTGGGGTGAGGGCGCGGGTCTGGTGCTGCTGGAGCGGCTGTCGGACGCCCGGCGCAACGGCCACCGGGTGCTGGCGGTGGTGCGGGGCTCGGCGGTGAACCAGGACGGGGCGTCCAACGGGTTGACCGCGCCCAACGGCCCCTCCCAGGAACGCGTCATCCGCCAGGCGCTGGCGAACGCCGGGCTGGAGCCGTCCGAGGTGGACGCGGTGGAGGCGCACGGTACGGGGACGACGCTCGGCGATCCCATCGAGGCGCGGGCACTCCTCGCGACCTACGGTCAGGACCGGGCGGAGCCGTTGTGGCTGGGGTCGGTGAAGTCGAACATCGGGCACACCCAGGCGGCGGCCGGCGTTGCCGGTGTGATCAAGATGGTGATGGCGATGCGGCACGCCGAACTGCCGCCGACGCTGCACGTCCAGGAGCCCACGCCGCACGTCGAGTGGGACACCGGTGACATCCGGCTGCTGACCGAGGCCCGGCCGTGGCCGGAGACGGGGCGCCCCCGCCGCGCGGGCATCTCGGCCTTCGGAGCCAGCGGCACCAACGCCCACGTCGTCATCGAACACTTCCCGGAAGAAACCCCCGGACAACCCGTCGCGGACGACTCCGCGGAGCCCACCGTGTGGCTGCTGTCCGGCAAGACGGACGACGCCCTCCGCGCCCAGGCCCGACGGCTCGCGGACCACGTCACCGCCCATCCCGGGCTCCACCCGGCCGCGATCGGCCGGTCCCTCGCCACCACCCGCACCACGCTCGCCCACCGGGCGGCCCTGGTGGGCAGCACCCGGACCGACCTCATGGCGGAACTGGCCGCCCTCGCCGACGCAGACCCCCGCGTCATCACGGGTGTCGCCGGTTCGGTGAGACGGTCGGTGTTCGTGTTTCCGGGGCAGGGTGCGCAGTGGGTGGGGATGGGTGCGGAGTTGTACGGCTCGGAGCCGGTGTTCCGGGAGGCGATCGACGCGTGTGGTGCGGCGTTGGCGCCGTACACGGACTGGTCGTTGGTGGAGGTGCTGACTGGTGGTGGTGGGCTGGAGCGGGTGGATGTGGTGCAGCCTGCCTTGTTCGCGGTGATGGTGGGGTTGGCGGGGTTGTGGCGTGCTCATGGTGTGGAACCTGACGCGGTCGTCGGGCATTCACAGGGGGAGATCGCGGCGGCGTATGTGGCGGGGGCGTTGTCGTTGGAGGACGCCGCGAGGGTGGTCGCCCTGCGCAGCAAGGCCCTGGTCGCCCTGGCGGATCGGGGCGGGATGGTGTCGGTCGGTCTCGGGCACGAGCGGGCCGTCGGTCTCGTGGCCCGTTGGGGCGGCCGGCTGACGGTGGCGGTGGTCAACGCTCCCGGTTCGGTCGTCGTGTCGGGTGATCTGGACGCGTTGGACGAACTGGTGGCGGCTTGTGAGGCCGACGGCATCCGCGCCCGCCGCCTGCCGGTGAACTACGCGGCCCACTCGGTCCAGGTCGAGGCGATCCGCGAGCACCTGCTCACCGACCTCGCCGGCATCACACCGCGCCCCGCGACGATCCCCTTCTGGTCAACGGTGACCGGCGAGCCGATCGACACCTCCGCCCTCGACGCCGGCTACTGGTACCGCAACCTCCGCGAACCCGTACGCTTCGACCTCGCCGTCGAGGCCCTGACGCAGGCCCAACACGACGTGTTCGTGGAGGTCAGCCCGCACCCCGTACTGGTACCGGTGATGGACGGCGTGGTGACCGGCACACTGCGCCGCGGCAGCGGCAGACGGGAATTCCACCTCGCCCTGGCACGCCTGCACACGCAGGGCGTGACCGTCGACTGGACGCCGGTCTTCCCCGGCGAGCCCCGGCACGTCCCGCTGCCGACGTACGCCTTCCAGCACCGGCCGTACTGGTTGAACCCCACCGCCGCGAAGGGCGACGTGTCGGCGGCGGGACTGGGCTCGGCCGGGCACCCGCTGCTCGGAGCCGTCGTCGAACTGGCCGGGGACCAGAGCGTCCTGCTCACGGGGCGGCTCTCGACGGCCACCCGGCCATGGCTGGCCGACCACGTCGTCCTGGGCTCCGTGCTGCTGCCCGGCACCGTGTTCGTGGAACTCGCCCTGCACGCCGGACGGCAGACCGGCTGCGACGTCCTGGACGAACTGGTACTGGAAGCCCCCATGATCCTGCCGGACGACGGTTCCGTGCCGGTCCAGGTCGTCGTCGGCGCACCGGACGGGACGGGCCGGCGCCCCGTCACCGTGCACTCCCGGACGGACGGCAGCTGGCTGCGGCACGCCACCGGCGTCCTCGCGCCCGGCGGCCCCCACCCGTACGACACCGGCGAGACCTGGCAGCCGGCCGGTGAGCCCGTCGACCTGACCGACTTCTACGACACCCTCGCCGCCCAGGGCTACGAGTACGGGCCGGTGTTCGCGGGCGTACGCGAGATCCGGCGGCAGGGCGACGAACTCTACGCCGAGGTGGCGCTGCCCGCCGACACCCGCGACCGCTTCGCTCTCCACCCCGCGCTCCTCGACGCCGCACTCCAGCCGCTGACCCTGCTGGCGGCCGGCCGCCTGCCGTTCTCCTTCGCCGGCGTGTCGATGCGGCAAGCCGGCTCCACGGCCCGGGTCCGCCTCACACCCACCGGCCCCGACACCTTCCGGGTCGCGCTCGCGGACGAGTCCGGCCCGCTGGCGGCTATCGACGCGCTGACCGTGCGCCACCGGCCGCCGGGCCTGCCGGTCGCCGGGACCAACCAGCTCTACCGCCTCGACTGGGTGCCCGTCGAGAGCACCGGCGAACCCCCGGCCGTCCACCACGTCACACCCCCGGCGGGAGACCCCGTGACGGCCGCGCACACCGTCGCCGCCGAGACGCTGGGCGTGCTCCAGGACTTCCTGCGCGACGGGGACGGCCGGCTGGCCGTCGTGACCCGGGGGGCGGTCGGGCCGGACCCCGCCGACCTGCCGTCCAGCGTCGTCTGGGGCCTGGTCCGCGCGGCACAAGCGGAACACCCCGGCCGGTTCGTGCTCGTCGACACCGACGACCGCGTCCTCGTCGCGGGGGACGAACCGCAGCTCGTCGTCCGCGACGGCGCCGCCCACGCCGCCCGCCTCGTACGGGCCGAAGCGGCCCCGGCGCCCGGCCCGCTCGACCCGAACGGCACCGTGCTGATCACCGGAGGCACCGGAACACTGGGCCGCCTCGTCGCCCGGCACCTGCGCGACCGGCACGGCATCCGGCACCTGCTCCTGCTCGGCAGGACCGCGGCGGAGGTGGACTTCGACGCCGAGGTGGTGGCCTGCGACGTGGCCGACCGGGACGCGCTGGCGGCCGTACTGGACACGATCCCGGCCGCGCGCCCGCTGACCGCGGTCGTGCACGCGGCCGGCGTGCTCGACGACGGCGTCGTCGAATCCCTCACGCCCGCCCGGATCGACCAGGTGCTGCGGCCCAAGGCCGACGCCGCCTGGCACCTGCACGAGCTGACGAAAGACCTCGGCCTGAGCGCGTTCGTGCTCTTCTCGTCCGCCGCCGGTGTGCTGGGCGGCCCGGGCCAGGCGAACTACGCCGCCGCGAACGCCTTCCTGGACGCCCTCGCCGTGCACCGGCGCGCCCAGGGTCTGCCGGGCGTGTCGCTGGCCTGGGGCCAGTGGGCCGAGTCCAGTGGGCTGACCGAACACCTCACCGACACCGACCGCAAGCGCCTCGCCCGCGCCGGCGTCCTGCCGATGCCGACGGACCAGGCGCTGGCACTGTTCGACCTGGCCCTGGGCGCCGCCGATCCCGCACTGGTCCCCGCGCACCTCGACCTGTCGGCGGCGTCCACGCGTCCCCTGCTCAGCCGCCTCACCCGGACCCGGCCCGCCCGGCGCACGGACCGGCCGGGCCTGGGCAGGGAGCTGGCGGCCCTGCCCGAGACCGAGCAGCACAGCCGCGTCCTGGAAGTGGTCACCGGCCAGACGGCCGCGGTCCTCGGCCACACCGACACCGCCGCCGTCAGCGCCGAACGGGCCTTCAAGGACCTGGGCTTCGACTCGCTCACCGCGGTGGAACTGCGCAACCGCCTGTCCGCGGTCGCCGGCGTACGGCTGCCCGCGACGCTGACCTTCGACTACCCGACCCCGGACGCGCTGGCCGGCCACCTGCGGGACCTCTTGGTCGGCGCCCGGCGCCAAACCCCTGCCTCACCCGCGCCGGCTCCGCTCGCGGTGTCGGGTGATCCGGTCGTGGTGGTGGGGTTGGGGGCCCGGTATCCGGGTGGGGTGGGGTCGGCGGAGGAGTTGTGGGGTGTGGTGTCGGGCGGGGTGGACGCGGTGGGGGAGTTCCCGTCGGACCGTGGGTGGGATGTGGGCCGTGTCTACGATCCGGCCGGTGGCCCGGGGACGTCGTACACGCGGTCGGGCGGCTTCCTCGACGCCGCCGGCGACTTCGATGCCGCGTTCTTCGGGATTTCGCCGCGTGAGGCGTTGGCGATGGATCCGCAGCAGCGGGTGCTGCTGGAGACGGTGTGGGAGACGTTCGAGGACGCGGGGATCGATCCGACGTCGTTGCGGGGCAGTCAGACGGGCGTCTTCACCGGCATCTGGTCCTCGGGCTACGGCGCCGGGGCACAGCCGCCCGACCTGGAGGGCTACCTCTCGACGGGCACGGCGACGAGTGTGACCTCGGGGCGGGTGTCGTATCTGCTGGGGCTGGAGGGTCCGGCGGTGTCGGTGGACACGGCGTGCTCGTCGTCGCTGGTGGCGATCCACCTGGCGGCGCAGGCCCTGCGGGCGGGTGAGTGCTCGCTGGCGTTGGCCGGCGGTGTGACGGTGATGGCGACGCCGGCGGGGTTCGTGGAGTTCTCGCGTCAGCGGGGGCTTGCGGCCGATGGGCGGGTGAAGGCGTTCGCCGAGGCGGCCGACGGTACGGCGTGGGGTGAGGGCGCGGGTGTCGTGCTGCTGGAGCGGTTGTCGGATGCCCGTCGCAATGGTCACCGGGTGCTGGCGGTGGTGCGGGGTTCGGCGGTGAACCAGGACGGTGCGTCCAACGGGTTGACCGCGCCCAACGGGCCCTCCCAGGAACGCGTCATCCGCCAGGCGCTGGCGAACGCCGGGCTGTCGACGGCGGACGTGGACGCGGTGGAGGCGCACGGCACCGGCACCACCCTCGGCGATCCCATCGAGGCCCAGGCACTCCTTGCGACCTACGGGCAGGGGCGGGTGGAGCCGTTGTGGCTGGGGTCGGTGAAGTCGAACATCGGGCACACGCAGGCGGCGGCGGGTGTGGCGGGTGTGATCAAGATGGTGATGGCGATGCGGCACGGCGAGTTGCCGCCGACGTTGCATGTGGATGAGCCGACCTCGCATGTCGACTGGTCGGCGGGCCAGGTCTCGCTGCTGACGGAGGCGCGGCCGTGGCCGGAGACGGGGCGTCCGCGCCGTGCGGGTGTCTCGGCGTTCGGTATCAGTGGTACGAACGCGCATGTGATCCTGGAGGCGCCGGCGCCGGACCCGGTCCCGGTCGAGGAGACGTCACCCGCGCCCGCCCCCGCGGCCGCGGTACCGCTGCCGTGGCTGCTGTCGGCCAAGTCGGACGCGGCCCTGCGCGACCAGGCCCGCAGGCTGCGCGGGTTCCTCGCCGAGCACCCCGAGGTCACGCCGGCCGAGGTGGCCGCGGACCTGGCCGCGCGGGCCCGGTTCCCGCACCGCGCCGTACTGACGGGACCGGCCGGCCTGGACGCGCTGATCGACGGGGAACCCGGAATCGTCACGGGTACCGCCTCCCCGGGTGGGTCGGCGTTTGTGTTTTCCGGTCAGGGTGGTCAGTGGGTGGGGATGGGTCGGGGTTTGTATCGGGTGTTTCCGGTGTTTGCTCGGGTGTTGGATGAGGTGTGTGGCTTGTTGGGGTTGCCGGTGGAGGTGTTGTTCGAGGACGGGGAGGGGGTGTTGGGGGAGACGTTGTTCACGCAGGGTGGGGTGTTCGCGTTGGAGGTGGCGTTGTTCCGGTTGGTGGAGTGGTTGGGGGTGCGGCCGGATTTTGTGGTGGG
>NZ_JBVJOT010000082.1:0-26523 GCF_055583025.1 Streptomyces sp. NPDC104831
CCACCCCCCCTCCGCCCCCCCCCCCCCCCCCCCCCCCTCCCCCCCCCCCCCCCCCCCCCCGCCTCCCCCCCCCCCCCCCCCCCCCCCCCCCCCCCCGACAGGGGTTCCCGCCCGCCGCCGGAGGGAGAGGGCCGGCGGCGTACGCGGGTCCGGGGGAGCGTCCCGGCCGGCCGGTGCCGGGCCGGGACCTCCCGGTCTCGGTGGTTCGGGGCTGCGGGCCGCGACCGGTCAGCCGGTGGCCGGCGCGAGGGCCAGCCCCCGGCCCGAGAGCGCGGCGAGGGCGAACTCGCCCTCCACCGTGGCCTCCACGTCGAACGCGTGCCGTTCGGTGGGCGGATAGCCGATCAGCTCCGCGGCCCGGTTCGGCACGGGCGCCGCGGCCGCCTCGCGGGACTCCCACAGCAGCACCGCGCCCCACCGGCCGGTGGCCTCGTCGGAGATCCAGAACTTCAGCCGCAGCCCGGGCATCCGGGCGAAACGGTCCACGGCCTCCTCGCGCAGGAAGTCGCGCAGGGACGCGATGGTCTGCGCCGAGCGGCCCAGGTCCCACCAGACGATCACCGCGTGCACGTGCCGGCCACCTCCGTCAGCAGCGAGCCGATGATGCGCGGCCCGTCCACGGTCAGCACGGACTCGGCGTGGAACTGCATGGACGCGAAGCCCGGGGCGCGCAGCGCGTGCACCTCGCCCGTGGCCGGGTCCCGGCTCACCTCCACGGTGCCGTACACCGGGTGCTCGAAGCGGCCGGCGTCGCTGTGCGCGGCGAAGGTGTTGTAGAAGCCGACCCGCTCGGTGCTGCCGAAGAGGTCGATCACGTGGCGGGCGCCCTGGTTGGGGGCCGGACGGCGCCGCAGGTCCAGGCCGAGGAGTGTGCTCAGCACCTGGTGGCTGAGGCACACCGCGAGGAACGGCCGCCGCTCCTCCAGGAGCTGGGCCACCGCCGCCCGCAGGTGGGCGATCTTCGGGTGGGCCGTCTCGCGCGGGTCGCCCGGTCCCGGGCCCATGACCACCAGGTCGTGCGCGTCGAAGTCGTACGGCTCGTCGAAGCGCCGCACCGCCACCTCGCAGCCCAGCGACCGGATCTGATGGGCGATCATCTCCGTGAAGGTGTCCTCGGCGTCGACGACGAGCACCTTGCGCCCGGCGAGCGGCCCGGTGTGTCCGCCCGGCGCGGCCGGTTCCCGGAGCCAGAACCGCGCGATGCCGTCGTTGCGGGAGTCCAGCGCCTCGCGCACCGCGGGGTGGGAGCCGTACCGGGTGGGTTCGGCGTCCCCGAGCGCGGCCAGCAGGCCGGCGGCCTTGGCGCGCGTCTCCTGCACCTCGGAGGCGGGGTCGGAGTGGCGTACCAGGGTGGCTCCCACCCCGATGCGCATCCGCCCGTCCGCGTCGATGTCGGCGGTGCGGATCAGGATCGAGGAGTCGAGTGTGCGCCCGCCGGCCGCGTCCCGTCCGATCAGGGCGGCGACCCCGCTGTAGTAGCCGCGCCCTTGCGGCTCGTACCGGCTGATGACCCGGGCCGCGCTCTCCAGCGGGGAACCGGTCACCGTCGGGGCGAACAGGGTCTCGCGCAGGATGTCGCGCACATCGCGGTCGGTGCGGCCCTCGATGAAGTACTCGGTGTGCGCCAGGCGCGCCATCTCCTTCAGGTAGGGGCCCCGCACCCGGCCGCCCGCGGGGCAGATCCGGCCCATCATCTTCAGTTCCTCGTCGACGACCATGTACAGCTCGTCGGCTTCCTTCTCGTCGGCGAGGAAGTCCAGTACACCGGGCAGGTCGGGGCCGGAGGCGGGGTAGCGGTAGGTGCCGCTGATGGGGTTCATCACGGCGTTGCCGTCGTGGACGCTGATGTGCCGTTCGGGGGTGGCGCCCACGAGCGTGCGCTCGCCGGTGTGGATGAGGAAGGTCCAGTACGCGCCCGCCTCCCGTTCCACCAGGCGGCGGAAGAACGACAGGGCGGCGGCACTGTCGAAGTCGGGCAGCAGAGCGGTGAAGGATCGTTTCATCACGAAGTTGGCGCCCTCTCCGGTGCCGATCTCGTCGGCGACGACCCGGCGCACCGTCTCGGCGTACGCGTCGTCGTCGACGTCGAAGCGCTCCTCGGTCATCTTCACCGGATGGTCGGGCAGCAGCGTAAGGGCCCGCCGCAGTGGCAGCGCGGCCTGCTCGTCCACGCGCATCGCCAGCAGCGGGGTGCCGTCGTCGGGGGCGGCGAAGCCGCGCTCGGCCAGCTGCCGGTACGGGACGAGGGCCAGCAGCTCATGGCGGGCGCCGGTGCCCGCCGCCGCCTTCAGTTCCAGGCCGGCGAGCGTGTCGGCCCGTGTCACCTCGCCGGTCAGCAGCTCCAGGGTGTCCGGTCCCGCCGTCTCGGGACGGTGCAGCAGCGCGAACGCCCCCGCCGACCCGTCGAGGATGCGCGCCAGCAGGTGCTCGGCGTCCTCGTTCCTTGCCATGGTGTGGGTCCTTTCGCCGGCGACGGCCGTCAGTGGGCCGCCGCGGTGGCCGCGTCGAGTTCGGTCAGTACCGCCCGGGAGGTCACGACCCTCGCGGCGCGCTCGGCGGCGTAGGTGAGGGCCAGCCGGTGGTAGTCGGCGGAGAAGTCGGCCACCGCGTCGGCCACCAGGAACGCCTGGATGTCGTTCGTGTACGCCTCCACCGCGGTCATCAGGACGCCCACGTGCGCGTACACCCCGCAGACGATCAGCTGGTCGCGGTGGTGGAAGCGCATGCGCTCCAGCAGGTCGGACTTGAAGAAGGCGCTGTAGCGCCACTTGGTGAAGGTCCAGTCGCCGTCGTCCGGCTCCAGCGGGGGGACCACCCTGCGGTGCTCGGGCGTGGCCCGCATGCCGGGGCCCCAGAAGTCCTTGAGCAGGCCGCGCTGTTCGGGTGTCATGCTGCCGGGCTGCGCGGTGTAGGCGACCGGGATGCCCAGCGCCTTGCAGGCCGCGCGCAGGCGGGCCGTGTTGTCCACCAGGGCCCGGCCGGGTTCGGCGTCCCGGGGGAACGGCTTGAGGAAGTACTCCTGCATGTCGTGCAGCAGCAGGACCGCGCGCCGCGGGTCCACCCGCCAGTCGACGGTGTTCTCGGGCACCTCCTCGGCGGTGGGCATGGGGTAGGGCTCGACAGGGGGGATGCCGGGCATCGTGCGGTGGGTCCTTTCGTCGTCAGACACCGAGGGTGGCTCCGCCGTCCACGGTCAGTTCGTGCAGCGTGATGTGGCCGGCGGCGTCGGAGAGCAGGAACGCGACGGCCCGGGCGACGTCCTCGGGGAGGGCGACCTTGCCCAGCGGGATGCCCACCCGGTACTGCTCCGGGCGGCCCGCCACGGAGGCCCGGGCGGCGGTGTCGGCGGTGTGCATGCCGCGCAGCATCGGGGTGTCGGTGGAGCCGGGGGCCACCACGTTGCACCGGATGCCGTACGGCGCCACTTCGAGGCCGAGGCACTTGGTGAACGCGGTGGCGGCGGCCTTGGACGCGGCGTAGGCGGCCATGTCGGCGCGGGCCGTGCCGGCCGCGTTCGAGGCGACGGTGACCACCGCGCCGCGGCGGCGCCGGATCATGCGGTGGACCACGGCCCGCGACACGTGGAACACACCGGTGGCGTTGACGGCGAAGGTGGTGTTCCAGTCCTCGTCGGTCAGGGTGTGCGCGGGGCCCAGACGCAGCACACCCGCGGCGTTGACCAGCTGGTGCACCGGCCCGAGCCGGGTCTCGACCTCCTCGACGAGCCGTGCCACGGCGTCGCCGGAGGTGACGTCGGCGGCGAACTCGGTCACCGCCAGGCCCTCCTTGCGCAGCAGGGCGGCGGTCTCGGCCAGCCGTTCGGCGTCGCGGTCCACGGCCGCCACCGTCGTGCCCTGTTCGGCCAGCAGCCGGGTGATGGCCTCTCCGATGCCGCCGGCCGCCCCGGTGACCAGGGCGAGGGTTTCCTGCACGGTCGCAACCTCCGTACGTGGTGGGTGTCGGTGGGAAACGGGGGGACGGGCGCCGGCTCAGCCCCGCCAGGCCGAGGCCGCCTCCACGGCCTGGCGCGGGTTCAGGCGCGGGTCGCAGAAGCTCAGGTACTTGTCGCCGATGCGCTCCAGGCTGATGTCGTGCGAGACGCACTCGGTGACCGCCTCGGGCGTCGTCTCCAGGTGCAGGCCGGCCGCTGTGCCGCCGTGGGCGCGCACCGCCTCCTGGAACGCCCGGATCTCCTGCACGACGGTCTTGACCAGGCGGGTCTTCAGGCCGTCGGGACCGGTGACGGTGTTGCCGTGCATCGGGTCCGACAGCCACAGCACCGGGTACCCCTCGCGCGCGACCGCCTCGACCAGCGCCGGCAGCTTCTCGGCCGCGTTCTGCGCGCCCATGCGCGAGATCAGCGTGAGCCGGCCCGGGCGGCGGTGGGCGTCCAGCTTCTCGCACAGGGCGAGGACCTCCTCGGGCGTCATGCCCGGCCCGACCTTGACGGCCACCGGGTTGGAGACGGCGGCCAGCAGCGCGATGTGCGCGCCGTCCAGCCCGCGGGTGCGCTCGCCCACCCACGGCCAGTGGGTGGAGGTCAGCAGCAGCGAGCCGTCGGGTTCGCGCCGCAGCAGGGGCAGTTCGTAGTCGAGCAGCAGGGCCTCGTGGCTGGTCCACACCGGGGCGCCGAACTCCGGGCGGCGCCCCGCCGAACCGAGCCAGCCCAGGTAGTGCATGGTGTCGCTGGCGGCACGGTAGCCGGTGAGCAGGTGGCCCGGATCCGGGCGGCGCAGCTCCGCGTCGGGTTCGGGCCGGTTGACCATGTGGCCGCGGTACACGGGAAGTTCGACCCCGTGCACGGTCTCGGTCGGCTTGGAGCGGGGCTTGCCGAACTGGCCCGCGATGCGGCCGACCCGCAGGACCGGCTTGCCGGAGGCGAGCTTCATCGTCCCCGCGAGCATGTCCAGCAGCGCGGTCTTGCGGGCGACGTCGTCGGGGGTGGCCTCGGCGGGGTCCTCGGCGCAGTCGCCGGACTGCACGACCTGGAGGTGTCCCGCCGCGGCCTCGGCCAGCAGCGCGCGCAGCCGGTGTACCGCGTCCAGGTCGACCAGGGCGGGCATCCGGGACAGGTGGGTGCGGACGTCGGTGAGGCGGGGGTGGTCGGACCAGTCGGGCTGCTGGAGGGCGGGCAGGGAACGGAGGTGGGACTCAACGTCGATCATCAGATTCCCTCGGCAGAGCACGCCGGAGCGACTCCGGCTGATGGTGGGCGTGATCGTTCGCGAAACAACACAGGGCACGCGGGCACCGGCCCGTTTCCTCGCCCGGTGTTTCATCCGGCAGCGGCTCGTGTACGGCGCTGAGGCCGGGGTAGTGGGGGTGAGGGGGGCGCCGGCGTGTGTGCCGGAGGCGCCCCGTCGTGAACACCACTGTCCGGGACACGTGTGCGGTTCGGCAATGCTGTGACGCGTAGTCTGTCACGTACGGCGCGGAGGCTCGGACGGTGCGCGTCCTGCCGCGAATTCCCGCTGTAGCAAAGGGAGTTGGGGAGACCGGTCGGTACGCCTCCCGGGGTCACCGGCGGCGCCTCGTCGCGCGCGCCACCCCGGAAGGCCGGCGGGGGAGCGGGGGACGCCGGGGGCGCGTCAGCGCTCGCCCGGCTCGTCCGCCCTGATGTGGTCGTGGATCAGCGTGAGCCGGGCCAGGGCGACCCGGCTGGAGATGCCCAGCTTGGTGAAGACGTGCCGCAGGTGGCTGTCGACCGTGTGCGGGGAGATGCACAGGCGCTCGGCGACGGCGCGGTTGGTGAGTCCCTCGGCCACCAGGCGCGCCACCCGCAGCTCTGCGGGGGTCAGGCTCGCCCAGCCCGGGTGGACCGCGGCCGTGCGCCGGGTGCGGCCCACCGTGGCGGTGGCGGGGGAGGTCGGGCGGGGGGTCCGGTCGGCTGCGATGGTGTAGGTCACGTGAAAGACTCTTTCCGCCGGACCCGGGGGCGGCAACGCCGGGGCGGTCAGTCCGTCAGGTCCGAACGCGGCGGCCGGAGCGGTTCACGCACGGGGCGCGGTGGGTCACAGGCCGGCCAGCATGGTCTCCACGACGTTCGTCAGGGCCGTGCGGTCGGGCTGGACGCGGGCGAGCACACGCAGGCCGTAGTAGCTGCTCAGCACGTGGTGGGTGAGCGCCGTGGCGTCCCGTTCGCGGGTGATCTCCCCGCTGCGCTGTCCCTCGGCGAGGGCGGAGCGGACGGCCTCCTCCACGGTGGTGAAGTGACGCTGCACCTCCTGTGCCACCTCGGGGTCGGTGTTGGCCATCTCGATCGAGGCGTTGATGATGAGGCAGCCCTGCGAGGGCGGGTGCGCGAGGTCGATGTCGATCGCCTGCACCATCAGGCTCCGCAGCCGGTCCTTGACCGGGCCCGGCTGTCCCAGCAGCTCGGTCTGCACGGCGGTGTTGGTCTCGTAGTAGCGGCGCAGCGCGCGCAGGTACAGCTGCCGCTTGTCGCCGAAGGCGTTCGACAGGCTCGACAGTCCCATGCCGGTGGACTGGGCCAGGTCACGGGTGGAGGTCCCCTCGTACCCACGCTGCCAGAACGTGTTCATGACCGCGGTGAGGGCGCTCGTCTCGTCGAACTTCCTGGGCCTCCCCATGGAGCCAACCTAACCGTTTTGGATCGATTGCGCAAAAATTCGCGCGAAAAAGATCGCGGGGTCGAGGGGCGCGGTGGTGGCCGGCACGGGGAACGGCGGCGGGGGACCGGGGTGTGGTGAGCCCGGCCCCCCGCCGCCGCGGGGGTGGTGCGTGGTCACACGCTCGCGGCGGATTCGAGGTCCGCCGGGGCGGCGGCGGGGCGGTCGCTCTCCACGTGGTGCCGGTCGGTGACCCGCGCGACGAGGAGGGTGACCAGCGCGCCCAGCGTGAGCAGCGCGCCGACCCACATCGGGGCGCGGTAGCCGTAGGCGTCGATGCCGACGCCCGCGAGCCAGGAGCCGATGGTGATGCCCGCGCAGATCGTCGCCGTGTTCATGGTGTTGATCAGGGCCCCGCTGTTGGACAGGTTCATCACCCGCGAGGCCATGGCCGGGTTGAGCGGGAGTCCGGTGAAGCCCAGCAGGAACAGGGCGACGAGGGAGAGCGCCTGGTTGGTCGCGACGAGCGCGTACAGGCCCAGCAGCACGGTCAGCACCACGCCGCCCAGCCACAGGATGCGCATGGTGTGCGCGTCGGCCAGGCGGCCGAGGACGACGTTGCCGATGACGGTGCCCACGCCGTACAGGACGAACAGCAGCGGCACGATGTCCTCGGAGAAGCCCGCCATCTTGGTCAGCACCGGGGAGAGGTAGGCGAAGGTGGCGAACACGCCGCCGATCAGCAGGGCGTTGGTGGCGAAGGCGCCCCACAGCCGGCCGCTGCGGAAGACCGACAGCTCCGAGCGGACGTCCAGTCCCTCGGGGGCCGGGGCCCGCTTGACCGTGATCAGCACCAGCACCAGGCACAGGGCGACCAGGATGTCCACGGCCCAGAAGGCGGCACGCCAGCCCATGTGCTGGTCGATGAGGGTGGCCAGGGGCAGGCCGAAGACGTTGGCCACCATGAATCCGCCGAACACGATGGCCAGCGCCCGGCCGATCTTGTCCGGCGGGACCAGGTTGGCGCACACGGAGGCGGCGAGCCCGAAGAAGGCCGCGGTGGCCAATGCCGTGAGGATGCGGGCGATCACCATGATCCAGTATTCGGTGGACAGGGCGCCGATGGTCTGGCCCACCAGGAACAGCACCATCATGCTCACCATCGACAGCTTGCGGGGCGCCCGCATGAGCGCGAGCGTCATCGCCGGGCCGCCGAACACCATGCCGAGCGCGAAGACGGTGACCAGGTTGCCCGCGGCGGTGATCGAGACGTCGAGGCCGTCCGAGAGCGACGGCAGCAGTCCGGCCACCATCACCTCCGTCGTGTTCAGGCAGAAGATCGCGAGGCCGAGGACGAAGACTGCGAGAGGCATCAGAGGGCCGCCTTCCGGTCGCGGGGTGCTGACTGCATGTCGAAACCTTTCAAGTCGGCCGGTTGGCCTGGTCGTTGCTGCCGAGGTGAACGGTACACCTTTTTGATTCATCTGATCCAAAATCTGGGTTCAGTCTGTCACCTCGGACGCGCCGTGTCGAGCCGTGCCGCCTGCCGGCGGACACGGACGCGAAGAGGGGAGGCAGGCATCCGTGGGATGCCTGCCTCCCCGTGTGGCGGACCCGCGGCTAGGCGGTGATCCCGCCGTCGAGCACCAGGTCGTGCCCCACCGTGTACGCCGAGTCGTCCGAGGCGAGCCACAGCACCGCGGCCGCGGCCTCCTGCGCGCTGCCGATGCGGCCGAGGGGGATCATCGGCACGTAGCGCGCGTCGATGTCCGCGTCGGTGTCCCCCGGCTCGCGCAGCAGCTCGGTGCGGATGGGGCCGGGGCTGATGGCGTTGATGCGGATCCCCTCGCCGATGTGCTCCTTGGCCGCGGCCGCCGTCAGCGCCGTGACGGCGGCCTTGGTCGCCCCGTAGGCGCCCAGCGTGGGCATGGTGATGTGGGTGCCCGCGTTGGAGGCCGTGTTGACGATCACTCCTCCGCCCTGCCGGCGCATCTGGAGGATCTCGTGCCGCATGCACTGCCAGATACCGGTGACATTCGTCGCCAGCAGCCGGTCCCAGTCCTCCTGCCGGACGTCCACGATCCGCTCGACCAGCGTCATGCCCGCGTTGTTGAACGCGATGTCGACACGGCCGTAGAGCTCCACGGCGGTGCGCACCATCGCCTCCACACCGGCCGGGTCCGAGATGTCGGCGACGACGTGGGCGGCCGTGCCGCCCGTGGCCTCGATGGCGGCGACCGTCTCCTTCAGCCGCTGCTCGTTGCGGCCCGCGACACACACCGTGGCCCCCTCGCGGGCGAACGCCTCGGCCGTGGCCCGTCCGATCCCGCTGCCGCCTCCGGTGACGAGCGCGACCTTGCCGACGAAGCGAGCAGTCATGTTCCCATCCATTCCTCATGCGAAAACGCGGCGGCGCGCACCTCCCGCGCACCGCCCCCACACCACTGTGGCCCCGGCTCGCGCCCCGGCCATCCCGTATCCACGCCACTACCGGACCGGATGCCGCCGGCACCGGTCCCGCGCTCACCGCCCCGGCCGCTCCTCCGCCGGGGCGTCCGCCCCCGGGCTCCAGCTGTACCGGGGCGCTATCTCCAGCACGCGCAGCTCGTCGTCCTCGTCCCACTGCGGGGGAACACCGGCGACCGCGGGCCTGCCGGCCTCCAGGAAGAACTTGTCGAACCCGGCGGGAGTGAACAGGAACACCATGCGCGCCGCGTCCACGCCCGTGTTCCGGAACCGGTGCAGGGTGCCGCGGGGAATGAAGACGAAGTCACCGGCCTTGACCGTGATCAGGCGCTCCCCGTCGAGCACCTCCAGCTCGCCGTTGAGGATGTAGTACGCCTCGTCGGCGTCGAGGTGGACGTGCGGCACCGGGCCCGCGCCGGGCGGGATGGACGCCTCGCTGAAGGACAGCCGGCCGCCGGTGTTCTCCGAGGTGGCCTTGAGCGTGTAGGTGTCGCCCGACATCCAGATCTTCGGGCCCTCGCCGGCCGGCACGTGCAGCACCCGCGGTTCGAGTCCGGTCTTCGCCTCGGGGTGGACTTCCTCGTCGGCCATCAAGGGCTCCTCTGGTCGGTCAACGCGCCGCGCCGCCCGGCGGACGGCCCGGCGTTCGGGATTCCGTCCGAGTCTCGGCCGGGCGGGGCCGGACACACATCACGTGATCACGGGGTGCCCGCGGAGGAACACCGGCCCGCCGCCCGCACCGCGCACGTGTGCCCGCTCCCGTTCCGCACATCCCGCAGACACGTGATGCGGGATCCGGCCGCGCCCGCTGCAATGTCGGTGCACTCACCTGCCGAGAGGACATCGCCTTGCGTACCGCGCCACCGCACAGCACCCCCCACCGTGCACGGGAGCGGTCCTGATGCTCGACTCAGCGACCGTCGACGCCTACCTGGAGCGCATCGGGGCCAAACGCCCCGAGCGTGCCGATGCCACGGCCCTCGCCCACCTGCACGAACGGCACGTGCTCAGCGTCCCGTTCGAGAACATCGACTTCGCCTACGGCAGGCCCAGCCCGCCCATCGGCCTCGGCGCCCCCGCCCTCGAGAAGATCATCGGCCGCAACCGGGGCGGCTGCTGCTACGAACTCAACGGCGCCTTCCACGAGTTGCTGCGCGCCCTCGGGTTCGACGTCGTACCGCTGGCCGCCCGGGTCATGGAGGACAACGGCTTCACCCCGCCGCTCGGGCACATGGCCCTGCGGGTCCTCACCGAGGACGGCGACGGGCCGTTCCTGGCGGACGTGGGCTACGGCAACGCCTTCCGCCACCCGCTGCGGCTGAACGAGCGGCGCGAACAGGCCGACGCACAGGGCACCTTCCGGCTGACCGAGGCGGCCCACGGCGACCTGGACCTGCTGCGGGACGGCGCACTCCAGTACCGCCTGGAACAGCGCCCGCGGGAACTGGCCGACTTCGCCGCCATGACCTGGTGGCTACGCAGCAGCGAGGACTCTCCCTTCCTCACCCGGCAGGTGTGCACCCTGCCCACCGCGGAGGGCCGCGTCACCCTGGCCGGGCGCACCCTCACCCGCACCACGGGCGAGGCAAAGACCAAGGAACACCTCGCCGGCGACGCCGCGTTGCTGGCCGCCTACCGCACCGTGTTCGGCATCGAGCTGGCCTCCGTCCCGCCCACGGCCGACGCCCACGAGCACTCCTGACGTACCACCGATCCACGGAGACACCCACCATGACGCAGCAGCCGACCGGTCTCATCGACGTCCACCACCACGCGATCCCGCCCGCCTACGCCAAGGCGCTGGGCGACCGGGTCGCCATCCCCGGTGTCGACTACCCCACCTGGAGCGCCGAGGCGAGCCTCGACGTGATGGACCGCCACTCCATCGCCGCCGCCGTGCTGTCCATCACCGCCCCCGGCGTCACCTTCGCCGGCGGCGACGAGGCCCGCCGGCTGGCCCGTCAGGTCAACGAGTTCTTCGCCGGGACCGTGGCGGCCCACCCCGGCCGCTTCGGCGCCTTCGCCCTCCTGCCGCTGCCCGACGTCGCCGCCGCCAAGGACGAGCTGGCCTACGCCGTCGACGAACTCGGCCTGGACGGGATCGGGCTGCTGACCAGCTACGGGAACCGCTACCTGGGCGACCCGGAGTTCGAGCCGCTGCTCGCGGAGATCGCCGAGCGGGGCCTGCCGGTCCACGTCCACCCGGCCACACCGCCCGCCAAGGACCTGGCGACCTTCGATCTGCCGCCGTCGCTGTACGAGTTCACCTTCGAGACCACCCGTACCGTGGTCAGCCTGCTGTTCAACGGTGTGCTCGGGCGGCTTCCGCACCTCAAGCTCATCGTCTCCCACGCGGGCGGCACGCTCCCCTTCCTCGCCCAGCGCCTCACCTACGGGCCGACCATCGGCAAGTACCTCACCGACCGGGCCCCGGCCGACGTGATCGGCCAACTGCGCGGCATCTACTACGACATCGCCATGTCCGCCACCCCCTACGCGCTGCCCGCCCTGACCGAGCTGGCCGCCCCCGACAAGATCCTCTTCGGCAGCGACTACCCGTTCATGCCGGCCTCCCACACCACCGAGAACGTCGAGGGCTTCAGCCGCTACCCCGGCTGGGACGACCGGCAGCGCGCCGCCATCGGCCGCGGCAACGCACTGGCGCTGTTCCCCCGGCTCGCGGGGGCCTGATCCCGTAGCCCGCCGGCCGCACCGGAACCCCGCCAGGCGCTCCGCCGCGTCCTCGCGCACACCGAGTCCGGCGGATCCGGCCCGGCGCGCGCTCCGGCGGCACGACCCCGTGCGCCGGCCGGGGCGCGCGACACCGCACGGACAAGTGGCGTATGACTGGGTGGACTCGCCACCCCACCGCCGAAGGAGTCCGGATGACGGATCGTGCGGAGTCGATCGAATCGATGGAGCAACTCGCGCTGGTCTGGCGCACCATGGTGCTCGACCGCGATCCGGACGCCGATGTGCGGGACCTGCCGGGCATCGCCGTCCGCTGGGCCGACTGCCGGTTCGCGTTCTGGAACTGCGTCACGCTGACCGGGACCGACCCGGGCCCGGCACTCCTCGCGGAGCGCCTGCGCCAGGCGGCGGACATCATGCGGGCCAAGCGGCACCCCGGATTCCTGTGGCTCTTCGAGGACCTCCTCGACGCCGAGGCACGCGCCACGCTCCGGACGGCGGCCGGGCAGGCGGGCCTGGAGTACGCCTTTCCCGGCACCGGCATGGCCGCTAACCTCCTGCCCCTTCCCGAACCGGCCCACCCGGAGCTGACCTTCGTCCGCGTCACCACCGACGAGCACCTGCGCGCCTACGCGGACCTGAACTCGCGCGCCTACGGCTTCCCGCCGGAGGACGGCCGCGACGGGCTCCTCGGCTCCACCCTGTGGAAGAACCGGGTGCACGCCTACCTCGGCCTGCGGGACGGCGTCCCGGTGACCTGCGCCGCGACGGTGGAGGCGGACGGGCGGCTGTTCGTCGTGCTCGTCGCCACCGCACCGGAATGGGAACGCCGGGGCTACGGCGAGACGGTGACGCGCAAGGCCCTGTACGAGGGCGCCCGCGTCACCGGTCTGACCCGCGCCACCCTGCACGCGACGGCGGCGGGAGCGCCGGTGTACCCCAGGATCGGCTTCAGGCCGAACTCGCCGGTCGGCTTCTACGGACTGGCACAGTGACCCGTGCCGCCCGGACCGTCGCCCTGCCGCGGCGCCCGGCGGTCAGATGGTCATCGGCTCCTGCAGCCAGCGGCTGATCCGGTACGGCAGCCACCAGGCGAGCGGGCCGACGTCCAGGACCAGCCGCTCGCCCCGGAAGTCGTCCAGGACCGCGGCCGGCACGGAGTCCGCCGGTGCCCCGTAGGCCAGCCGCTCGATCGTCTCCGCGTAGTGCGGCTCGTCGGCGGTGAACCGGCGCAGCTCTCCCCAGCGGCGGTCCCGGATCTGCACGAAGCCGGGGCCCTTGCGCCACAGGCACTTGCACAGGTAGTGGCCCTGCCGCCAGCCGCGCAGCGCCTCGCCGGCCCCGGCCGGACCCTCGATGCGCCGGGGCGGCTGGAGATGACCGAGGACCTGCCAGGCGTCGGCGGGCGCCGCGGCGAGCCGCAGGTCCCACTCGACGAGGACGGCCCGCGCGGTCAGGTCCCGCACCAGGCTGAGCGCGGCCACCGCCTCGGCGGCCCGCGCCGGATCCGCGCCGCCGGCGAGGTCCACGGCGGCGGGCAGCCGTACCCGCCGGGCACCGAGTCGCCACAGCCGGTCGCTCTCGCCCTGCGGCGGACCGGACAGGGCGACCTCCCCCAGGAACATGCCGGGCAGCTCACACGCGGCGGGGTCGTAGTCGCGCCAGGCGAGGACGGCGGGCGGCCCCAGGGTGCTCGGTGTGCTCATCGGTGTGCTCCTCCTCGGGGCGCGGTCAGGCGTGGACGGGCTCGGCGGCCGCGGGCTCGGCCGCGTACGTGTGGCGCATGAAGTCCAGCCGCAGCAGGCCCTCGTTGACGGCGGCCGGGGCCAGGTGCACGTACTGCCCGCCGTCCGTGAAGACGATCCCGCGCGCGGCCCAGTCGTCCAGCAGCCGCCGCACCGCGGCCTCGTCCCGGGCGTGCCCGGGCGCCTTGTCCGCCGCCTTGCGGGTGACGGCGGCGACAGCGTGCGGCTGGTCGAGCAGACGGAAGACGGCCAGCTCGAAGGGGTCGGTCAGCTCGGCGGTGTGCCAGTCGAAGGCACGCCGCCGGGAGACCAGCACGATCCGGTCGCCCAGATCGGTGTGGGTCAGCCGGGCGTCGGCGTGGTGCTTCCTCCACGCGGCCAGCGCGTCGTTGAGCGCGGCGACGGTCGGCTCGCCGATGCCGCGTGCCGGAGCCTCGAACACATACGCCAGGTCGTGGAGTTCCGCCTCCGGCAGGTCGTAGGTGAACCGGTAGTGCTCCTCGGGCCTGAGGCCGGTGAAGCCCAGTTCCGGGCGCTCGAAGTAGGGGCTGAAGCGTTCGATGGCGATCCGGGCCGACAGGTCGACCGGGGGGTCGAGGTGTTCCAGCGCCGGTATCTGGGCGATGACCGGCTCGTAGTCCTCGGCCGTCTCGCCGGGGAAACCGTGCAGGTAGTTCCAGGCGACGGACAATCCGGTCTCGGCGCCGTCGCGGAGCATCCGGACGTTCTGGCAGCCGCTGACCCCCTTGTCCATCAGGTCCAGCACCCGGTGGTTGAGCGACTCGATGCCGGGCTGGACGTAGATCATCCCCGCGTCGGCGAGGGTGCGCAGCTGTGGGCGGCGCATGTTGGCCTTGATCTCGATGTGCAGCCGCAGGTCGTACCCGTCGGCCACGATCCTGGGCAGCACGGTCGTCAGGTAGCCCATGTCGAGGATGTTGTCCACGACGTACATGTCCAGGACCCGGTGGCGGCGGGCCAGTTCCACGATCTCCTCGTAGAAGGTCTCCGGGCTCTTGGAACGGAACTGCATGAACGAACCGTTGAGCCCGCAGAACGTGCAGTGGTGCTTCTCGCCCCACCAGCAGCCGCGGGCGCCCTCGACCACCAGCTTCGGCTCGACCCAGTGCCGGGCGGCGGAGGCGGCCAGGCGCTCGAAGTAGCCGCTGTAGTCGGGCGGCAGGATCGCGGCGGGCGGCAGCGGACGCGTGGCCATCGGATTGACCCGGCTCTCCCCGCCGGGACCCCGGTGGCACAGACCGGGCACGCCGGCGAGGTCCGAGCCGTCGGTGAGCGCGGTGAGCAACTGCGGGAAGGCCGCCTCGCCCTCGCCCCGCACGACGTGGTCGACGAAGGGGAAGTTGCGGTGCACGGCGGCGCCCTGGGCCCCGTCGCAGTTGGCCCCGCCCAGCACGGTCACGATGTGCGGGGCGAGCCGCTTGACCCGCCGGGCGGCGGCCAGCGCGGCGGTGTTCTGCTGGAAGGTGGAGGTGAAGCCGACGACGTCGGGCGCGTGGTCGACGATCCGCCGCGCGATCTCGTCCACGAACTCCGGGACCACCCGGTGCAGCGCGTGCGTCATGGCCATGCGGGACCTCTTCAGCTTCCCGCGCATCACCGACGTGAACTCCTCCTCGCGCCAGTGCGGATCGTCGTAGAGGGCCGAGGAGAACACCCAGTCCCCGCAGCCCATGAAGTAGGAGGACAGGGCGTAGTACTCGTAGTCGTCGCCGGTGAACGCGGTGCGCGCGGTGATCCAGTCGGTGAACGCGAGGTTGGCGTGCAGCACCTCGGCCTCGGCGCCGGGCACGCGCTCGTCCACGCTGCGTTTGAGGATCCCCAGCGCGAGGGACGGGAGGTCGATGGGCGACCAGGGCATGTTGACCAGCAGGACACGCATGTCGGCTCCTCGGGGAGGGGGGAACCGGCCGGCCCGGCGGTGCACCACCGGGCCGGCCGGCGGGGGTCAGTCCTCTTCCGCGTCCTCGGCGTTGCGGAACGGGACGGTGACGGTGATGCCGACGCTCGGCTTGCGGTTCTCCTCGTCACCCGCGAGCGGGTCGTTGTGGATGATGTCCTTCTGCATGCGGCGTTCTCCTCTCCGTGGGGTGTGCGGTGGTGCGGTGCTCCCCGCTCCGGGCGGAACGGGGCGTCGGGGGGTGGCGGCGGACCGGGCCGCGCAGTTCCCGGTCGAGGAAGACCACGGCCCGGCGCAGCACGGTGACGTGGTCGCCGCCGTCGTAGCCGTCGTGGCCGGAGTCGAGCCACAGCGCCTCGTGCCGGACCCCGGCGGCGCGCAGCGCGGCGAGGTAGCCGCGGATCTGGCCGGGCGGGCACTTGGCGTCGTGCGTGGCCGCCGCCACCAGCAGCGGGGCGCGGACCTCGGCGGCGTAGTGGATCGGCGAGCCGCGCGCGTACCGCTCGGGAACCTCCTCGGGCGTGCCGCCGAACAGGCGCTCGTCCAGGGCGCGCAGCGCGGGCGTGGTGGTGCGGTGGGCGGCCGCGCAGTCGGCGACCGGTTTGACCGCGACCCCCGCCCGCCACAGGCCCGGGCGGGTGCCGAGGGCGAGCAGCACCAGGTAGCCGCCCCAGGACGTGCCCCACAGGCCCACGGCATCGCCCCGGACCAGCCGGCGGGCGACCAGCTCCGCGCGCACGGACGCCAGGTCCGCGACCTGGGTGAGTCCCACGCCGTCCCGGTAGGCGCGGCGCCAGCGCGGCCCGTACCCGGTCGAGCCGCGGTAGTTCACACGGGCGACGGCGAAGCCGGAGGCCACCAGGGAGTGGACGACGCCGTCGTAGGCGTCCCGGTCGTGGTCGGCGGGTCCGCCGTGCACCAGGAACACCGCCGGGACTGGGCCGCGCGCCGCGTCGGGCAGTCTGAGCAGCGTGTGCACGGGCCCGTCCGGGCCGGGTGTCCACACGTCCCGGTGGGTGCCGGGGACCCGGTCGGGGAGCGTGGGCAGCTCCGGCAGGGCGGTGCCCCGGGTGGAGCACAGCCGGGGCGGGTGACCGGCGGCCGTCCAGAGGTAGTGCAGGTCGCCTCCGGGGCGGGTCGCGGCGTCCAGCACGGTGCCCGGCGGGGTGACGACGGGGGTGAGCGTGCGCGCGGCGAGGTCGGCGCGGTGCAGGGTGGAGCGGCCGTGCCGGTCCTGACGTACCAGGACGGACCGGCCGTCCGCGTCCCAGCGGGCCGTGATCTCCGTGTCGAAGGCGCACCACTCGTACGTGGTCAGCCCGGTGGCGGGCCGCCAGCAGGCCAGGACGTAGTCGTCGTCGCGGGCGCGGACCAGGAGCAGTTCCTCGGCCTCGGGGGCGGGCGCGAAGCCGAGGGACCACAGCCGGCCCCGGTCACCGGCGGGGAGGGCGGCCGGCGGTGCGCCGCCGCGATCGTTCCCGGGCGGGCCGGACCGTGCTCCGCTCCCCGCGCCGCCGCCGCGCAGGACCGCCTGGACGTCGCCCTCGCGGGTCAGCACGGTGACGGCGGCGGGTCCGGCGAGGGCGAGCAGCCGGCCGCCGGGCGTGATCCCGGTGAGGGCGACATGACCCGGCATCCGGGCCACCGTGCGGGCCGCGCCGCCGCGCGGGCCCACGTGCACGGCGGTGGTCCGGCCGTCGCCGACCGCGACGGCCACGGTGCCGTGGTCGCTCACCGCGAGGCCCCGGGGCAGCCCGGAGGGCACGTTCGTCAGCCCGGGCCGGTCGCTTCCGCCGGCGAAGGGCTGGAACCGCCAGCGCCCCGCGCCGTGCGCGTCCTCGTCGAACCACCACACGTGCGCGTCCCGGTCGACGGCACCGTGCAGGGTGCCGCGCGGGCGCCGGGTGACCTGCCGGGCGCGGCGGGTACCGGCGTCCCAGGCGAAGACCTCGCACCGTCCTCCGGCGTCGGCGGTGAACACCATCTTCGCCGGGTCGGCGGCGCACACCTCGGGCAGGGCGGCCCGGTACACCTGGTAGCCGCCGCTCATCCGGCCGCCTCCGCCGTGAGGGTGCCGCGCACCGGGCGCCGGGAGCCATGGGTGGCGAGCAGCACCAGCAGCGCACCGCAGCAGACCGCGGGCGCGGCGGGGGAGACCCGGTCGGCGAGCGCCCCGGCGAGGACGGGGGCGAGGGCGGCGGCGCCCGTGGTGGCGGTGGCCAGCACGGCGCCGGTCCGGGCCTGGAGCGCGGGCGCGGTGGCCTGGAGCGCACGGGCCTGGAGCACGACGGAGGCGAGCGGCATCAGCAGGCACACCAGGCCGAACAGCAGCCCGTAGGCCCACGCGTCGGTGACCGCGGCGAGGGCGGCGGTGAGCGGGACGAGCAGCCAGGTCACCCCGGTGACGACCCGCCCGGCGCCCCACCGCCTCGCCACGCGCGGCGCGGCGAGCGCGCCCGCGAGGCCGGCGGCCCCCGAGACGGCGAGGATCACGCCCAGGACGGCACCGGGGTGGCCCTCGCGCCGGAGCGTGAAGACGGCTCCGTAGTACAGCGCCACCACGACCCCGTTGACGACGGTGCCCCACACCAGGACCAGCCGCAGCAGCGGGGAGGAGCGCACCAGCCGCAGTCCGGCCGCGCCCTCGCGCAGCAGTCCGGCACCGCGCGGCGGCCGTTCCGGGGCCGTGAGGTCGGCGCGCATGGCGGACACGCAGACGGCGCTGACGACGTAGGACAGGGCGTCGGCGAGGAACGGCAGCGCGCGGGCGGCCTGGTAGAGGGCGCCGCCGAGCGCCGGGCCGGCGATCAGCGCACCCTGTCCGGCGGCGGTGAGCCGGGCGACGGCCCGGGGCTGTTCGGGGCCGGGGCAGACCAGCGCGACCGTCCCGCGTGCCGCCGCCTCGAAGCAGGCGGTCGCCAGCCGTTCGACCAGCACCGCGGCCAGGATCAGACCGAGCGGTGGCCTTCCGGTGGCCAGGGTGAGTGCCACGCAGCCCATGGCGAGCGCGGAGACGGCCGCCGACCCGACCATCACCGGTTTGCGGGCGCCCCGGTCCGCCGGGAGGGCGACCAGGGGACCGAGGAGCAGCCCGACGGCGGTGGAGACACCGGCGACGAGGCCGACGGTCTGGGGCGAGTGGCCCAGCCCCAGCAGGAGCAACGGCAGGACGGTGCCGGAGGCCTGGCTGCCGACCCCGTCGGCGGCGTCGGCCCACCACAGGAGCCTGAAGTCACGTGTGTCCGCCCGCTGGTGGGACGGTCGTGCGGATGACACTGGCCGTTCCACGAGGCACCTCACCAGTTGTGGCGAAATTGTGCAGAAAGTGTGGCGAGAGCGGAGTGAGCGGGATCGTAGAGGAGCGCGGAGAACCGCCACAAGACGCCGCGGCGCGTGGCCGGTTTCGTGCCGTGGGCAGGCCCGGGACCGCGGACGGGGCATCGGGGCGAAGGGGGACTGATCATTCCGTAACGGACGAGCGCGCCACCGCGCCCTCTCCAGCGGAAACCCCCTCGGCCGCCGCATCGTTGCCGGGCCGGCCCGGCAGGGCGGGCGAGCACGCGGGTCCGCCCTCCCGCGCTCCCGGGGCGCCGGTCCGGCCTCCGCTTTCGACCGAGAACGTTCGCCGCCGCGCAGTGCCCGCTACCGGGCGGCGGGGCGGGCGGACTCCCGGGGATCGTGGGCGCTGAAGACGGTCACCTCGTCCGCGTGGTCCCGGCCGGGCGCTGGAGCCGGTGGTGCGCGGCGTGCGGGAGTGGGGGACACGGCCCGCCGGGACCCCTCCGCCCGGCCACTGAACGTATCGGCCCCCGCCGGCGTCGATCTGCTGTGAAGACTCATGTGTGGAAACGCCGGCTCGTGCCGGTGGCGGCCGCCGCGATGCTGGTCGGTCCGACGGGTTGTTCGGTCCGGGACGCCGACTCCGGCGTGCGGACCGTCACGAGGAAGGTGCCGGTCACCCGGCCGGTCGGGGTGGGGGGCGACGGCCGCGTTCTCACCGTCGTGGTCGAGTCGGGCGGGTGCGACGGCCCTCCGCGGCTGGAGGTCTCCGAGACCGCCGGGGACGTCTCCCTCACCGCGCGGATCACCACCCGGACGGGGCGTGACGCGAAGTGCCCGGCCGTGGCCCGCCTGGGCCCGGTCAGGGCGGTCCTGCGTACGGCCCTGGGGGCGAGAACCGTGACCGACGCGACGAGCGGGCACCGGCTGTCCCTCCGCCGGGAATGACGGCCGGCCCGCCGTCGCGCGCCGGGGCCCGGAGAAGGGAACGAAACGGACGACGCCATTCTGCCCCGACGCTCTTCGAATGTGATTACGATCAAGCGGTGGCCTCGGGAAACACCCCGGCGGCCGTTGGAGGAGGGGGAGACATGAGCAGCATCTCGAGACGGTCCCTGATCGGTTACACGGGGACGACCGCCGCCGGCGCGGTGATCGCCGGTACGGCCTCGGCGTCGCCGGCCCAGGCCGCTCCGGCCGCGCAGACCGCCCAGGCCGCGTCGACGGGCACGGCGGCCGACTTCCCCGCGGGGACGCTCTTCACCGGCCGGGTGGACCGGAACACCGGCAACGACATGCCGTCCGAACTGCAGATCAAGTTCAGCGTCACGAACTCCGAGACGCCGGCGGCCTACGTCGTCACCCCGCAGGAGATCGCCGGCGCGATCAACGAACTGCTCGCCTCGCGGGGCTGGCCGGCGCTCACCTTCTACGGCACGCCGGCCCCCGCGCCGCTGAACTGACCCCGGCGCCCGCCCACCGCCCGTGACACCGCGGTCACGCGGCTGCGAGACTGGCCCGCGAGGGCCCACGGGTGGTGGGCGGTGAGGCCGAGGAGCCGGCGTGGTCGATCAGCACCGGGCCGTGCCGGGAATCCCGGCACCCGCCGACGTGTGGATGCTCGTACGGCACCGGCCGTCCGAGCTGCGCCGCTCCACCCGCGACCTGGCGGCGGCGCTCGCCGACGCCCACGGCCCCCGCTTCGCGGTCTGGCACACCGACGAACTGCTCTTCGGGGTCCAGGGCGGGCGGCTGACGCTGCGCACCCTCGGCGGCATGGAGCTGCCCGCCCCCAAGGTGGTGTGCGTCCGCCAGGTGGCCGGCCCCATGCGCGACGACCGTGAGGTGACCCTGCTGCGCCACCTGACACGCATGGGCAGCACCCTCGTCAACACGCTCGACGCCCAGCTCACGTCCCGCAACAAGATCTGGCAGCTCCAGGAACTCGCCCTGGCCCGACTGCCGGTGCCCGACACCCTCTCCTACGCCACCGCCCCGCTGGAGGGTGTCGTCCGCAGCCCCGGCCTGGACACGCCGTGCGTGGTGAAGTCCGTCGGCGGTGCCAAGGGCGGGCAGGTCTTCCTGGCCCCCGATCCGCGGCTGCTGCGGGAGGTGGCCGGCAGCCTCACCCAGGAGACGCCGTTCCTCTTCCAGGAGCACGTGGCCACCTCGCACGGCCGCACCCTGCGCGTCATCGTGGTCGACGGCGAGCCGGTGGGCGCCGTCCTGCACACCTCCCACGAGGGCGCCCTCGCCGCCAACATCGCCAAGGGCGGCTCGGCCACCCCGTGCCCGGGCCGTCATCCACGCGCGGAGGAACTGGCGGTGCGCGCGGCCCGCGTCCTGGGCCTGGACATCGCCGGGGTGGACCTGCTGTTCGCCGCCGACGGCGCCTACACCCTCTGCGAGGTGAACGCCGTGCCGGGCTGGCGCCCGGAGCTGACGGCGGTCGTCCCGGCCATCACCGCCTGCGTCGCCCGGCGTCTGTCCGCCCTCGACCGGACCGGCCCGCCCCGACCGTCCCCGTCGTAGCCGGACCCCGGACCCGGCGCCGCCGGGAGCGCCTCGCCCGGACCGCGGCCCGTCCCGCGGCTTCGGCCGTCACGCGCCCCGAAGAGGGGCGCCGGGCCGGTGGGCGCGGGATTCTGCCGGTAGGCATCGCGGCGGGCGGCGTGCATGTGCCGGCCGCGGCACACCATGCCGGCCGGCACGCGGCACTCCGGGCAGGGAAGGGAGTAGGCGCCCTGCCGGAACCGGGCGGCGGTCGCGTGCGCGGCGTCGTGGACGGCGTCGGCGGCCGACGACGGGACGACGGTGGTGAGCGGGGGTACCAGGCGCGGCCGCCGTTCCGGTGCGGGCAGCCGATCGGCGGGTGCGTGCGGAAGGGCACGTCCTCGGGGAGCCGGCACCGCCGCGATCCGTCGTTGGCGGACTCCTCGTTCCGCGCGGCCGGCGGAGTAGCCGTCGACTCCGTCACGGTCGTAGAAGTCGAGGGGCACGGGGTGTGCGGTGCTCATGGAGAGGCATCTCCTTGTCGTGTCGAGGGCGGGCCACCCTCGGTCGCCGTAACGCCGAAGTGCCGTTTCCCGCTACGACTACCCCGCTTTCGCTGGTCAAGGGCCGTGCACTTCGACGCGGGTGCGACCTCTTGCCGGCGGGACCCCTCAGCGGGTGGTGTCGGCGGGGCCGATCTTCTCGACCACCGTCTCCTCCGGGCCGATCGGACGTCCGTCGCCGGTGCGGATCTCCAGCGGGCCCAGCGGGCGCCGGTCGCGCCGGTCCAGGAGCCGTGAGTGCGCCTCCCCCGGGGCGAAGCAGTGCGCCTCGCCCCACTGGCGCAGCGCGACGATCACCGGGAAGAGGCCGCGTCCCTTCTCCGTGAGCACGTACTCCTGGTAGGGGCTGCCGTCCGAGGCGGGCACGGTCTCCATCACCCCGGCCCGCTCCAGCGCGCGCAGCCGTGTGGTGAGGATGTTCTTGGCGATCCCCAGGCTGCGCTGGAACTGGCCGAAGCGGCGGCTGCCGTCGAAGGCGTCGCGGACGATCAGCAGCGACCACCAGTCGCCGATGGCGTCGATCGACCGGGCGACGGGGCAGGGGTCGGCGTCGAGCCGGGTGCGGGCGACCATCGGGCTCCCCTCCTTCACATGCGGTTGCAACATGCTACCAGCGCGCCCTAGAGTCCGTCCGGTAGCAACTTGCAACCACCATGGGAAGGGTGCCGTATGCCGAGTGACTGCTCCACCGCGAGCGGACGGACGGCCCGCGACAGCGCGCTCGCACCGACCGGGCAGCCGCCCGCGCGCCTGGTCCTGCTCTTCGCCGTCGCCTGCGGCAGCGCGGTGGCCAACGTCTACTTCGCCCAGCCCCTGCTGGTCACCCTCGGCGAGCGCTTCTCGCTCGGCCCGGGGCTGCTCGGCACCCTGGTCACCGTCACCCAACTCGGGTACGCGGCAGGACTGTTCCTGCTCGTCCCGCTCGGCGACCTGGCCGACCGGCGGAGGCTGATCACGCTCCAGCTCGGCCTGCTGTCCGCCGCCCTGCTGGCGGTCGGGCTGGCGCCCGGGGCCGCCGCGCTGCTCGCCGCCCTCGCGGCGGTCGGCGCGCTCGCCGTCGTCGCCCAGACGATGGTCGCCGCGGCGGCCCACCTCGCGGCCCCCGCCTTCCGCGGCCGGGTCGTCGGGGCGGTCACCAGCGGGGTGATCACCGGCATCCTGCTGGCCCGCACGGTGGCGGGCGTCCTGGCCGACCTGGCCGGCTGGCGGTCCGTCTACCTCTTCTCGGCCGCCCTCACCGCCGCGCTCGCCGTGCTGTTGCGCCGCGCCCTGCCGGCCGGCGGCCCGCCCCCGGCCGCCCGGCTCCCGTACCGGAGCCTGCTCGTGTCCACGGTCGCCCTGTTCGCCCGCCACCGCCTGCTCCGGGTCCGCGGCACGCTGGCACTCCTCGTCTTCGCCGCGTTCAGCACCCTGTGGAGCAGCGTCGTCCAGCCCCTCAGCAGCCCCCCGTGGTCGCTCTCGCACACCGCCATCGGCGCGTTCGGGCTCGCCGGGGCGGCCGGCGCCCTGGCCGCGGGCGTCGCCGGCCGGTGGAACGACCGGGGGCTCGCCCGGCGGACCACCGGCGGAGCGCTGGTCCTGCTCGCGCTGTCCTGGCTCCCGCTGGCGTTCACCCGGCAGTCGCTGTGGGCGCTCGCCGTCGGAGCGGTCCTGCTGGACTTCGCCGTCCAGGCCGTGCACGTCACCAACCAGACCCTCGTCCACGCCGTGCGCCCGGACGCGGGGAGCCGGATCATCGGCGGCTACATGATCTTCTACTCGGCCGGCAGCGCCCTCGGCGCCACCGGCTCCTCCCTGGCGTACGCGGCGGCGGGATGGACCGGGGTGACCGCCCTGGGAGCGACCTTCAGCTGCGCCGCCCTGCTGCTGTGGGCGACGACCCGCACCCCGTGAAGCCGGCGCCGGCGAGGCGGTCGCGTCGTGGGGGACGGCGCCGACGGTCCACGCGTCGTGGGACCGGCGTCCGCTTCGGGGGCGCGGGTGGGCCGGGCGGCCCGATGGTGCGCGACGTGTGGCCGCCGGACATCGACGCCATGCTCGCCACCCCGTACGACATCCGCGGCCACCGGCCGGTCCTGTTCGGCGCCCGCTCCCTGGACGAGGCCGACGACACCTTGGCCGCCTTCCTGGACGATCCCGGCCACGACAGCGCACCGCGCCGGCGCCCGGCTGCGGACCCGGCCCCGGACTCGGGCTCGGGGGAGACCGGTGCCGCCGCCCGCCGACGGGCGCTGCGTCCCGGTCGGTGCCGCCGCCGGCCGCGGGTACGGGCCCCGGCCGCGGTCCTCGGATCGCGCGGCCGCGCTCGCAGGCAGGGGCCGCCAGGTGACGTTCCGTCATGCGCCGGCCGGTGTCCGTTGCGCGGGGAGGCGTACGGGAGACGTCCGCGTCCAGCATCGCGCATGAATGGTCTGGACCTTGACAGGTTCAGACCAGCAGGGATTGAGTGACCGGCACGCCATGGGGGCCCGCCGAGGTGCTCGGCGCGCCGCGTCGAAGGAGTGAGCAGCGCTGAAACGCATCAAGAGGTTCCTGACCGCACTGGGCGCCGCCGTCGCCGCGGCCGCCTTCCTCCCCGCCGCCCTCACAGTCGCCGCCGCACCCGCGGCGGCGGCCGGGGACGCGCCCGCCTGCGCGCCGTCGTGGAGCGCCACCACCGCCTACCCGTCCGGTGGCACCGTCTCCCACCACGGGCGCAACTGGAGCGCCAAGTGGTGGACGCAGAACGAGAATCCGGGCGCCACCGGCGTCTGGGCGGACCGGGGTGCCTGTGCCGGAGGGGTGTCGGACTTCGTCATCAGCGAGGCGCAGTTCGACACGATCTTCCCGGAGCGCAACCCCTTCTACACGTACCAGGGGCTGATCGACGCCCTCCACGCCTACCCGGGCTTCGCCAACACGGGTACCCCGCAGACCCGGGCGCGGGAGGCCGCGGCCTTCCTGACGCACGCGGACTTCGAGTCGGTCGGGCTGCGGTACGTCAAGGAGATCAACGAGGCCAACTACTGGCGCAAGTGTGACGGCAGCCGGCCTTACGGCTGCCCGGCGGGGCGGGAGGCGTACTACGGCCGCGGCCCGATCATGTTCAGCTGGAACTTCAACTACAAGGCCGCCGGTGACGCGCTCGGCCTGGACCTGCTGCACGACCCGTGGATGGTGGAGCGCGACCCGTCGGTGGCCTGGCAGACCGCCCTTTGGTACTGGAACACCCAGAACGGTCCCGGCACGATGACCTCCCACGAGGCGATGGTCGGCGGCGCGGGCTTCGGCCAGACCATCCGCTCCCTCAACGGCGCGCTGGAGTGCGACGGCGGCAACCCGGAGTCGGTGGCGTCGAGGGTCGCCCGGTACGAGCGGATCACCGCGATCGTCGGTACGGCACCGGGGTCCGGGCTCACCTGCTGACTCAGGCCGCTCCCGGTTCCTCCCCGTCCCCGGCCCCGGTCCTTCGGAGCCGGGTCCGGAAGGCGGCGTCACGGCCGGTGCCCGCGTAGGTGACGTGTGCCCGTCCACGTCACGCAGGCGCGGAGATTCATCGCGCGGACGCGTCGCAGACGGCCCTCATCGGAGAACGGCCGTCGCAATCATCCCGGTTGGCGGCGTGGCGGGCACGTGGCCGGCGCTCCTGCGGAGCGTCCTCGCGCGCCGGCGGGTCCTCTACGGTCTCTGGTCTAGACCTTGACAGGTTCAGACCACCCGGCTTAAGTGTGGTGGCCCCCCATGGCGGTGTCGCCCGTCGGCGACACCGCGCCGAAGGAGCTGATCGCGTGATCAAACGTGTCATGAGCCTGCTGGCCGCCCTCGTGGCGGCCGTCGCCACGCTCGCCTTCCTCCCCGCCGCCACGGCCGCAGCGGCCACCTGCGCTCCTGCCTGGAGCGCCTCGTCCGTCTACACGGGCGGCGGCACCGCCTCGTACAACGGGCACAACTGGACCGCGAAGTGGTGGACGCAGAACGAGCGTCCGGGTGCCTCGGACGTCTGGGCCGACCAGGGCGCCTGCGGATCGGACGGCGGCGGCAACCAGCCCGGCCCCTCGGGTTTCGTCGTCAGCGAGTCGCAGTTCAACCAGATGTTCCCGAACCGGAACTCCTTCTACACCTACAGCGGTCTCAAGGCGGCGCTGAGCGCCTACCCGGCCTTCGCCAACACCGGCAGCGACACGGTGAAGAAGCAGGAGGCGGCGGCGTTCCTCGCCAACGTCAGCCACGAGACCGGCGGACTCGTCCACATCGTGGAGCAGAACACCGCCAACTACCCGCACTACTGCGACACCACCCAGTCGTACGGCTGTCCGGCCGGCCAGGCCGCCTACTACGGCCGCGGTCCCATCCAGCTCAGCTGGAACTTCAACTACAAGGCCGCCGGTGACGCCCTCGGCATCGACCTGCTGGGCAACCCCTGGCAGGTGGAGCAGAACTCCGCCGTGGCCTGGAAGACCGGCCTGTGGTACTGGAACACGCAGTCCGGCCCCGGCACCATGACGGCCCACAACGCCATGGTCAACGGCGCCGGTTTCGGTGAGACCATCCGCTCCATCAACGGCACCCTGGAGTGCAACGGCGGCAACCCCGCCCAGGTCCAGAGCCGTATCAGCAAGTACCAGGCGTTCGTCCAGATCCTCGGCACCACGCCCGGCTCGAACCTGAGCTGCTGAGTTCGGCCACCGCGAGGAGGAGGGGTCGGGGGGGGGGGGGGGGGGGGGGGGGCGAGGTGGGTTTTTTTTTTGTGTTGTCCGCGCCCGCGTTCGGGGGGGGGGGGAGGGGAGGGGGGGGGGGGTGGGGGGGGGGGAGGGTGGTCT
>NZ_JBVJOT010000083.1:0-26138 GCF_055583025.1 Streptomyces sp. NPDC104831
GATCCTCCACGAGTGGACCGCCGAGGCCACCGAGCGCTCCATCGAGGGCAGCCTCAAGCGCCTGGGCGTCGACCGGCTCGACATCGTCTGGGTCCACGACATCGCCCAGGACTTCCACGGCGACGCCTGGCTCGGCAAGTTCGAAGAAGCCCGCACCGGAGCCTTCCGCGTCCTGTCCCGCCTGCGCGACGAGGGCGTCATCAGGGCCTGGGGCCTGGGCGTCAACAAGACCGAACCCATCGAGCTGACCCTCGCCCTGGACGAGCCGCGGCCCGACGGCTTCCTCCTCGCCGGCCGCTACACCCTCCTCGACCACGCCCACGCCCTGCAGCGCCTGCTGCCCATGGCCCAGGAACAGGGCGTCGACATGGTCGTCGGCGGCCCCTACAGCTCCGGCATCCTCGCCGGCGGCAGCCACTTCGAGTACCAGCAGGCCCCGCCGGAGATCATCGAGAAGGTCTCCCGCCTCAAGGCCCTCGCCGACCGGCACGGCATCGGCATCAAGGCCGCCGCCCTGCAGTTCTCCCTCGCCCACCCGGTCAGCGCCGCGGTCATCCCCGGCGCCACCCGCCCCAGCCGCATCGCCGAGGACCTCTCCGCCCTCCACGAGACCATCCCCGCCGCGTTCTGGCACGACCTGCGCGCCGCCGGCCTGGTCAGCCCCGCCGCCCCGCTGCCCCACGCCGCCTGACCCACCCGGCACCCCCACCACCACCCCACCCCCCACACAGCAACACCCAGGAGCACCACCATGGCCTCGACCTCCGTCAGCCGCACCGTGCCCGCCTCTCCCGAAAAGGTCTGGAGCCTCATAGGCGGCTTCGACGCCCTGCCCGACTGGCTCCCCTACATCCCCGAGAGCACCGCACTCGAAGGCGGCCGGGTACGCCGGCTGAAGAACCCCGAGGGCGAGGTCATCATCGAACGCCTCGTGGACTTCAACGAGACCGAACGCCACTACAGCTACGCCATCCTCCAGGCCCCGTTCCCCGTCAACGGCTACGTCTCCACCCTCCGCGTCCACGCGATCCCCGGCCAGGAGAACGCCGCCGAGGTCCAGTGGTCCGGCCGCTTCAACCCCGACGGCGCCACCGAGGACGAGGTCGTCGACCTCTTCACCGGCATCTACCGCGACGGCCTCGACGCCCTCCACGAAACCCTCGCCGCTTGACCCCAGGACCACCCTGGAGCCCCGCCACACGGCCCGGTCACGCCCCACGCGTGCCATGCCGCGGCCCGTTCCGGGCCGGTCCGCCCTCCCCTGTGCGACCGCGGAGGTATGTCCGGCGGGCCGGCGCCGGTCGCGGGCGTACTCCCACAGTCGGCCGGCGGTGCCACGGTCGAGTGCGTGGGCGGCCACGCCGTCGCCCGTGCCGTCACAGGTCACCGGGGCTTCCCCTGCTCGGTGCTCTTGCAGAAGGGGGATCCGGCACCGATCCAGCGCGGGGGTGACAAAGGGGCCGACCCCCGGAGGAGCCGACCCCATCTGACCTGCATCTTTGCCAAGTCAGCGACGTGGTGTCACTTCACCCGCTCACACGTTGAACCGGAACTCCACGACAAGGCTCTGACCTGCGGAAATACGGGCGCATCCCAGCACCATCCCAGCACGGGATGCGCGACAAAGTACAAGAAGACCGAAGATCGCCAACGCTACCCGGAAGCGCCCGCACACGCCTGAATTCTGCGGAACTTCTACGAGCGCCACATCAGGCTCGCGCCACCGCACCGAACCTCGCAAAGCAGCACAGCGCTCGCGCTCACTCGCGGTCTCCCCGGACGCCAGCGGCCAGCTCCGACGCCTGGCCGCCTCCCAGAATGTACGTCCAGACCTTAGGGCCGGCGCGAGCGTCCGCGGGTCCCGTATACCCCCGGTTTGGCGGGGCATAGTCAGAAGCTTCCGCGCTGTCGCAGGTCAGCCTGCGTAGCTCAGCGGGTGGAGCAGGCGCCTCCTAAGCGCTTGGCGGCAGGTTCGAGTCCTGCCGGTGGCGCCCAAACATGGCTGGTCAGGGCTCTCTCGGACCGCCAGCGGAGAAACGGTGCGCGCGGTACTGCGCCGTTCGTTCAGAGCGTTGGATTCCGTGCTCCAGAGAGGGGCAACGTGGATCAGCTCGGCATTCAGCTGGCCGAGGTGAGACGTGCAGGCCCCCCTTCTCCAGCTCGTGCACCACCAGCTCCTCCATCACGTGTCGCTCCCTGGCGGAGGCGTAGGCGAGGTCGTGCAGGGCAGCAGCACGCCTGGCGAAGTCCCGCCTCACCGCATCGGTCGGCCAGGGGATCTTGTAACGGGAAAAGTCCTTGCGCCTCATCGCGCGGGCCTGCTCACCCTGCGTAACGGCCGTCAACTCCCGCCTCCGGTAACGCAGCGAGTGCAACAACCACATCCGATCGACCTCGGACTCCGTGTACATCGCGAGCGTCCGCCGACCTGGCACTACCGGGGTAGTAGTGAGCACGGTCCGCACCTCCCCGGGACGGGGCGCGATCAAGAGGCTGCCGGACGGGCATACAACCTCCGCTTGCGCCACGGTGCGTGAAGTCACTGCACCCAGATGTACTGTCTTGCAGTTCAGTACTTCGCGGGGAGACACCCACGGCATAGCCGACTGCTCGCTGTCCGGCAGAGACTGTGCCGCACCAGCCGTAACCTGACACACTTCGCCCACTGCACGCTCGGTAGCGGGACCTTGCCCGCACGTCTGCAGCGCCTCCATGAAATGCGCATCCGCTAGTTCCGTCGCGCAAGACACAATCCGGGTGTTCAACGCATTCTTGCGCTCAGCAAGCGAGATCAGCGAAAGCAGCCTCTCCCGCACCGGCGCTGGAGGCACTGGCACGGGAAGTCGGTTGAGTGCCTGCAGAGGCAAGGTCATGTGCTCGGCGTTCGACGAGGACAGCGTGAGATAGCTCTGGCTCTGCGAGGTCTTCAGCCACCATCGAAGCCACAGATCCCATTGTTGGGCGCGGCCCTCTGGTGTCCAGCGGACGACCGCGAGCGACCTGGCGACATTCCATCCTGCGTGCTCCTCCCCTGCAACTGCCGCCTCCCCCACGCGCCCCACGAGCACGACAAGGAGGTCCCCAGACCTCAGCGTGCTGCGTGGGTGGCGTTTGGCCACCTCGGGAGGCACAAATGTGAACTCCTGGACGTGCACACCTCCCTCGACAATCTCTGTGGCTCGGATCATAGGGATTCCGCCGGATGCCTTCAGCTGTCGCGCAATTCCATAGGCGGCGTACTCGACCCCAGGAAACTCACGCAACTCAACGAGGGGCCACGGAGTGGGGACATCATCCGATTCTGTAGTCATGCCTGCTCTCCAGGGCATCACGGACTCGGTTCCTGGCTGCGGCGCTACGATCCATGCACTCATACAGCTCGGCCTTCCGGTTCCGGTCTCCGTCACTTGAATGCAACTGCGCGGTGCCCCCGTTCCGTACGTAGCGTGCGGGAGTCAGATCGAAGCCCGCCTCAGCGATTTCCTTGTACCTCGCCGCACGGCACCATGGGACGGATTCAGGGTCCCCCTCGCCCTCACGGCGTCGAAGTCCCTGCCATTCACCGAAGATCTGCAGCAGGCGTTCGGCCGAGTCCTTTGCGAAGTGGCGCCGCTGCCCCTCCTTCGCCGCTGGCAGTTTCCCTGCATCCGCGAACAAGACCTGATCGGAGTGCGGCCGCTCCCCTTTGGCCAGCAGCCACAGCGCCGTGCTCGCGCTGGTGTGCGGAAAGAGCCATGTCGGCAAGGCCACGACGCCCACGACCAGACCGTTCTCCAGCAGCCCACGGCGGATCAGTCCGTCGGTGCTGTTGCTGCTGTGCGCCGCGCCGGAAGACAGCAGAACGACGGCCCGTCCCTGTGGCGTGAGATCGGCAAGGATGTGCTGAACCCAGGCGAAGTTCGCGTTGCCCGGGCGTGGCACCCCCAGGGTCCACCGCCAGTCGTCCTTCAGTTCACCGTGCCCCCAGTCCCGCTGGTTCACGGGAGGGTTTGCGACGATCACGTCGGCCGGTGTCGGTGAAGTGCCCGCCCTGAGGGTGTCAGCTCCTTCCTTGCCGAGATCGGCATGGAATCCGTGCAGGGCAAGGTTGACGGCTGCGGCATAGCGCGCCGTCCGGTTGATATCCGCACCGGACAAGCGCACCTCACCCCCCTGTGCCCGAGCCCGCTGCGCGGCGGCGCGCAGCAGCCGCCCGCTGCCGCACACCGGGTCCCGAACAATCTCGCCTCCTCGGGGAGCGGCCAGCCCCGCGAAGAGGTGCGCCAGGTCGTTTGACGTGAAGTAGTCATCGCCACGCGCATAGCGTGTCGAGTACGTGTCGAGGAGCACGTCAAGGAGCCTCGGGTCCGGATCCAGCTGCCGCACCTCCGCGATCAGCTCACGGAGAGCCGGGTCGATGAGCTCGAAGGGACGACTCACACCTTCGTCGCGATACGCAGGAAGACCGTGGGCACGAGCAACGGGCGTACGCGGCCACACTGCGCCGAGCGTGGCCCCCGCTGACGCCGAACCCGGCCCCCACAGCCGGTCCGCCTCCGCCGGTGTTCCATGGCGGGACCAGCAGTGAAGGTAGACCACCTGAAAGGCAAGCCGGTACGTCGTCGCGGCATCGGCGACGCTGCGCAGCTTCTCGACGGCCCGCAGCACTCGCCGGTACTTCAGCCGCCCCTCTTCGTTCGCCCCTTCCTCCTGGGTCACGACGACCTCAGCCAGGAGACGACCGCCAGCCCGATGAGAACAGTGGCTCCGCAGGCGGCACCACCGTTCTGGATGGCCGTGACGACCCCTCCCGCGCCCACGAACTCGAGGATGCCGGCCACGAGCCCCACCACCACGGACGCCAGGACGACCACCACCAACAGCAGCGCTCGCTGCGACATGCCACAACTCCCTTGGCTTCACCAGCAGTTAGCAGTTCAGCGGTTTGTTCCGCGGACTTGAAAGTAGTGGCCTGACGCACCTCACGTCTCGCAGCACGGGAATTTGCTTTTACCGTAAGGCGGTCGGGTGCAGCCCCTGCCGGCCCCGCGAAGGACATCCGGTCGGGCAGACGACGGCCCCGGCAAACAGACGCTTGCCGGGGCCAGAAGCGAGATGAGCGGGGGCTATGCGTCGGCGGCCGAGCCGTCCTGGGACCACTTGTCGGCGAAGTGTTCCATCTGGCGGATCACCAGGTCGATCGCTTCCTTGGACTGCTCGGGCGGGTAACCGTGGCGGGCCAGGAGGCGCCTGATGGTGGCGCGGAGCCTGGCCCGGACCGTTTCGCGGGCGATCCAGTCCTTCTTGAGGTTCCTGCGGACCTGGACCACGAGGTCCCGGGCGATACCGGAGAGGACCTCGTCGCCCATGAGGTCGCGAGCGCTGCCGAGGTCGGCGACCGCGTCGTAGAAGGCGAGTTCGTCGTCGCCCAGCGGCGGGGTGAACTTCTCGCCCCGCCGGGCGTCCTCCGCGACCGTCTTGGCCAGTTCCACCAGCTGGGCGATGATCTCGGCGCTGGTGAGCTGCTGACGCATGTAGCGGGTCATCAGGTCCTGGAGACGCCTCGAGAACGCGGTCTGGCGGACGATGTTGTGCCGGGTCTGCTCGCGCATCTTCTGCTCGACGAGGCGGCGCAGGGCTTCAGCGGCCAGGTGCGGGGTTTCGCTGTTCTGCAGGCGGCCGACGAGGGCGTCGTTGAGGTGGGTGAGGTCGGCCTTGTCCAGCCCGGCCTCGGAGAAGAGGTCGGTGACACCGCCGGTCTCCACGACGGCGGAGGTGAGCTGGGAGAGGTAGAGGGCGACGTCGCGGGCGACGGGCAGGCCCTGTGCCTCGCGGTCCATGGCGTCGAGCTTCGCCATGTACGTACGGACCTCGACGAGGAACTGGATGTCGCGCTTCCAGTACGGCTGGTCGGTGAACCGGGAGCCGATGTCGGCGGAGGACCCGGCCAGGGCGAAGAAGCGTTCCAGGCGGTAGCCGTGTTCGCGAAAGCGGCGGCTGAGGGTCTGGTTCGGGTCGTCGAGCTGGTCGGGGTTGTTGCCCGGGGTGGCGGGGCTGCGAAGGTACTCGGCCGTGGTGTAGGCCGCCTTGACGAAGGCCTTCGCGTCAGGGCGGGAGAGGCGTTCGCGCCAGTTCCAGCCGAGGAGCATCTGGTCGAGGATGTTGTACTCGTTGCGGAGTTCGTCCAGGGCGCGGTCGATGTCCTGGCCGAGGGTCCGGTCGGCCTGGTCGTCGGCGGAGTACTCGACGATGGCCTTCTGGAGGTTCTCGGTGAGGGGGGCGTAGCCGACGAGCAGGCCGTCTTCCTTCTTGCGGAAGCGGCGATTGACGCGGGCCAGGGCCTGCATCAGGCCGGCGCCGCGCAGCGGCCGGTCCAGGTACATGGTGTGGATGGGCGGCGCGTCGAAGCCGGTCAGGAGCATGTTGTTGACGATGAGGAGCTGGAGTTCGTCCTCGGGGTCCTTGGCACGGTTGATGACGGCCTTGCGCTGGGAGTCGCGCAGGGCGTGGGCGCGCAGTTCCTCGGAGTCCTTGCGGGAGTCCGAGGAGTAGACGATCTTCATGGCGCCGGTGGTGGGGTCGTCCGTGTGCCAGTCGGGACGCAGTTCCTTCAGGGCGTCGTAGACGCGGACGCAGATCTCGCGGGTGGCGCAGACGAGCATCGCCTTGCCGGGGGCGCCGCCGGGTGCGTCGTCGGCGTCTGCGACGAACGGCAGCATCGCCGTACGGCGCGCTTCCCAGTGTTCGACCAGATCCTGGGTCAGGTCGCGTATCCGGGCGGGGGCGCCGTACATGGCGTTCATGGTGGCGACGGCCTGCTCGACGCGGGTGCGCTCGGTGTCATCCAGGCCGTCGGTGATGCGGTCGGCCTCGGTGTCGATGGTGGTGGGGTCGACGTCGTGGTCGAGGACGAGCTGGACGACGCGGCTCTCGTGGTAGACCTTCACGGTCGCGCCGTCGTCGGCGGCCCGCTTGAGGTCGTAGGTGTCGATGTAGTCGCCGAAGACCTCGCGGGTGTTGCGGTCGGCCTCGGAGATCGGGGTGCCGGTGAAGGCGAGGAGCGTGGCGTGCGGGAGCGCGTCGCGCAGGTGGCGGGCGTAGCCGTCGAGGTGGTCGTAGTGACTGCGGTGGGCCTCGTCGACCACGACGACGATGTTGCGCCGCTCGGAGAGGAGCGGGTGGTCGGTCCCGGACTCCTTCTCCTGTTTGGTGCGGCCGAACTTCTGCAGGGTGGTGAAGAGGATGCCGCCGGTGCGCTTGGCTGCGAGCTCTTCGCGGAGTGCGGCGCGGTTGAGGAACTGGTGGGGCTGCTCGGGGAGGACCTCACTCTCCTTGAACGTGTCGAAGAGCTGGTCGTCGAGATCGGTACGGTCGGTGACGACCACCACGGTGGGGTTGTGCAGGGCGGGGTTGCGCATGACGAGGTTGGTGGTCAGCACCATCTCCTCGGACTTGCCCGAGCCCTGAGTGTGCCAGACCACGCCGGCCTTGCCGTCGGTCGCGGCGGCACGGCGCACGGCATCGGCGGCGCGGGTGACCGCGAAGTACTGGTGCGGCTTCGCGATCCGCTTCATGCGCTTGCCGGGCACGAAGTTGATGAAGGACCGGACGAGGGAGAGGAAGCGGGGCTGGGTGAACAGGCCGTGCAGGGCCAGGTCCTGGCCGGTCGGAACGTCGGCGTCGGCGTCGGCGTGGACGGCGGCAGCGTCCACGGTGTCCACGCGGGCGCCGAACTCGTCGGTGTTCCACGGGGCGAAGTGCTCGTACGGGGTGAAGGGCGTGCCGTACTTCGCGGTGATCCCGTCGGAGAGCAGCACGACCGCGTTGTAGCGGAAGGCGGTCGGGAACTCCTCGACGTAGTGCCGGATCTGGGTGTGCGCGGAGGCGAGGGTGGCGTTCGGATCACCGGCCCGCTTGAGCTCGATGACGGCCAGCGGAAGCCCGTTGACGTACAGGACGAGGTCGAAGCGGCGGTTGCGCTCACCGTTGATCACGGTCACCTGGCGGACTGCGCGGTATGTGTTCGCGTCCGCGTGCTCCAGGTCGACGATCCGGACGGTCGGGGTGTGCTCTGCGCCGAGCGCGTCGGTGTACGTGACGGAGTGGATGCCGTCGGTCAGGTAGCCGTGTGCAGTCCGGTTCTCCTCGTACGTGTCCTGGGAGGCCGGGGTCGCGGCGGTCGCGAGGGCCTCACGGACGGCCTCCGGGGGGAGGTCGGGGTTCAGCCGCTCGATGGCCTCGTGGAGATCGGAGTAGAGGATCAGGTCGTCCCAGGAACGGCGGTGCCCGGAACCGGGGGCGAGCTCATTGCCCTCGGCCTTCGGCCAGTCGAGCTCCACGAGCTCTTCGAGGGCGAGGAACTCCCAGTCGATTTCGAGGGGGCGGAAGTTGTCGGGGGTAGGGGTGCCGGGGGTGGGGCCGTCGGGGGTGTCGCTGCTGCCGTTGTCGCTGCTGTTCCCGGTCATACGTGGTCCTCGACAATCTTCTCGGCGTCCTTGACGCGGAGGCGGCCGGACATGAGTTGGGGGAGGAGGGTGTCGCGGAGGGCTGCCAGGGTTCGAGACTCGCTCTCCAGGGATTTCATGTGTGCAAAAGCGGCAGATGCTTCCTTTCCGAACGCTGTGAGCTGCTCGGTGTCAGGACTCCTCACGGAGTAGTTCGAAGCGTCTGCCGCACTGACTCGTTGACGCCCAGATGAGCCAACCATGTTCCGGATGGCGTGTTCACGGAACCGGGAGTCGCGAGCCAGGAAATAGCTCAGCTCGCTTGGGACCCCCGGAAGCGAACGCAGCACGATGAACTCGGTAGACCCGAGTCCAATCTCTCCATCCTCCATGAAGTCGACGTATCCGGTCTTGCCGTTCTCCAAGCATGGAGTGATTCGTGCCATGAGCGTGTCTCCGTTCATGAAGCGAGGGCCAGATTTTGGCTCACGCCGAGTCCAGGCCGGAATTCCAGCACGATTCGTCTGGAGTGCCGCCATGTCCACATAGACCGGTTCAGCAGCGGCAGGCTTGCTAAGTTTCGGGTTGAAAGCGATGAGATCTGTAATCGGAATCTCAGAGTCACCGTCCGGCTCGTCGCCAAGACCTAGCTCCGCGAACCGGCACTGGAGCAGCTGCTCGTAGGTAGCCGCGATGCGCTCATTGACGGCAATCTTGTCGTCCAGCGCCCCGAGGGCCTCAGCAATTCCATCTTGATCGGAGCGTGGAGGCATGACCAGCGGAAGTGAACTAAGAATCTTGGTATTGAGGTTTGGCATCGTCGCACCGACGGCGTGTCGCATAATCCATTCACGCACTTCCGGGTGACCAAGATAGTAGGACAGATAACGCGAGTTCACCTCATCTCCGGGACGGACTCGCAAACATCCGGTGCCACACAACCACCCCTCTTGAGATTTGCCGACCAAGGCTCGGCGAGTCACGTCACCTCGCCGCGAATACACGATATCCCCTGATCGCAGCTTGTACTTCGCAAGCCTCTCGACGTCCTGTGGAGAAACCCGCGCAACATCGAGATCGGAAATTACGTTGTCGCCAATATCCTGAGGCATAACGCTCGGAATGCCATCACTCACATAGTCCGATGCATGGAGCTGACTCCCGAAAGGACCAGTCTGAATATTGCCACCACCGCATGCGCAGGCTGCGCCAAGGGTCGTGTTCCGCCAATCCCCAGGTGCGTCGAAGAGCTTCTCAGGCACCGATCCTCCCCAGCTGCTCGCGCACCATCTCTGCCAGCTCCTCCGACTTGTCGAAGAGTTCGTACAGCTCCCCCGTCAGCCGCGCGATCTTCTCCCCGACCGCCTCGGCGTCCTCTTCCTCCGCCTCGGCCGCTCCGACGTATCGCCCCGGCGTCAGCACGTACCCGTGCTCCTGGACCGTCTTGAGGTCCGCGCTGGCGCAGAACCCCGGTACGTCCGCGTACGTCTCTCCCGAATTCTTCGCGCTCGTCGTCCCGCGCCACGCATGGTACGTCCCGGCGATCTTCGCGAGGTCGGCGTCCGTCAGGACGCGCTCGGTGCGGTCGACCAGTTCGCCCATGTCCCGGGCGTCGATGAACAGGATCTCGCCCCGGCGGTCCGCGGCCGCGACCTTCTGCCCCTTCACACCCCCCGGCGACTTGTCCTTCGCCAGGAACCAGAGACAAGCCGGGATCGCCGTCGTCCGGAACAACTGGGCAGGCAGCGCGACCATGCACGCCACCATGTCGCCGTCCACCAGGGCCTGCCGGATCTCGCCCTCGCCGCTCTGCTGGCTGCTCATCGAGCCGTTGGCGAGGACGACGCCGGCCGTTCCCCGCTCCCCCAGCTTGCTGATCATGTGCTGGAGCCAGGCGTAGTTGGCGTTACCCCTCGGCGGGACGCCGTACTTCCATCGCGGGTCCGACTCGTTGCGCGCCCAGTCCTTGATGTTGAAGGGCGGGTTGGCCATGACGTAGTCGGCCTTGAGGTCGGGGTGTTTGTCGTCGGCGAAGGTGTCGCCCCAGCGGGCGGCGAGGTTGCCGTCGATGCCGTGGATGGCGAGGTTCATCTTGGCCAGGCGCCAGGTGCGTTCGTTGAGTTCCTGGCCGTAGACGGAGATGTCGGCCTTGTGGCCGCGGCCGCGGTGGGCCTCGATGAACTTGGCGGCCTGGACGAACATGCCGCCGGAGCCGCAGGCCGGGTCGTACACGCGGCCCTCGTACGGTTCCAGGACCTCCACAAGGAGGCGGACGACGCTGCTCGGGGTGTAGAACTCGCCGCCCCGCTTGCCTTCCGCGCGGGCGAAGTTGCCGAGGAAGTACTCGTAGACCTCGCCGAGGACGTCCTGGGCGGGTTTGTCGTCGCTGCCGCCGAAGCGGGCGTCGGTGATGAGGTCGACGAGTTCGGCCAGGCGCTTCTTGTCGACGTTGTCCTTGTTGAAGATCTTGGGGAGGACGCCGGTCAGCGATGGGTTGGCCTTCATGATGGCGTCCATCGCCTGGTCGAGGACCTCGCCGACGGTGCCGCTCTTGGCGTTGGCGGAGATCGAGGACCAGCGGGCGCTCTCGGGGACCCAGAAGACGTGGTGCCCGGTGTACTCGTCCTGGTCCTCCAGGAACTCCTCCAGGCGGTCCTCGGCGATGCCTTCCTCCGCCAGTTCCTTGGCGAGCTGTTCGCGGCGCTCTTCGAAGGCGTCGGAGACGTACTTGAGGAAGATCAGGCCGAGGACGAACTCCTTGTACTGGTTGGCGTCCATGGAGCCGCGCAGCTTGTCGGCGGCCTTCCAAAGGATGGCCTGGATCTCCTTGGGCGTGGAGGCGGTGAACAGCTCCGCCTGGTCGGCGGGCTTCTTCTTCCGGGGAGGCATGGGCGCTCGGGTCTCCTTCAAGAGTCGGACGAGGTTCGGACGAGAGGGGGTTCGGTGAGGGTCAGCGTGCCGTCGACGAGGCCGGCGGCGGTCAGGGTGGTCAGGTCGTCGAGGGCCGCCGCGTGCTGGCGCAGCAGGGCTGTTCGGCGGGCGATGTCGGCCAGGAGGGCGTCGTAACGCTCGGCCTCGTCGCTGGGGAGGTCGGGGATGAGGAGGTCTTCTATGCGGCGGGCGGGGCGGACCGCGCCGCTCACCCGCCGGTGTTCGGTGGCCGCCGAGCGCAGGAGCGCCGCCAGGGCGCGGGGCCGTACGGGATGCTCGGCGTCGGACCGTGCGCGCAGGACGCGGGCGGGGAAGGCGACCACCGACAGGCCCTCGTCGTCGACGTACGCGCCGAAGCTCGGGGTGGCGGTGACGACGATGTCGCCGGGTTCGGTGAAGTAGGCGTGCTCGTAGGTGGTGTGGAGTACGGCGCGGTCGATGCGGTGGCTGCCGACCGGCGCGCTGCCGGTGAGCTCGGCCGGGGTGAGAACCGTGTAGTGGCCCGCGCCGCCGGTGAGGAGGTGTTCGGCGGCGATGCGGTGGCCGGGCAGTCGGCGCAGGCGGCGGTCCTTGAGCAGGCGGGCCACGGTGGTGCGGCGGGCCGGCTGGTCGTCGGGGCGCAGGACGGCGTTGGCGCGGATCGTGGGCGCGTGGTCGAGGGCGCTGCGGGTGGCGTCGATCAGCTGCTGGAGGCGGAGTTCGGTCTCGGAGATGCGGGCCGGGCGTTCGACGACGGTGCGGGTGTAGCGGTCGGCGTGCGGGCGGTGCTGTGGGGTGAACGCGGCACCGGGTGCGCCGGTCAGCGCGGTGGCCCGGACGACGGCGGCGTTGCGCGGTTCGTGGCGGCTGTCCGCCCGCCAGCCGGCGTCGCGGAAGATGTCGATGTCCTCGGCCAGCGCGTCCAGGGTTTGCGGGGTGAGGGGGCGTGAGGAGAGGTCGGCGAGGAAGATCTGGCCGGTGCGCTTGTCTTCGGGGGTGCGGTGCAGGATCCAGATCGCGGTGCGGTGGGCCGGGCGGAAGGGGAGTACGCCTTCGGGGAGGCTGGTCGCGGCCTTGAGGAGGTGCTGTTCCAGGAAGCCCCGGCGCAGACGGTCCGCTGCCCCGCGGGCGGGCAGGGGCCGGACGAGCGCGTCGGCGGGTCCCAGGACGATGGCAGTGCGGTCCTCGGCAAGGAGGTCGGTGAGGTCCTGCAGGCTTTGCAGGACGGCGAGCGGGCTGCGGGTCTCGGCCGCCTCATAGGGCAGGCAGCAGGCAATGACGTGCGGGTTTCCCCAGTCTTCCGTGGCTAGTTCCTCGCCGTCGGCAAGGTCCATCTCGAATTCCTGGACGCCCTGTGCCATGAGGCGGCGGCGGGCGAGCCGGGCCAGGTCCGGCATCGGGTCCGCGGAGAGGAAGAAAGGTGAGTCCTCGGCGTCGGACACGGATTCGTGCAGGGCGACCAAGAGATCGCCGCTCCGGGGATGCAGGACGGCGGCCGTTGTTCCTTCCTCGCGCTCGTTCAGTCGCGCGAGGCCGGTCAGGTGGGCCATCGTGCGGCTCACCAGCGGAATCGGTTCATCGGCGACGAGGTCGTCGCAACCCAGGCGGCGGCGTGCATCCATGACCCGTTCGAGCGCTTCGGCCGGGGTGTAGGCGGCCTCGGTGAGCTGGTCGGCGAGCACGGCGAGCAGGGGGCCCTGCCGGTCGGCGTCCGGCAGGTCGCGCAGCTCTCTTTGGAGGAAGGTGTCGTCGAAGTCGGTCTCTGCGGCACGCTCCAGGATCGCCTGCCAGGGCAGGTCGGCAAGGGGTTCGTCGAGTAGCTGGCGCAGGCAGAGCAGCGCCGTCACCGTGTCGACCAGGGTGCGGGCGGGGATCGCGCGCCGCCAGGCAGACAGGGTGTGCAGCACCAGCTCCGCCCGGATCTGGCCGGCGTCGGCATTGCCGCGGCCGGTGGACAGAAGCCATTCGGCGACTTCACGGCCGTCGAAGAGCGGGCTGGCTCCCTCGTACGCGACGGGCGCGGGGAAATCCGCGTGCCGACGGGCCCAGGTGGTGACGACGGGACGTTGGACCTGGGCCAAGGTCCCGATTTCGGCGTAACTAATCCGCCAGGAGATCTCCTCGGGCAGGATGGGAGCGGTTGCTTCACGTGTGCCAGCCATGCGGTTCCGCTCCCTTCGTGACGACTGCCTGGTGCTCTCGGTCGAGAACGTTCTCCCAGGGCACCTCACACGCTACAGCCGGTCGAGCTCTCACCTTCGCCAACGGTCGATAACCAGGGTTATCAGGTTCTCGAACAATTTCACCTCCAATCTTCTGGCACCTTCGTCACCATCACCCCGGCACCACCCGCCGGGACGCCAACCCCATACGAGTCCGACCGCACCGGCGTCCTCATCGCCGCACCTCTGCTCCCTTGCCGGGCACTCACCCGTGTCCGCCTCGACACCACCCGCCCCGTAAGGCCGCTCGTGTTACTGAACCGCACCGCAACCTCGCCCCAGGAGACCTCTGTGTCCAGCACCGCGTCGAAGCGCACCCTGTACCGCCTGACCCACGTCGAGGCGACCCCTGAGTCGATGCTCGAAGCCCTCGACGTCGACGCCCTCGACACCCTGGACGCGGTCGTGCGCGACGTCAGCGATCACATGGGAGTTCCCGCCCTCGCGGTGTCCTTCGCCGTAGCGAAGGAGGAAGCCGCCTGGGGCAAGGACATCCTCCGGCTCGCCGGCGAATCGGACCTGCTGCAGAGCGAGCAGCGCACCGGCGCACTGCTCGTGCTCGCCGTCGACGACGTGGTGTACGCGATCGGCTTCGACCAGGGCTACCGGCTTCTCCCCGCCCAGCTCAAGGACGCGCACTTCGGTCTGTCCTTCGGTATCCGCGCCATCAACCCGCGTCAGGTGCGGGACTTCACTGCCAGCGTCCTCGGCCAGGCGCGCATCGACAGTTCCCTGATCCCTGCCGGCGCCTCCGTACCGACACTCGGACTCCGGGACCACGGGCGGATCATCCGCCACCTCGGCGGCTACCTCGACGAAGTCGAACTCACCGCAGGGAGCGGCACTAGGAACGGGGCCATGACCGCGGAGGGCGGCATCGGTCTCCGTATCAAACTCGGCACCACCCCCGCCACACTGGTCAAGGACATCCGCGCCATCGCCGCGATCTGCGAGCACGTCGTTCCCCACCCCGACCTGGCCTTCGTCGAGCACATCGCCGCGGTCAAGGACGCTTCCCTCATCGACGCGCTCGATGCGGAACTGGACGCCACGCTCGGCCGTCCCGCAGACGGCCGGATCATCACCGCCGTCCCCTTCTCCCAGAGCACAGACCTGCCCCGGTCCACCGCCTGCGCCATCAAGATCGGGTCCTGCCCGCCTCACCTCCGGGACGAGTTCAGTCTCGACTACGTCCTGGAGCGGGCCCGTGTGATCAAGGCAGGCGCCCGCGTCACGGCGCTCCGGCAGGGCACCGTCGAACTGTTTCGTGACACGCTCTCCGCACGGACCGCGCTCGCCCCGCGCACCGCCTCCCTGGAAGCCCTGTCCAAGGAAACCGCCATGAAGTGGATCGAGGCCACTTTCTCCCTCGACTCCCGCACGTTCTGTCTGCTCGACGGTGAGTGGTACGAGCTCGGGGCGGGCTACCTGCGCAACGTCAACGAGACCGTGGCTCCCTTGTTCCCCGACACGCCCTCCGTCGATCTCCCCCGCTGGCCGCTCGTCGAGAAGCTCAACAAGAAGGGTATGCGCGTGATGCGTCCCGTAGACGAATGCGACTACAACAAGCTGGCCGCCCAGGCCCGTCGCGGCTGGGTCTGCCTGGACAAGAAGAATGTCCACAACCCCTTTCGGGCAAGCAACTCCGTCGAGATCTGCGACCTGTTCACCGAGGACGACACTCTTGTCCTCGTGAAGCCCGCGCACTCCTCAAGCCCGCTGAGTCACCTGTTCAGCCAGGCGCGCGTCTCCGTTGAGCTCCTCTTCGAGAACGCGGCCGTACGCGCGGAGTTCGCCCGGTCCGTACACGTCAACAGCGATCCGGCCCGCAGCATCCCCGAGGACTTCACCCCGCGCCGCGTCGTCTTCGCGATCCTTCTGAAGGACGGAGCCAAGCTCACGCCGGACTCCCTCTTCCCGTTCTCCGCCATCACCCTGGCCCAAACCGCGAAGGCCCTCGCCGCTCGCGGCGTGACCGTCGAAGTCATCGGCGTCGAAAGCGAGTCGGCCCAGTCCGCCATGCGCGACGAGGCTGCGTAGCCGCCCGGGACTCTCGCCGTAAACACGCCCTCTATATCTCTCATCCGAACGAGGAGTCCTTTCAGCAGCCCAGAATTCCCGCAAGGGCAGCGGGCATCGTCTCCGGGTGCAGGGCATTCAAGGAACGGCGGGAGGCTACATGGAACAGGCCCTCAACAAGCGGCAGCAGGCCGTGCTCGGCTGGGTGGGCCAGGGGTGTCCCGGCGGAGTCTGGCCAGACAGCACGTACAAGACCAGCGGACAAGCCCTGCAGAACCGAGGGCTCATCAAAGTCACCAAACGCCGCGGGCATTGGAGCGCCCACCTCACCGAGAAGGGGCGGCAGCATTTCATCGAACGCGGCATCCGCCCCGTGGAGCAGAGCACCCGACCGCCGGAGCGCCCCGCCCGAAAAGCGGCACCGCCGCGCCCCCGAGCCGTGCCGAAGGCCCTTGCGAACTACGCGGACCAGCTACTCGATGAACTGGCCATTGCGAACGACGGCTGTCTCATCAAGCCCATCGAATCCGGCCCGCACGCGGTGAATTGGGCGTCACGGGTCAACGCCGCCCGCAAGTCCGGCAAGATCCCCCACACGCAGGAAATCCACGGATACCGCACCCACCGCGGCTACGAGATCAAGCTGGTCGACATCCCTGCCTGGCGCCTCGCGGAACCCACCCCGCTCCCTGTGCCGGCCAGACTCACCAAACCCCATGCCGTCGTGGCCGCCCTCCAAAAGCAACCGCAGCCCATGGGCCTGACCAAACCCCTCCAGGGCCGAGCCCTGCGCATCATCCAAACCCTCATCGCCGCCACCACAGCCCAAGGCCACAAGGCATCGCTCGGAACCACACAAGGCGCGCCCCCGCCCCATCGGCGCCGCAAGGCACCACCGCACTTCTCCATCACCGCCCACGGCGAAAGTGTCGGAAATTCCTCGTCCTCCAAGAACAGGACCGCAACGAACACGTCCCCACAGACAAGGAACTCGCCGACGCCAAGAAGCACTCATGCATGCGCATCCCCCGCTTCGACTACACCCCCTCCAGCCGCCTACGCTTCATACTCCGCGGCGGCAGCCCGCACCGTGCAAGCGAATGGGCAGATCTCCCCGACCGGCCTCTGGAAGAACAACTCGCTGAGATCGTGCAGGAGGTCGGACTCCGCAGCGAGGCCGCAGAACGCAAACGCCTTGCAGACCAGCAAGCCAGAGAGCTACAGCAAAAGCGCTGGGAAGCGCCATGCAGGACGCGCACGCCGCCTACGCCCACGCCTACCGCGTCAAACACCTCGGAGAACAGGCGGACACCTGGTACCAGGCCAGGCGCCTGACTGAATACGTCGCAGCAGTAGGCGTCCATGCCACATCACTTCCGCCCGGGCAGGAGCGGACCGAGGTCGAGGCGTGGCTCGCGTTCGCGGACGCGCACCTCCAAAACCTCACCGGATCGGTCTCAGCGCCGAAACTGCCCACGCCGCCGAAACCCAGCGGCGCGACCTCAAGCCCTTCCTCGGTCACTGGAGCCCCTACGGACCTCGCTCCTACTGAGCCGGACCAAGGGAAATCACACCGCCACGAGCCGGACCCGCTCGCCGCACAGCTTGGCCATGTCGTCAGTATCGGAAGTCAGCATGACCACGGGGCGGTGCTGTCGCAGCGCGGCCTCGGCGACGGCCGCATCGATCGCGTACTTGTGTCCGTGCAATCCGGCATTCATCAGCAACTTCGAGGCAGCCCTCGCCTCCTCGTCACCGACCGGGACGACCCGTAGCCCGGAAAGCACCCAGTTCAGGCGTGACTTGTTCGTACGGGCGTGGACGGCCTCGATGATGGTGAGCGCACTGATCACGACCTCCATGCCACGCGAGCGCGCCTCGGCGATCAGAGCCACCACCTGTTCTTCGTCAGCGAGCAGCTTCGAGAGTCCCTCGCTGTCGAGGACGAGCGTCCCCTCGTGACTCAGCCTGCGGCGGGCCACTCGGCCTCCTCGGCGAACACCTCGTCGAAGACCTGCCGCGCCCGCTGACGAGCCGGCTCGGAGACCGGCCCCTTGCGGCTCTCGTAGTCCGCCAGGTACTCGTCCAGGACCTGCCCGCGCAGCTCACGCTCGACCGCCTCGGCGATGAACGCGGAGAACTCCCGCTTGCCCACGCGAGCCCGGATCGCCTCCGCGGTCCCCTCCGGCAGCGACAAGCTCACCCGCGTCGCTGGCCCTTCCCCGATGCTGTACGTCGCCTCAGCCATACCCTCGATTGTGTCAAACGAGTAGGAAAATCGCCACGTCTGCACTACCTTCACAGCTCGGTCAGCGCCCCGCTCACGCAAATCCCAGCACGGGCACCCCCATCCCATCCCAGCACGATCCCAGCACGGTAGGGATGAGCAGGGGCGATGACAGGTGTCGAGGGGTCAGCTATCCCAGCACCATCCCAGCACGGGAAAACAAAGGGCCCGACCCCGAAGAGTCGGACCCTCTATGACCTGCATGTTTGCCAGATCAGCGATGTGGTGGTATGTCACCCGCTACACATTGAACCGGAACTCCACCACGTCCCCGTCCTGCATCACGTAGTCCTTGCCCTCCATGCGGGCCTTGCCCTTGGAGCGGGCCTCGGTGACCGAGCCGGCTTCGACGAGGTCGGCGAAGGAGATGACCTCGGCCTTGATGAAGCCCTTCTGGAAGTCGGTGTGGATGACGCCGGCCGCCTCGGGGGCCGTGGCGCCCTTCTTGATCGTCCAGGCGCGGGACTCCTTGGGGCCGGCCGTCAGGTACGTCTGCAGGCCGAGCGTGTCGAAGCCGACGCGGGCCAGGGTGGCGAGGCCGGGCTCGTCCTGGCCGACGGACTGGAGGAGTTCCAGGGCCTCCTCCTCGTCCAGCTCGGCGAGGTCCGCCTCCAGCTTGGCGTTGAGGAAGATCGCCTCGGCGGGGGCGACCAGGGCGCGCTGCTCGTTCTTGAATTCCTCGTCCGTCAGCTCGTCCTCGTCGACGTTGAAGACGTAGAGGAACGGCTTGGTGGTGAGCAGGTGCAGGTCGTGCAGCAGCTCGGCGCGCTCACTGCCCTGGACGATGCCGTGGGCGAAGAGCGTGTCGCCCTTCTCCAGGATCTCCTTGGCCTCCTCGACGGCCTTGACCTTGGGCGCGACGTCCTTCTTGATCCGCGACTCCTTCTGGAGGCGCGGCAGGACCTTCTCGATGGTCTGGAGGTCGGCGAGGATCAGCTCGGTGTTGATCGTCTCGATGTCGTCCTTCGGCGAGACCTTGCCGTCGACGTGGACGACGTTCTCGTCCTTGAAGGCACGGATCACCTGGCAGATCGCGTCCGACTCGCGGATGTTCGCCAGGAACTTGTTGCCCAGGCCCTCGCCCTCGGAGGCGCCGCGCACGATGCCGGCGATGTCCACGAAGTCCACCGTGGCCGGGAGGATGCGCTCCGACTTGAAGATCGAGGCGAGCTGCGCGAGGCGGGCGTCGGGCACGCCGACCACGCCGACGTTCGGCTCGATCGTGGCGAACGGGTAGTTGGCCGCCAGCACGTCGTTCTTGGTCAGGGCGTTGAACAGGGTCGACTTGCCGACGTTGGGCAGGCCGACGATTCCGATCGTGAGCGACACGTTGCGACTTCCCGTAGTTGAGTGGGCCAGGGGCTGCCAGGGGCCAGAGACCGACACTGGCCGATCCACCAGTTTACGGCGTCCCGGGCGTCCGCCTCGCGAGAGTGCCGGACGTCCGGCCAAGCTCCCGCACCCGGCGTGTCTGAGGGCTGATTCAGCACATAAACAGACCTAGGTTGGTCCCTGTGGAGCAACACAGGCAGCGACCCCCGAACGACGGACCGCGACGCGGCATGCCGCCACAGCGCCCCAGGGGCCCCCGACAGCCCCCGCCGTCGCAGGACCCGAGGGTGTCGCGTGACCCCAAGGCGTCGCACGGTCCCCGGGCGCCGCGGGATCCCCGGGCCTCGGACGCTCCCCCGGCATCGCCCGCCGCGATGCCCTCCCAGGGCCGACGGCGCCCGGGTGGCGTCCGCGGGAGCGGTGGCGGCGGGGGTGCGGCGGGTGCCCGGCGCTCCGGGCAGCGGACGCGGGGGACGGCGCCGGGCGCGTCCGCGGGGCCCCGGCTGCCCAACCCCCGGCTCACCGGGCTCGGCAGCGGTCTGTTCTGCGCCGTCGCCATGTTCCTGCTCGGCTGCCTGGACCAGTTGCTGTTCGGCGCGTCCCCGACGGTCTACGGCGTGCTGTTCCTGCCGGTGTGCGCGCTGACCGCGCTGTGGGTGCGGGGCGGGGACGTGCTGAGCGCGCCCGTGGTCGTCCCGATCGCGTTCGCGGTGGGGCTGCTGCCGGTCGCGGAGGGCGGCGGGGGGCTGCCCGGCCGGATGATGGGCCTGGTCACCGGGCTCGCCACCCAGGCAGGGTGGCTGTACGGGGGGACGCTGCTGGCCGCGGCGGTCGTGCTGGTCCGCCGGGTGCGCTGGGTACGGGACCGACGGCACCACACCGGCTGACCGCACTCCGGCGCCCACGCCGGCAGACGCCGGCTGACGGCACGCCCCGGCGCGCACACCGACCGGCACCCCGCCCTGGCAACCACCGGTACGGGCACCACCCGGGCGCCCACGCCGGCGGACGCCGGCACGGGCATCCCCGCGAGCGGGCCGACCGGGCAGTGCGAGCCGGCAGGCATTCTGGCCGGGCGTGCCACCCGACGGGGGAGGGGGCTCGGCTCCCGGGCCGGCAGACCCGTCAGCCCGAGTGAGCCGCCCGGTGAGAGGGAGCCGCCACCGTTACTCGCCGCCCGTCGCACGCACCCGCTCACCCACCAGCCGCCGCCCGTCGCACGCACCCGCCAGCCGCCACCCATCAGCCGTCAGCCGTCAGCCGTCAGCCGTCAGCCGCCACCCATCACCCGGATTGTGCCGCCCGCATCGCCGCCCCCACGATCCCCGCGTTGTTCTGCAGCTGCGCGGGGACGATCTCGGCCTTGACGTCCTCGATGAGGTGCAGGAACTTGTCGGCCTTGCGGCTGACCCCGCCGCCGATGATGAACAGCTCCGGGGAGAACAGCATCTCCACGTGCTGGAGGTACCGCTGGACGCGGCGCGCCCACCGCTCCCAGCTGAGGTCGCCATCCTCCTTGGCCTTGCTGGAGGCGCGTTTCTCGGCCTCGTGGCCGTTCAGCTCCAGATGGCCGAGTTCCGTGTTCGGGAGCAGGGCGCCGTCCACGAAGACGGCGCTGCCGATGCCCGTGCCGAAGGTGAGCAGGACGACCGTGCCCCGGCGGCCGCGGCCGGCGCCGAACTCCATCTCGGCGACGCCCGCCGCGTCCGCGTCGTTGACCACCGTCACCGGCAGTCCGCCGAGCCGCTCGGCGAACAACGCGCGCGCGTCCGTGTCGATCCAGCCCTTGTCCACGTTCGCGGCCGTACGGACCGTGGCGCCGCCGGTGACCACTCCGGGGAAGGTCAGGCCGACGGGCCCGGTCCAGCCGAAGTGGTCCACCACCTGCTTGACCCCGTCGGCGACCGCGTCGGGTGTCGCCGGGTGCGGGGTGAGCACCTTGTGCCGCTCCTGTGCCAGGTCGCCCCGGTCGAGATCCACAGGGGCGCCCTTGATCCCGGATCCGCCGATGTCCACGCCGAAGATCTGCATGGCTCCACGTTACGACGGACCACTGACTGTCACGCCGCGGGTGTGCCGCTTCCGCCGCGCTCGGCCACCAGCGCCGCCGCCTCCTCGCGCAGGTCGCGGCGCAGTTCCTTGGGCAGCGAGAAGGTGATGGTCTCCTCGGCCGCCCTGACGAGTTCCACGTCGCCGTAGCCGCGCTCGGCGAGCCACCCGAGGACCTGCTCGACCAGCACGTCGGGCACGGAGGCGCCGGAGGTGACGCCGACGGTGGTCACGCCCTCCAGCCAGGACTCGTCGATCTCGTCGGCGAAGTCGACCAGGTGGGCGTCGCGGGCGCCGGCCAGCTTGGCGACCTCGACCAGCCGCTTGGAGTTGGAGGAGTTGCGCGAGCCGACGACGATGACCAGGTCGGCCTCGGCACCCATCTGCTTCACCGCGAGCTGGCGGTTCTGGGTGGCGTAGCAGATGTCGTCGCTGGGCGGGGAGACGAGGCCGGGGAACTTCGTCTTCAGGGCGTCGACGGTCTCCATGGTCTCGTCGACGGAGAGGGTGGTCTGGGAGAGCCAGACGACCTTCGACGGGTCGCGGACCTCGACCTTGTCGACGTCCTCGGGGCCGTCGACCAGCTGGATGTGGTCGGGGGCCTCGCCGGAGGTGCCGATGACCTCCTCGTGGCCCTCGTGCCCGATCAGGAGGATGTCGTAGTCCTCCCCGGCGTACCGGACGGCCTCCTTGTGGACCTTGGTGACCAGGGGGCAGGTGGCGTCGATGGTGGCGAGCCGGCCCTGGCGGGCCTCCTCGTGGACCACGGGCGCGACGCCGTGCGCCGAGAACATGACGATGTTGCCGGGCGGCACTTCCTCCGTGCGCTCCACGAAGACGGCGCCCTTCTTCTCCAGGGTCTGCACCACGTATTTGTTGTGGACGATCTCGTGCCGGACGTAGATCGGAGCCCCGTACTGTTCCAGGGCTTTCTCGACGGCGATCACGGCGCGGTCCACACCGGCGCAGTAGCCCCGGGGGGCGGCGAGCAGGACACGGCGGCCAGACGAAGCGGTCATGCGACCCATCGTAAGGCCGCGTCCGAAGGCGCAGAGATCGCTTCCCCACACTCCGCGGGGAAGACTCGTGTGTATGACCAACACCGGAACGACACCCTCCGGGACCGAGGCGGGCCCTCGTCTCCGGGGTGGCCTGGGCCTGCGGGACCTCGTGGTCTACGGGCTGCTGTTCATCGCCCCGATGGCGCCGGTCGGGGTGTTCGGGGCGCTGGACGCCAGGTCGCACGGCGCGGTGGCGCTGGTGTACGCGGTGGCGACGGTGGCCATGGGGTTCACCGCGTTCAGCTACGCGCAGATGGTGCGGGTCGTGCCGCGGGCGGGGTCGGTATTCGCCTACGCGCGCGCGGGGCTCGGCGAGGGCGCCGGGTTCGTCGCCGGCTGGATGGCGGCGCTGGACTACGTCCTGATTCCCGCGGTGGCCTATCTCTTCTCCGGGATCGCGATGAACGCGCTGGTCCCGGAGGTGTCCCGGTGGGTGTGGACGGCGCTGGCCGTGGTGCTCACCACCCTGCTGAACCTGTGGGGGGTACGGGCCGCCGCGCGCGTGGGCTTCGTCGTGCTGGCCCTGGAGATCGCGGTGCTGCTGGTGTTCGCGGTCTCGGCCGTCGTGGTGCTGGCGCGGGACGGGGCGGAGCGGGGGCTGCTGACGCCGCTGACGGGGGACGGCACGCAGGGCGGGTTCGCGCCGGCCGCGGTGCTGGGCGCGGTGTCCGTGGCGGTCCTGTCGTACCTGGGTTTCGACGCGATCGCGACCTTCGCCGAGGAGGTCACCGGGGGGTCGGCGCGGGTGGCGCGGGCGCTGCTGTTCTGCCTGGCGCTGGCGGGGGTGCTGTTCGTGGCGCAGACGTATCTGGTGGCGCTGCTGGAGCCGGTGTCGTCGGCGCGGCTGGCGCGGGATCCGGGGGCGCAGGGCTCGGCCTTCTACGACGCGGTGGACTCCGCGGCCGGCCCGTGGCTGCGGGATCTGGTGGCGGCGAGCAAGGCGGTCGGGGCGGCGTTCGCGGCGCTGGCGGGGCAGGCGGCGGCCGGGCGGCTGCTGTTCGCGATGGGCCGCGACGGGCGGCTGCCGCGCGGGCTGTCCCGGACGGACGGGGGCGTGCCGCGGGTCGCGCTGCTGTGCGCGGCGGTGGTCACGCTGGTCGCGGCGGGGTGGGCGGCGCGGCGGGACGACGGGCTGGACAGGCTGGTCTCGGTGGTCGACATCGGCGCGCTGTCCGCGTTCACGCTGCTGCACGCGAGCGTGGTCGGGTATTTCGTACGGCGCCGGGGGGAGCTGAGCTGGTGGCGGCACGTGCTGGTGCCGGTGGCGGGGGCGGGGATCACGGTGGCCGTCGTCGTGGCGGCGTCCGGGGTGGCCCAGGTGGTGGGGGCGGTGTGGCTGGTGATCGGTCTGGGGGTGCTGGTGGGGCAGCGGGGGCGGGTTCCCGGGTGACGGGCCCGGGCGTCCCGGAGGGGCGCGGGGAACCGCGCAAGAGGCCACGACGCTCCCGCACCCGGTGACGCGCCCCCTCCCACGGCGCCCGGCCGCACGCCCCCGTGCCCCGCGCCCCGGCAGCCGCGGCCCGCCCCGGCTACGCGGAACCGCACGGCCACCCCCCTGTCGGTACCGGCCGTTACCCTCGACCGCATGGCTGTGAACACGTCCCCGGAGTCCCCCCTGCCCGTAGGCGAGGTGTCGCGGCTGATCGGGGGCTGGATCGACCGGCTCGGCGCGGTGTGGGTGGAGGGGCAGATCACGCAGTTGTCGCGCCGCCCCGGCGCGGGGGTCGTGTTCCTCACGCTGCGCGACCCGTCGTACGACATCTCCGTCAGCGTGACCTGCTACCGCCAGGTCTTCGACACGGTCGCGGACGTCGTCGGCGAGGGCGCGCGGGTCGTCGTACTGGCGAAGCCGGAGTGGTACGCGCCGCGCGGGCAGCTGTCCCTGCGCGCCGCCGAGATCAGGCCCGTCGGCGTCGGTGAGCTGCTGGCCCGGCTGGAGCAGCTGAAGAAGTCCCTGGCGGCGGAGGGGCTGTTCGCGCCGGAGCGCAAGAAGCCGCTGCCGTTCCTGCCGCAGCTGATCGGGCTGGTGTGCGGCCGGGCCTCCGCCGCGGAGCGGGACGTGCTGGAGAACGCCCGGCACCGCTGGCCCGCCGTCCGCTTCGAGGTGCGCAACGTCCCCGTGCAGGGTGTGCACGCCGTCCCGCAGGTCGTCCAGGCGGTCAAGGACCTGGACGCGATGGACGAGGTCGACGTGATCATCGTGGCGCGCGGCGGCGGCAGCGTGGAGGATCTGCTGCCCTTCTCCGACGAGCAGCTGGTGCGCGCGGTGGCCGGGTGCCGTACGCCCGTGGTGTCCGCGATCGGGCACGAGCCGGACAATCCGCTGCTGGACCACGTCGCCGACCTGCGGGCCTCCACGCCGACGGACGCGGCCAAGAAGGTGGTGCCCGACGTGGGCGAGGAGCTGGAGCGGGTGCGGATGCTGCGGGACCGGGCGCGGCGCTGCGCGTCCGCGTTCGTGGAGCGGGAGGAACGCGGTCTGGCGCACGCGCTGGCCCGGCCGGTGATACAGGATCCGCACCGGATGCTGGACGAGCGCGCCGACCACGTGCTCGCCCTGCTGGAGCGCGGCCGGCGGACCCTCGGGCACCTGCTGGACCGCGCGGACTCGGAGCTGACGCACACGCACGCGCGGGTGGTGGCCCTCTCCCCCGCGGCGACGCTGCGGCGCGGTTACGCGGTGCTGCAACGGGCGGACGGGCACGTGGTGCGCGATCCGGCCGAGGTGACGGCGGGCGAGGCGCTGCGGGCGCGCGTCGCCGACGGTGAACTGACTGTGAAGGTGGACGGATGACGAGCAAGGTGGACGAGGCGCTCTCCTACGAGCAGGCCCGGGACGAGCTGATCGAGGTCGTACGGCGGCTGGAGGCGGGCGGCACGTCGCTGGAGGAGTCCCTGGCGCTGTGGGAGCGCGGCGAGGAGCTGGCCAAGGTGTGCCGGCGCTGGCTGGAGGGGGCGCGGGCCCGGCTGGACGCGGCGCTGGCCGAGGAGGAGGGCGCCGAGGGGGACGGCGAGTAGGCGCCACGGGTCACCCGGGTTGTGAGGCGGCTCACCGCGCCCCCGTCTTAGTTGAACGTTAAACCTCACTGGCGTAGGGTCGTCCGCGTCAGCCGGTCCGGCCCCCCGCCGGACCGGACGCGCACCCCAGGAAGTACACGCATGTCTCTCGTTCTTGACCCCGCCGCCCAGGACCTGCTGTTCCGCGAGGCCCGTACCGCCAACACCTTCACCGACGAGCCGGTGACCGAGGAGCAGGTGCAGGCGATCTACGACCTGGTCAAGTACGGCCCCACCGCCTTCAACCAGAGCCCGCTGCGCATCACCCTGGTCCGCTCCGCCGAGGCCCGCGAGCGCCTGGTCGGGCTCATGGCCGAGGGCAACCAGGCCAAGACCGCCGCCGCCCCGCTGGTCGCGATCCTCTCCGCGGACAACGAGTTCCACGAGGAGCTGCCGGCCCTCTTCCCGCACTTCCCGCAGGCCAAGGACGTCTTCTTCGGCGAGCGTCCGGTCCGGGAGGGCGCCGCCGCGATGAACGCCACCCTCCAGGCCGCGTACTTCATCATCGGCGTCCGCGCCGCGGGCCTGGCCGCCGGCCCGATGACCGGTCTCGACTTCGAGGGCGTCCGCAAGGAGTTCCTGGACGACGACCACACCCCGCTGATGGTCGTCAACATCGGCAAGCCGGGCCCGGACGCCTGGTTCCCGCGCTCCCCGCGCCTGGCCTACGAGGACGTCGTCACCACCGTCTGACGGCTCCCGTATGCGTGGAGGGGGGCCCGGGAAGGGTGGGGGGGGCCCCCCACACACGGGGGAGGGGGGGGGGGCCCCCAGCCCT
>NZ_JBVJOT010000084.1:0-25640 GCF_055583025.1 Streptomyces sp. NPDC104831
GTCCACCCCCCGGGGGGGTTCGTTGTTGGGTGCTCTCCCTTTTCGGGGGAGGAAAACCCAACCTCACCCGTGCCGGGACACCAGAAAAGGGGGCCGGGGCGCGGGTCCGGTGTGCCCCCCCCCCCAGGGTGGCTCATCGGCCGCCGGTCACTGGTCCCGGTACATCTCGGCCACGAGGAACGCCAGGTCCAGCGACTGGCTGCGGTTCAGCCGGGGGTCGCAGGCCGTCTCGTAGCGCTGGTGCAGGTCGTCCACGAAGATCTCGTCGCCGCCGCCCACGCACTCGGTGACGTCGTCGCCGGTCAGCTCCACGTGGATGCCGCCCGGGTGGGTGCCGAGCGCCTTGTGGACCTCGAAGAAGCCCTTGACCTCGTCGAGCACGTCGTCGAAGCGGCGGGTCTTGTGCCCGGAGGCCGCCTCGAAGGTGTTGCCGTGCATCGGGTCGGTCACCCAGGCCACCGTCGCGCCGGACGCCGTGACCTTCTCGACCAGCTCGGGGAGCTTGTCGCGGATCTTGTCGGCGCCCATCCGGACGATGAAGGTCAGCCGGCCCGGCTCCCGCTCGGGGTCGAGGCGCTCGATGTAGCGCAGCGCCTCCTCGGCCGTGGTGGTCGGGCCGAGCTTGATGCCGATCGGGTTGCGGATCCGCGAGGCGAACTCGATGTGCGCGTGGTCCAGCTGCCGGGTGCGCTCGCCGATCCACACCATGTGCGCCGAGACGTCGTACAGCTGCCCGGTGCGGGAGTCGACGCGGGTGAGGGCGGACTCGTAGTCCAGCAGCAGCGCCTCGTGCGAGGAGTAGAACTCGACGGTCTTGAACTCCTCCGGGTCCGCGCCGCAGGCCCGCATGAAGTGCAGCGCGTTGTCGATCTCGCGCGCGAGCTGCTCGTAGCGCTGGCCCGACGGCGAGGTGCGCACGAAGTCCTGGTTCCAGGCGTGCACCTGGCGCAGGTCGGCGTAGCCGCCGGTGGTGAAGGCGCGCACCAGGTTCAGCGTGGACGCCGACGCGTGGTACATGCGCTTCAGCCGCTCCGGGTCCGGGATGCGGCTGGCCTCGGTGAAGTCGAAGCCGTTGACGGAGTCGCCCCGGTACACCGGCAGCGTCACCCCGTCACGGGTCTCGGTCGGCTTGGAGCGCGGCTTGGAGTACTGCCCGGCGATGCGGCCCACCTTCACCACGGGCACGGAGGCCGCGTAGGTCAGGACGGCGCCCATCTGGAGCAGCGTCTTCAGCTTGTTGCGGATCTGGTCGGCGGACACCCCGTCGAACGCCTCGGCGCAGTCGCCGCCCTGGAGGAGGAACGCCTCTCCCCTGGCGACGGCCGCCATCCGGGCGCGCAGCTGGTCGCACTCGCCCGCGAAGACGAGCGGCGGATACGACTCGAGGTCCGCGATCACTGCGCGCAGAGCCTCGGGGTCGGGGTACTCGGGCTGCTGCGCCGCGGGCAGGTCTCGCCAGGTGTTGCCAGCGCTCGGGCTGGTCTTAGCGTTCACGGTCACCTCGTAAACATTACGGGGTCGCGCCAAGGGATTTTCCCCCCGGCTCGAAGGGTGAGACGGGGCGACTGCCCGGTGGACGGCCGGTGGGTGGGGTAGGGTTCCCGGCATGTTCGCGCCGTCGATCCAGAACTGGTGGTGGACCGCTTCTTTGGCGGCCCACTGATTCGCGCGCGTACGAACGACTTCGCGAAGGCCGCCCGAGGGGCGGCCTTCGGCGTATCCGGGGCCGTTCCTCACCGACACCGACGGAACGAGGAACCCATGGACCTGAACCGGCTGCTGCACGACGACCGCCCCTTCGCCCTGCTCCGCCGCCGCGCCCCGGGCCGCGCCGAGCACCCGGTGGAGGTGCTGATCGGCCCGGTGGCCCGGCGCGACCGGCTGGCCGACCTGCCGGGCGAGGGGCTCGCCCTGGTGCCGTTCCGGCAGCTGGCCGAGCGCGGCTTCGACGTCCGCGACGACGGCACCCCGCTGCTGGTGCTCACCCCCGAGGAGACGCACACGCTGGAGCTGGACGAGGCCCTCGCCGGGCTGCCCGCGCACGAGGTGCGGGTCGAGGGCGGCGGCTTCGACGTGGCCGACGAGGAGTACGCCGAGATCGTCGGCCGGGTGCTGCGCGACGAGATCGGCCGGGGCGAGGGCGCGAACTTCGTGATCCGGCGCACCTTCGAGGGGAGGATCCCCGGTTTCGGGCGCGCGGACGCCCTCGCGCTGTTCCGGCGGCTGCTGGCGGGCGAGCGCGGGGCGTACTGGACGTTCGTCGTGCACACCGGGGACCGGACGCTGGTGGGCGCGAGCCCCGAGGTGCACGTGCGGATGAGCGGCGGCACGGTCGTCATGAACCCGATCAGCGGGACGTACCGCTATCCGGCCGGCGGGCCCACCCCGGAGGACCTGCTGGCGTTCCTCGGCGACGCCAAGGAGACCGAGGAGCTGTCGATGGTCGTCGACGAGGAACTGAAGATGATGTGCACCGTCGGCGACATGGGCGGGGTCGTCGTCGGCCCGCGCCTGAAGGAGATGGCGCACCTCGCGCACACCGAGTACGAGCTGCGCGGGAAGTCCTCGCTGGACGCGCGGGAGGTGCTGCGGGAGACCATGTTCGCGGCGACGGTGACCGGGTCGCCGGTGCAGAACGCCTGCCGGGTCATCGAGCGGTACGAGTCCGGCGGGCGCGGGTACTACGCCGGTGCGCTGGCGCTGCTCGGGCGGGACGCCGGGGGCGCGCAGACCCTCGACTCGCCCATCCTGATCCGCACCGCCGACATCGGCGGGGACGGCCGGCTGCGGGTGCCGGTCGGGGCGACGCTGGTGCGCGGCTCCGACCCGGCCGGCGAGGTCGCCGAGACCCACGCGAAGGCGGCGGGCGTGCTGGCGGCCCTCGGCGTACGGCCGGCCCGGCCGCGCGCGGAACGGGACCGGCCCCGGCTGGCCGGCGACCCGCGGGTGCGGGCCGCGCTGGACGGGCGGCGGGCCGGGCTCGCGCCGTTCTGGCTGCGGATGCAGGAGCGGTCCGGCGACCTCGCGGGCCACGCCCTCGTGGTGGACGGCGAGGACACCTTCACCGCGATGCTGGCGCACGTCCTGCGCTCGGGCGGGCTGGACGTGACCGTCCGGCGCTACGACGAGCCCGGGCTGCGGGCGGCGGTGCTCGGCCACGCGGGGCCGGTCGTCCTCGGCCCCGGCCCCGGCGACCCCCGCGACGCCGCCGACCCCAAGATGCGGTTCCTGCGGGGCCTCGCCGCCGAGGTCGTCGGCACCCACCGGCACGGAGTGCTCGGCGTCTGCCTCGGGCACGAGCTGATCGCGGCCCGGCTGGGCCTCGACATCGTGCGCAAGAGGGTGCCCTACCAGGGGGCGCAGACGGTGATCGACCTGTTCGGGCGGAGCGAGACCGTCGGCTTCTACAACAGCTTCGTCGCGCGCTGCGACGAGGACGCGGCCCTGGGGCTGGCCGCGCGCGGCGTGGAGGTGAGCCGGGCGGCCGACGGCGAGGTGCACGCCCTGCGCGGGCCGGGCTTCGCCGGGGTGCAGTTCCACCCGGAGTCGGTGCTGACGCTGAACGGGGCCGCGGTCGTGCGGGAGCTGATGGGCGGCCTGCGCCGCACGACCGTGTAGCCCGGGCGGTCCGGCCGGCGGCCGCGAGCCGCCGGCCGCCGGCCGTCAGCCGTCAGCCGAAGAAGACGCCGGCCTCCTGGTACAGCTTCGGGTCGACGGTCTTCAGCCGGGCCGTGGCCTCGGTGAGGGGGACGCGGACGATGTCGGTGCCGCGCAGCGCGACCATGCGTCCGAAGTCCCCCTCGTGCACGCAGTCGATGGCGTGCAGGCCGAAGCGGGTGGCGAGCCAGCGGTCGAAGGCGCTGGGCGTGCCGCCGCGCTGGACGTGCCCGAGGACCGTGGTGCGCGCCTCCTTGCCGGTGCGCTTCTCGATCTCCTTGCCCAGCCACTCGCCCACCCCGGACAGCCGGACGTGCCCGAAGGAGTCCCGCGAGTCGTCCTTGAGCACCACCTCGCCGTCCTTCGGCATGGCGCCCTCGGCGACGACCACGATCGGCGCGTAGGACGCCTCGAACCGGGAGGTCACCCAGTCGCAGACCTGGTCGACGTCGAAGCGCTGCTCGGGGATGAGGATGACGTTGGCGCCGCCGGCCAGGCCCGAGTGCAGGGCGATCCAGCCGGCGTGCCGGCCCATCACCTCCACCACCAGCACCCGCATGTGGGACTCGGCGGTGGTGTGCAGCCGGTCGATGGCCTCGGTGGCGATGTTGACGGCGGTGTCGAAGCCGAAGGTGTAGTCGGTGGCGGACAGGTCGTTGTCGATGGTCTTCGGCACGCCGACGCAGGGCATGCCGTACTCGTCGGACAGCCGTGCCGCGACCCCGAGGGTGTCCTCGCCGCCGATCGCGATCAGCGCCTGGATCTCCTGCTTGGCCAGGTTGTCCTTGATCCGGCGGATGCCGTCGCGGACCTTGAGCGGATTGGTCCGCGAGGAGCCGAGGACGGTCCCGCCGCGGGGCAGGATGCCGCGCACGGCGGGGATGTCGAGACGGACGGTGTCGTTCTCCAGGGGACCGCGCCAGCCGTCCCGGAAGCCGACGAAGTCATAGCCGTACTCCTGCGCGCCCTTGCGGACGACGCCCCGGATGACGGCGTTGAGCCCGGGGCAGTCGCCGCCTCCGGTCAGTACTCCGACCCGCATGGAAATGTCCCTTCACCGCGGTTACCTGACGCTGGGTCACGCTAATGGTGATTCAGGTCACACCGGGATAGGCGAGAAGGGTGATTCCGGGGCGTACGCCGGATGCGCCCCGTGCGCCCTATTCCCCGTCGAGTCCGCGCTCTATGGCGTACCGGACCAGCTCCACGCGGTTGTGCAGCTGGAGCTTGCCGAGAGTGTTCTGGACGTGGTTCTGCACCGTGCGGTGGGAGATGACGAGGCGTTCGGCGATCTGCTTGTAGCTCAGGCCCTTCGCCACCAGCCGCAGCACCTCCGTCTCCCGGTCGGTCAGCCGGGGCGCGCCCGGCCGGCCGGCGTCGGCGGCGGGCGCGGGTTCGGCGGCCAGCCGCCGGTACTCGCCGAGGACCAGCCCGGCCAGGCCCGGGGTGAACACCGGGTCGCCGACGGCGGTGCGGCGCACCGCGTCCAGCAGTTCCCCGGTGGAGGCGGACTTCAGCAGATAGCCGGTCGCGCCGGACTTCACGGCCTCCAGCACGTCCGCGTGCTCGCCGCTCGCCGACAGCACCAGGACCCGCAACGCCGGGTTGTGGCCGACCAGTTCCTTGCACACCTGGACGCCGGGCTTCGCCGGCAGGTTGAGGTCCAGCACGAGCACGTCCGGGGCGGCGGCCTTGGCGCGGCGGACCGCCTGCTCGCCGTCGCCGGCGGTCGCGACCACCTCGAAACCGGACTCGGCCAGGTCCCGGGCGACCGCGTCCCGCCACATGGGGTGGTCGTCGACCACCATGACCTTGATCGGGTCCTGCCCCTGTGTCATCACCGTTCCGCCTTCTTCCCCCGCGCCCGCACGGCGCCCTTGGGTACCTTCAGTTCGACCTCCGTGCCCTGACCGGGCACGGAGCAGATCTGCGCGCTGCCGCCGAGGTCGCGCAGCCGGCCCCGGATCGACAGGGCCACCCCGAGCCGGCCCTCGCCCTCGGCCTGCGCGAGCCGGCCCTCGGGGATGCCGGGGCCGTCGTCCCGGACGGTGACGACGATCTCGTCCGGCTCGTCCTCCACCAGGATCCAGGCCCGAGCCCCCTCCCCGGCGTGCGCCCGCACGTTGTCCAGGGCGGCCCCGACCGCGGCGGCCACCTCGCGGGCCGCGCCGGGCGGCAGCGGCACCGGGGCGCCGGGCTCGGCCAGGCTGACCCGGGCGCCCGCGTACGGCGCGAGCAGGGCGCGCAGATCGAGCGGCCCGTCGTCGTCCGGTTCCTCCACCGCGCGCACGACGGCGCCCTGCGCCAGGTCCTCCGAGACCCGGGAGACCGGGACCAGACCGCCCGACACCAGGGTGCGCAGGGCCACCTCCTGCTCCCCGGCCAGCCGGCCCAGCTCGGCCGCCTCGCCGCCCAGCGCCGCGCCCCGGCGCTTCACCATGGCCAGCACCTGGAGCACGCCGTCGTGGATGTCCCGGGCCAGTCGCTCCCGCTCCCGGGTGGCGGCCTCGATCTCCAGCGCGCGGGCGAGGGTGCGCTCGGAGGCGCGGGCCACCTCCACGACGTAGCCGATGGCGATGGAGGCCACCCAGACCAGGATCACGTTGTGCACGGTGTCCCGGGCGGGGCGGCCGCGCTCGACCAGGTTCACGGCGGCCACGGCCGTGGAGGCGACGGCGGCCCAGCGCCAGCCGCCCTTGACGGCGAAGGCCAGCACCGCGCCGGCGGTCCAGATCGACGGCAGGGTGGGGCCGCCGCCCGCGATCCGCTGGTGGCTGTCGGCGAACGGGGTGAGCAGGATGCCGACGAGGGCGACGGCCAGGTCGGCGGCCAGGAAGCGCCCGGTGCAGCGCGCCGCGCCGGACACCCGGGGCAGGGTCGCGAGGGTCCACACGACCAGGACGGCGTAGTAGGCCACCGCGATCCAGGGCCGGGTGAACTGGTCGTACGCGGTGGCGCACAGGCCGATGGCGTACAGCATCGTCAGGACGCGGTAGCCGGCGAGTGCCCGCCACAGCGGCAGCTCGACCGACATCCGCATGACGCGTTCGCGCTTGGGCATGCCCCCGGTCCCCCCGAACTTCCCCCGAATTCCCTCCGGCTACCGCCCGGTCTGCCTCTTCCCCGCCTTCTCGGCCTTCTCGGCCTTCTCGGCCTTGGCCGCCTCGGTTATCTGCCGTTTGGCGGCGGTGGCGTACATGTCGACGTACTCCTGGCCGGACAGCTTCATGATCTCGTACATGACCTCGTCGGTCAGGGCGCGCAGCACGAACCGGTCGTGCTCCATGCCCTGGTAGCGGCTGAAGTCCAGCGGCCGGCCGATCCGGATGCCGGGCCGCATCAGCTTCGGCACGACCTGGCCGGGCGGCTGGATCTTCTCCGTGTCGATCATGGCGACCGGGATGACGGGCGCGCCGGTGGCCAGCGCCACCCGGGCGAGGCCGCCGGGCTTGCCCCGGTACAGCCGCCCGTCGGGCGAGCGGGTGCCCTCCGGATAGATGCCGAACAGCTCCCCGCGCTCCAGCACCTCGATGCCGCTGCGGACGGCCGCCTCACCGGCGCCGCGCGCCCCGGAGCGGTCCACCGGGAGCTGGCCGACGCCCTTGAAGAAGGCCGCGGTGAGCCGGCCCTTGACGCCCGGGGTGGTGAAGTACTCGGCCTTGGCGATGAACGTGACCTTCCGGTCCAGCACCGCCGGCAGGAAGAACGAGTCCGAGAAGGACAGGTGGTTGCTGGCCAGGATGGCGGGGCCGGTGGCCGGGATGTTCTCCAGGCCCTCCACCCAGGGCCGGAAGGCGACCTTGAGCGGCCCGCCGATGGCGACCTTCATCGTGCCGTACAACACCCGTGTGCCTCCTGTTTCCGTCGGCAAGACCTTATCCCGGAGTACCGTCAATGAGCCCGACGACCCTGGTCGGTGTCCGTGCGGTCGCGTACGGTGAAGCACATGCCAGTTCTCCCCGGAGCCGAGCCGTACCGCCACGAGGGCGGTGAGGTGGGCGTTCTGTTCTGCCATGGCTTCACCGGCTCGCCCCAGTCGCTGCGCCCCTGGGCGGAGCACCACGCGGCCCGTGGCCTGTCCGTGTCCCTGCCGCTGCTGCCCGGCCACGGCACCCGCTGGACCGACATGCAGCTCACCACCTGGCAGGACTGGTACGCCGAGGTGGACCGGGAACTGCGCGCGCTCACCGCGCGCTGCCCGCGGGTGTTCGTGGCGGGCCTGTCGATGGGCGGGGCGCTCGCCCTGCGGCTCGCGGCCCGGCACGGCGGGCGGGTCGCGGGCGTGGTGGTGGTCAACCCGGCGAACAAGGTGCACGGCCTGTCGGCCCACGCCCTGCCGGTGGCCCGGCACCTGGTGCGCTCGACGAGGGGCATCGCCAGCGACATCGCCCGGCCGGGCGCGGCGGAGCTGGGCTACGACCGGGTGCCGCTGCACGCGGCGCACTCGCTGCGGCGGCTGCTGCGCCGGGTGGACGGCGAGCTGCCCCGGGTCACCCAGCCGCTGCTGCTGTTGCGCAGTGCCGAGGACCACGTCGTACCGGCGGCCGACTCCGCGCGGGTGCTCGGCCGGGTGTCGTCCCGGGACGTCACGGAGATCGTGCTGGAACACAGCTACCACGTGGCGACGTTGGACGTGGACGCGGACCGGATCTTCGAGGAGAGCCTCGCCTTCATCGGCCGGCTCGCACCCAGTGTCGGCAAGGAAGGGACGGCCGCAGTTGGCTGAGCACGACTCCGACCGTGAAGGCCGTGAGGACCGCGAGGGCCGGGAGGGCCGGGAGGCCCGCGACGGTCAGGAGGCCCGCGAGCCGGGCCGGCAGGACGTGCCGTTCGACGAGGACGCCGCCTGGCGGGCCATCGTCGCCGGATACGGCGCCGAGCCGCCGGACCCGCCCGGCGCCCGGCCGTTCAAGCCGGTGGAGGACCTGGCATTGCTGGAGAAGAACGCCGCCCCGGACACCGGCAAGGACACCGGGGGCGAGGAGCCGCCCCCGCGTCCGCTGGGCGCTTCGGTGTCCTTCGCGCCCGGCGTCGGCCCGCGGATCGGCCCGCGCGACTACGCGGTGGCCGAGCCGTCCGACGACGACTTCGACGAGGACGACGAGGGCCACTTCGTCCCCCCGGAGCCGCCGCCGCTGCCGACCGCGGACACCACCGCCCGGTTCGCCTGGCTGGGGGTGCTCGGCGGGCCCGTCCTGCTGCTGCTGGCGGTGCTCCTCGGCTGGCAGATGACCTGGTGGCTGACGACCCTCGGCATCGGCGGCTTCCTCGGCGGCTTCGTGACGCTGGTGGCGCGGATGCGGACGGACGACGAGGAGGACGACGACCCCGGGCGCGGGGCGGTCGTCTGAGGCCCCGCGCCCTCGCCGGGCGCTACGCCGCCGGGACGCGGAGGGCGGCCAGCACCGGAAGGTGGTCCGAGGCCGCCCGCAGGTCCGCCTCGCGCACGCCCGGCTGGTCCAGCGGCACCCCGCAGCCCAGTACCTCGACGCCCTTGGTCGCGAAGATCGCGTCGATGCGCTGGTGCGGGTCGGCGGGGGTGGAGGTGAACTCGCCGCCCCAGGGCGCGGCCGTACGGCAGTCCTGGAGGCCGGCGGCCAGGCGGCGGAAGGTGCGGCCGTCCGGGCGTTCGTTCAGGTCGCCGCCCGCGACGGCGTGCTCCACGCCCAGGGCGGCGAGCCGGTCGAGGAGCATCCCGCCCTGCTCGTAGCGCTCGTCCTGCTGGAGGCTGAGGTGGCAGCTGAGCACCCCGAGGCGGGCGCCGCCGAAGCGGACCACCGCCGTGGCGAAGCCGCGCCGGTGCAGGCCCGGGGTGAGGGGCAGCAGCACGTCCTCGGTGCGCTCGACGGTGGCGCGCAGCCCGCACAGGATCGCCGGGCCCGCCGCCGTGCCGCCCCCGGTGAGGACGACCAGGCCGGAGGCCGCCGCGAGCCGCGCGAGCTTCTTGCGCCAGCGGAAGAAGCGGGGGGCCTCCTGGAGGAGGACCAGGTCGGGGGCGCAGGCCGTGATCACCCGGGCCAGGGCGGCGGTGTCGTCGCGCAGCGAGCGGACGTTGTAGCTCAGGACGCGGAGGGTGGCCGAACCGTCGGGCTCTGTCGCGGAGTCGGGGAGCAACACCATGTGGATCAATGTACGCCCACGGCCGAGGGGCGCGGGAAACCGGGCGACCGCCGGTCTCCCGCCGGTCGCACCGTTCCCGCGCCCCTCGGCGGCGAAGGCCGTCACATGACCGGGTCGGGCTCCCGGGCCAGGTCCGCCGCGCCCACCAGGCCCGCCTTGTTGCCGAGCTGGGCGGCGATCACGTCGGCCACCGGGCGCCAGTTGCCGCCCACCAGCCAGCGCTTGTACGACTTGCGGATCGGGTCGAGCACCAGGTCGCCCTCGTCGGAGAGGCCGCCGCCGACGATGAACGCGGACGGGTCGAAGAGGGAGGCCAGGTCGGCGAGGCCGGCGCCGGCCCAGCGGGCCAGCTCTCGGTAGGAGTCGACGGCGACCGGGCAGCCCTGGCGGGCGGCCATGGAGATGTGCTTGCCCTCGATGCCGTCGGGGGTGCCGTCGCCGAGCGCGAGGAGGACCTCGGCGCGCTCGGGGGTGGCGTTGGCGCGCTGCTTGGCGTAGCGGACCAGGGCGCGGCCGGAGGCGTACTGCTCCCAGCAGCCCTGCGAGCCGCAGCCGCACAGCAGGCCGTCCGGGACCATCCGGATGTGGCCGAACTCCGCGGCCACGCCGAAGTGGCCGCGGCGCAGCTTGTTGCCGATGATGATGCCGCCGCCGAGGCCGGTGCCGAGCGTGATGCAGATGACGTTGCGGTGGCCCTTGCCCGCGCCGAACCTGTACTCGCCCCAGGCCGCGGCGTTGGCGTCGTTCTCGACCACGACCGGGAGGTCCGTGCGGGCCTCGACCTTCTCCTTGAGCGGTTCGTTGCGCCAGTCGATGTTGGGCGCGAAGTAGACCGTGGAGCGCTGGCGGTTGACGTAACCGGCCGCGCCGATGCCCACGCCGACGATCTCGTGCCCGGCCCGCGCGCCCTCCACCGCCGAGGCGATGGCGTCCACGATGGCCCCGGGTGTGGTGGGGGTCGGCACCTTGAAGGTCGAGAGGATGTTGCCTTCCTCGTCGACCACGCCGGCCGCGATCTTCGTGCCGCCGATGTCGACGCCGATGGTGAGTCCCATGAATCCCTCAGTTTCGGTCGAGCCCCGCTACGGCCAACCGTACCCGAGGCCCCGCCGCGGCAGGGCGTCAGTCCAGGTCGATGCGCTCGCCCGGACCGGCGCCCGCGCCCCCGTCGTCCCCGTCCGGCCGGTCGGCCGCCGGGTCGGACGTGCGCGCGGTCCAGCGCCGCTCCTGGTGCTGGACCGCGGAGCGGTAGGCGGCGAGGAGTTCCCCGCCGGCCGCGGCGAGGTGGTCGAAGACATCGGGGTTGCGCTCTATGACGGGTTCCACGGCGGCCTTGGCCTGCTGGACGACCTGGCGCACGGCCTGCTGGGCGGCCGGTCCGGCGAGGGAGCCGAGCAGCGGTGCCTGCAGGCCGGAGAGCTTGTCGGCGACCGCGTCGACCAGCTTCTTCAGCTCCTCGGCGGCCGAGCCCGGCGGCGGGCCGTGCTCGGTGCGGCGGCGGGCCTGCTCGGCGGCGAGGTCCTCGGCACAGGCCGTGGCCCAGGCGTCGGCGTCGGTCGCCCGCTCCGGCGGCGGCTGGGGTGCGGGGCGCTCTTCGCTCATGGCGGACTCCTGACTACGGTTCGCCTTTACGACGTTACCCGAACGGGGGTGCCCGGTTCACCGTCCGCCGGCGGGCCACAGGCCGGGGTCGGGGGCGAACCGGATGCGCAGCTCGCCGTCGCGCAGTCCGGCGCCGGCGACCGTGCAGCGGCGCAGCGCGGAGGGCAGCGGAACGATCCGCCGGAAGGGACCCGCGGTGATCACGAGTTCGTCGCCGCGCCGGACGAGGTCGAGTTCGTCCCGTATCGCGCCGGGCAGCGGCAGGTGCCAGACCAGCACGCCGTCCTCGGCGATCCGGTCGGTGACGGGCCACTCGACCGGGGCGGGCGCCGGATCGGCGGCGGGCACGGCGAGCGCGGCGAGGTCGTCGCCGCCCTGCGGGTCGCGGCCGAGGTGCGGGACGGGGCGGACGTCGTAGGGCTCCCGCCACTCGGCGAGCGTCTTGTGCTGCTGGGCGATCAGCCCGGCGAGCCAGTCGCCCGCGGCGGCCCCGGGCAGGACGCGGTTGGCGATCAGGGCCTCGGTGCCCAGGCCGCGCAGGGCGAGGCCGAGGGAGGCGGCGCGCAGGGCGTCGGCGCCGGCCGGGCCGGGCTCGGCGACCAGGCGTACGGCGGTGTCCCGGTCGGTGAGGACGGCCTCGACGGCGGCGAGTTCGAGGTCCCAGCGGGCCGCCGTCTCGTACAGCCACTCGGCGGGCATGGGGACGCCGGCCAGCCGGCCGAGGACCGGGCGCAGGGCGCGGGCGGCCTGCCGTTCGGGCGGCAGCAGCCGGCGCAGGTAGCGGCGCAGTTCCTCGGGCAGGCCGAGCAGGGCGAGGGCGCGCGGGAGCGGCGGGAGGTCGGCGACGAGCAGGTCGTGGCGCTCGGAGAGGGCCGCGTCCCGCAGGGCGCGCAGGAAGGACAGTTCCTCGGCGCCGGGCAGCGCGGTGACCTCCTCGGCGTCCAGGCGGGCGGCACCGAGCAGGTCGAGGACACTCTCGGCGCGGGTCTGGAAGGCGGTGAGGTCCCGCCGGAAGCCCTCGGTGGCGTCCGGGCGCCAGACGGTCAGGCGCGGCGCGGCCTCGGCGGGGACCGGTCCCGACGGGGTGCCGAGGACCGCGCCCGGGGTGTCGGTGCGGTCGGCGCTCAGCAGGAGGGTGCGGTGGCCGGCCCGGGCGGAGGCGAGCGCGGTGGCCGCGGCGACGGTCGTCCGGCCGCTGCCGCCCGGGCCCATGATCAGGAGGGTGCGCATGATGCCGAACCGTACCGCCGTGCGCGGGGGCGGGCCGGGGAGGCCGCTTATCAGGGGCTCGGGGAGGCTACTTCCCCAGGGACTCGACCCGTTCCTTCAGGCCCGCCAGCGCCCGGTCGATGACGACCTTCTCCGCCTTGCGCTTGATCATGCCCAGCATGGGGATCTTGACGTCGACGGTGAGCCGGTAGGTGACCTCGGTGGCGTTCGCGCCGGCCGGCTTCAGCAGGTAGGAGCCCTCCAGGGAGCGCAGCATCTGGGACCTCACCAGGCTCCAGGAGACCTCGTGGCCGCCGTGCCAGGTGTAGGCGAGGGTCTGGTCGTCCTTGATGGCGCCGGCGTCCATGACGAGGCGGACCCGCTCGGCGCGGCCGTGCTCGTCGGCGGAGAGGACCTCGGCCTCCTTCACCTCGCCGGTCCAGTCCGGGTAGCGCGCGAAGTCGGCGATCACCGCCATGACGTCGGCGGGAGCCGCCTCGATCGTGATGCTCGAACTGGTGTGTTCCGCCATCGCCGTGGCTCCTCCGGATGCGCGCCGTGTGGGAGAGGTCGTGTGTGCGCCGGGCCGCGCACGTGTGTGCAGCGTGAAGGCTACCGCGCCGCCGACCTGCCGCCTTCACCCCACCTGACGTGCCTCACCACTCCAGCACCCAGGGGGTGCCGGAGCCGGCGAAGTGCCCCACGTTCACGCACTCGGTGGCGCCGATCCGCATCCGGCGCGCGAGCGGCTGGTGCACATGGCCGAAAAGCGCGTACCGGGGCCGGGTGCGGCGGATGGCGTCGAGGAGGGCCCGGCTGCCCCTCTCGAAGCGGCGGGCCACGGTGTCGTAGACCAGTTCGGGCACCTCCGGCGGGATGTGGGTGCACAGCACGTCGACCTCGCCGACGGCCTCGATCTTCGCCGCGTACTCCTCGTCGTCGATCTCGTACGGGGTGCGCATCGGGGTGCGCAGACCGCCGCCGACGAAGCCGAAGGTCCACCCGCCGATCTCCACCCGCTGGCCGTCGAGGACCGTGGTGCCGGGCCGGGCGTACTCCTGCCAGAGCCGCGGCATGTCGACATTGCCGTAGGTGGCGTACGTCGGGGTGGGGAACGCGGCGAACAGCTCGTCGTACTGCCGGCGCACCGCCTTCTCGATGGCGGCGGCCCGGTCGGTGCCGATGCCGGCCCACAGCCGGGCGCCGAACTCGCGGGCCTCGGCGAACCGGCGGGCGGTGCGCAGCTCGACGATGCGGTCGGCGTTCTCCTTGCCGAACAGGTCGGGGAAGATGCCGCGCGAGTGGTCGGCGTAGTCGAGGAAGAGGACGAGGTCGCCCAGGCAGACGAGGGCGTCGGCACCGTCACCGGCCCTCGCCAGGTCGCGGGCGTTGCCGTGCACATCGCTGACCACATGGACCCGGGTCCGCCGGTCGCCGGTACGTGGGGAAGCCATGGTGATCAAGGGTAGGCGTGTGGGGTGGAGGTGAACAGTGCCGGTCCGGCCTGCGGTTACTCGCCGGTCGGAAGGGCCGTGGACTACTGTGCGCGAAGGAACGCCCGCGTGTGTGACGCAGCGAACATCTCGCCGGGACCCCCTGTCGTAGACGCCATACCGGCGGGTAACGTCCGGGCAGTCCAGTCGTGCTCAGTATTTCAGCCACCGAAGTACCCGAGCACCTGCCCGAGCCTTGGACCGCACCGTCGCATCGCACAACGTCGTGGCGCCGGCGCCCTATGAGGAGCAGCAGTCTTGCGCGAGTTCAGCCTTCCGGCTTTGTACGAGGTCCCTGCGGACGGAAATCTGACCGATATCGTTCGCAGAAACGCCGCGCAGCACCCCGACGCCGCCGTCATCGCCCGCAAGTCGGGGGGTGTCTGGCAGGACGTGACGGCACGGGAGTTCCAGGACGAGGTGCGCACCGCCGCCAAGGGGCTGATCGCCGCCGGGGTGCAGCCGGGCGACCGGGTGGGCCTGATGTCCCGGACGCGCTACGAGTGGACGCTGCTGGACTTCGCGATCTGGAGCGCGGGTGCCGTCACCGTGCCGGTGTACGAGACGAGTTCCCCGGAGCAGGTGCGCTGGATCCTGTCCGACTCGGGCGCGACGGCGTGTGTCGTGGAGCTGGACAATCACGCGGCGGCCGTGGAGTCGGTGCGCGAGTCGCTGCCCGCGCTGAAGCACGTCTGGCAGATTGAGGCCGGGGGCGTGGCGGAGCTGGGCCGGCTCGGGCAGGGCGTGTCGGACGAGACGGTGGAGGAGCGCGGCTCGCTCGCCCGGGCCGACGACCCGGCGACCATCGTGTACACGAGCGGCACCACCGGGCGCCCCAAGGGCTGTGTGCTCACCCACCGCAGCTTCTTCGCCGAGTGCGGGAACGTGGTGGAGCGGCTGCGTCCGCTGTTCCGCACCGGCGAGTGCTCCGTCCTGCTCTTCCTGCCCCTCGCCCACGTCTTCGGGCGGCTGGTGCAGGTGGCGCCGATGATGGCGCCGATCAAGCTGGGCTGTGTCCCGGACATCAAGAACCTCACCGACGAACTCGCCGCGTTCCGGCCGACGCTGATCCTCGGCGTGCCGCGGGTCTTCGAGAAGGTGTACAACGCGGCGCGCGCCAAGGCGCAGGCGGACGGCAAGGGGAAGATCTTCGACCGGGCCGCGGACACCGCGATCGCCTACAGCAAGGCGCTGGACAGCCCGTCCGGACCGTCGTTCGGCCTGAAACTCAAGCACAAGCTCTTCGACAAGCTGGTCTACGGCAAGCTGCGCGCGGTCCTCGGCGGCCGGGGCGAGTACGCCATCTCCGGCGGGGCCCCGCTCGGCGAGCGGCTCGGCCATTTCTTCCGGGGCATCGGCTTCACGGTGCTGGAGGGCTACGGCCTGACCGAGTCCTGCGCGGCGACCGCGTTCAACCCGTGGGACCGGCAGAAGATCGGCACGGTCGGGCAGCCGCTGCCCGGCTCGGTGGTGCGGATCGCGGACGACGGCGAGGTGCTGCTGCACGGCGAGCACCTGTTCAAGGAGTACTGGAACAACCCGGGCGCCACGGCGGAGGCGCTGGCCGACGGCTGGTTCCACACCGGTGACATCGGCACCCTGGACGAGGACGGCTATCTGCGGATCACCGGCCGGAAGAAGGAGATCATCGTCACGGCGGGCGGCAAGAACGTGGCCCCGGCCGTGATCGAGGACCGGATCCGGGCGCACGCGCTGGTCGCGGAGTGCATGGTGGTGGGCGACGGGCGGCCGTTCGTGGGCGCGCTGGTCACCATCGACGAGGAGTTCCTGGGCCGTTGGGCCGCCGAGCACGGCAAGCCGGCCGGTTCCACGGCGGCGTCGCTGAAGGACGACCCGGATCTGCTCGCGGCCGTCCAGGCGGCCGTGGACGACGGCAACGCGGCGGTGTCCAAGGCCGAGTCGGTGCGCAAGTTCCGCGTGCTGTCGGCCCAGTTCTCGGAGGAGTCGGGGCACCTGACGCCGTCGCTGAAGCTGAAGCGGAACGTGGTGGCGAAGGACTACGCGGCCGAGATCGAGGCGATCTACGCCAAGTGAGGCGCGCGGAGCGCTTCACCCCAGCAGTGTCCTCAGGTTCTCCGCCAGCAGGTCCCAGCGCCACTTCTCCTCCACCCACCGGCGGCCCCGCTCGCCCATCCGCCGCCGCAGCCCGGGGTCCTGGAGGAGGGTCACGATGCGCTCGGCGGTCTCCTCGGGGGCGCCGCCCCTGACCACCCAGCCCGTCTCGCCGTCCAGGACCGCGTCGGGGGCGCCGCCCGAGTCGCCCGCGACGACCGGCAGTCCGGTCGCGGAGGCCTCCAGGTAGACGATGCCGAGGCCCTCCACGTCCAGGCCGCCGCGCCGGGTGCGGCAGGGCATAGCGAACACGTCCCCGGCGCCGTAGTGCGCGGGCAGTTCCGACCAGGGCACGGCGCCGGTGAAGCGCACCGAGCCGGCCACGCCGGTCTCCCGGGCGAGGCGGCGCAGGTCCCGTTCGTAGGGGCCGCCGCCGACGATCAGCAAGGCGGTGTCGGGTTCGGCGGCGAGGATCCGCGGCATGGCCCGGATCAGGGTGTCCTGCCCCTTGCGCGGCACCAGCCGGGAGACGCAGACCACGACGGGCCGGTCGGCGAGGCCGAGCCGCGCGCGGACCGCGTCGCCGCCGGAGCCGGGGTGGAAGGTCTTCTCGTCGACCCCCGGCGGCAGCTGCGCCATCCGCGCGGCGGCGTCCGGGGTGAGGGCGGCGGCGATCCGGGAGCGGGTGTACTCGCCGAGGTAGGTGAGCGTGTCCGTGGACTGTCCGATCCGGCGCAGCAGCCGCCGGGCGGCGGGCAGCTGGGCCCAGCCGGCCTCGTGCCCGTGGGTGGTGGCGACCAGCCGCTCGGCGCCGGCCCCGCGCAGCGCGGGGGCCATGAGCCCGAGCGGGGCCGCCGCGCCGAACCAGACCGCGGTGCAGCCGTGCTCGCGGAGCAGCCCGGCCGCCCGCCGGGTGGCCCCCGGGGTGGGCAGCAGCATGGTGGTGCGGTCGCGGACGACGGTGAAGGGCTGCTCGGCGTCGAACGCGGCGGTGGCCTCGGCGCCCTCCCGGCCGCGCTTCCAGGTGGAGGCGTAGACGACCAGCCGGTCCGGGTCCAGGCGCAGGGCCATGTTGTGCAGGAAGGCCTGGATACCGCCCGGCCGGGGCGGGAAGTCGTTGGTGACGATCAGGGTCTTTCGCATCGCCGCCGACCCTACCGAACGGGCCGTTGCCGGCCGGGCGCGGCCGGGTCTGTGGCACGCGCGCGGCCGCGCGGGACATCATGGTCGCTCGAAGCGGATTCGAACGGCAGGGGATCACGTGGAGACGAAGGGTGCCGGACGGTCCCCGTGGTGGCCGCTCGCGGTCTGGGGCGCCACCCGCGCGGCGCTGCTGCTGTTCGTGTTCCGGGTGTACGTCTTCCCGGGCCCGGACGTCACCTCGGACGTGTCGGTGATCTACCGCGGCTGGTACGAGGTGCTGCGCCAGGGAACGTTTCCGCTGGACGACGTGACCTGGCAGTACCCGCCCGCCGCCGCCCTCGCGATCCTCTCCCCCGCCGTCCTGCCCTTCCTGTCGTACGCGCACGCCTTCTTCGTGCTGGCGTGCCTGTGCGACGCCGTGGTGCTGGCGCTGCTGGTGTACGCGGGCGGGCGGTCCGGCCGGTCCCCGCGCGGGGCCTGGGTGTGGGTGGCGGGCGTGCCGCTGCTCGGGCCGACGGTGTACGCGCGCTACGACCTGATGGTGACCGCGGTGGCCGTGGCGGCGCTGCTGGCGGGGGCCCGCCACCCGCGGGTGCTGGGCGCGCTGGCGGCGCTCGGGGCGCTGGTGAAGGTGTGGCCGGCGCTGCTGCTGGTCGGTGCCGTCCGGCGGCGGGCGTGGGGGGCGGCGGCGGTCACCGGGGCGGGCGTCGCGCTGCTGTTCACGGTGTCCATGCCGGGCGCCTTCGCGTTCCTGACCTTCCAGCGGGAGCGGGGCACCGAGGTGGAGTCGCTGGGCGCCCTGGTCTTCCACGTGGCCCGGCACTTCGGCTGGCGGGGCGAGGTGCTGCTGAACTACGGCTCGATCGAGTTCCTGGGCCCGTGGGTGGACGTGGTGAGCACGGCCGCGCTGGCGCTGACCGCGGCGGCGTTCGGCTGGCTGCTGCTGTGGCGGCTGCGCGCGAGGCGCCTGGCGGGGCCCGTCCTCGCGGACGCGGCGCTGACGGCGGTGCTGCTGTTCACGGTGACCAGCCGGGTGATCAGCCCGCAGTACCTGGTGTGGCTGGTCGGCCTGGCCGCCGTCTGCCTGACGCACCGGGCGACCCGGATGGGACCGCCCGCGCTGATGGTCGTCCTGGCGTCGTTCCTGACGGTCCTGGAGTTCCCGCTCGGCTTCTCGCACGTGGTGCTGAGCGACGGCTACGGCGTCACGCTGCTGGTGCTGCGCAACGGCCTGCTGGTCGCGGCCACGATCGCGGCCGCCCGCCGGCTGTGGCGCGCGACCGTCCCGCCCCGGCGGGCCGCCCCGTTCCCGTCCCGGCCCGGCCGGACCACGCGGGCCCCCGTCTCCTCCTGACGCGGGGCGCGGCCCGGCAGCGGACCGAGCGGGCGGCCGCCGCCGTCACCCCGAGCCGGGCCACGATCGCCACCAGGACCAGGGCCCCGCCCTGCCGCACGGTGGAGTCGGCGGCCATGGCTAGGCCGGTGGCGAGGGTGCGGCGCAGGCGACCGGGGTGCTCCCGGGGGCGCCGGCGCAGGACGCGCGGGCCCACCGCCGGGGCAGCGCCCCGGCGCAGCACCGCGGAGAGGGCGGCGCCCCGGCGCGGAGAACGCCGGGGACCTGTTCCGGGAGGGCGTGCCGCGGGCCGCCGGGGAGACCGGGTCGGCCTGGCTGCGGGAGGTGACCGGCGTGCTCAGCGCAGCAGCGTCGTGACGTAGGCGTGCCAGCGGGCGGTGAACTGCCGTGCCGTCGTGCCGAGCACCGTGCGCAGGGCCCCCTCGACCGCGCCCGCCCGTTCGCCGTGGGCGCCCACGGCCCGGTAGAAGGCGCCGAGCCGGGCCGCGCCCCACTTCTCGGCGATCATCCGGCAGGCCAGCCAGCCGCTCTCGTAGGCCCGCGCCAGCTTCACCGGGTCGCTGGTGAAGCCGAAGTCCTTGTCGACGGGCAGCGCCTCGGGCGCCTTGCCCTCCCGGACGGCCCGGGCGAGTTCGGGCGCGGCCTCGGCCGGGGTGCGGCCGGTGCCGAGGTAGCCGACCCAGTCGGCGTAGCCCTCCGACAGCCACAGCGGGGTGGCGGCCGTGGTGTCCGCCCGGGTGGCCACATGGGCCGTCTCGTGGGTGAGGACGATCTGCCTGCCGGCGTCGCCGAGCATCGCGTACGCCTCCGGGTTGACCACCACCCGGTCCGCGGGCGCCCGGCCCGAGCCGCCCGCCTCGCCCGTGGTGACCGCCGCGATGCCCCGGTAGTCGGCGGCCGGCGCGCCGAGGAGGGCCGCCATGCCCGCCAGCGACTTCGGGACGAGGACGACGACCCGGCGGCTCCAGCCCGTGCCCCACGCCCCGGAGACGGCCGGGACCGCCCGGTCGGCGAGCCGGGCGAAGCCGGACAGGGCGGCCGGGTCGCCGGTGCCCAGCACCAGGCTGTGCGCGCCCTCCACGGCTCTCACCGTGCCCTGGTCCCACAGTTGCTGCCCGGCCTCGCGGGCGGGCCGTTCGGCGGTGACGTACCAGTGGCCGTCGGCGGTGCGGCTAAGGGCGAGGGTGCGGCGGGCGTCGACCGGGGCCTTGTCGTACCCGGCGACGCGGTAGCTCAGTTCGGCGTCGGCGGTGGCGCCGGAGCCGGTGCGGCGCACGGCGGTGACCCGGTATCCGAAGGAGGCCAGCGGCAGGGCGCGCAGCCGGGTGTACACGGCGCGCGTGCCGGTCGCGCCGTACGCCCGCTCGTCGTGTCCGAGCAGGGCGGCCGAGCGCCGGTCGAGCATCCGCTGCACCTCGGTGCGCACCGGATCGCCCGTCTGCCGCCCGCCGCACCCGGTGAGCGGCAACAGCAGGGCGAGCCCTACGGCTCCGATACTCCACGTCCGCCCGCGACCAGCCACTTCCCGATCGTACGGCGCGCGGGGCGGTCAGGGCCGGGTGACCGAGGAGACCGGCATCATGCCGACCGGGTCGTAGCGCACCGGGGCGCCGGGATAGGGCGCGTGGATGACCTGGCCGTGGCCCGCGTACAGCGCCACATGGCTGGCGTCGGAGCGGTAGACGACCAGGTCGCCGGGGCGGGCCTGGGAGAGCGGGACGCGCCGGCCGGCGAACCGCTGCTCCTGGGAGGTGCGCGGCAGGTGGATGCCGGCGTGCGCGTACGCCCACTGCGTCAGGCCCGAACAGTCGAACCCCGAGGGGCCGTTGGCACCCCACACGTAGGGGCGGCCGAGGGCGGCGCGGGCGGCGGCCAGCGCGGCGGCGGCCCGGCCGTCGGGGGCGGCGGCCGGGGCGGGCAGCCGCGCGCGGGTGCCGCGGGAGGCCCGGTCGTAGGCGGCGCGCTCCCCGGCGGGCATGGCCCCGATCAGCTCCCGGGCCCGGGCGAGCTTGCGTTCCACGGTCCGCTTGTGGGCGGCCACGGCCCGGCGGCCGCGCTCCAGTTCGGCGAGGGTCCGGGCGGCCTCCGCGCGTTCCTGGGCGAGTTCGCGCAGCACGGCCCGCAACTGCCTGAGCCGTCCGGCCTGCCGGTCACCGATGCGGTCGAGCGTGGCGGCCTTGTCCAGGTAGTCCTCGGGTTCGGCGGAGAACAGCAGGGCGACGGCCGGGTCGATGCCGCCGGACCGGTACTGGGCGCCGGCCAGCGAGCCGAGCTGTTCGCGCAGGTCGTTGACGCGCTGCTGCTGCCGGGCCAGGTGGTCCCGGGTGGCGCGCAGCCGCCGGCGCAGTTCACCGGCGCGCTCCTCGGCCTTGTCGTAGGCCTGGGTCGCCCGCTCGGCCTCCGCGTACAGCCGGTCCACCTCGGCGCGGCCGCCGGCCTCGTGCGCGGCGTGTGCCGGCACGGCGCCGAGCGCGGCCGACAGCACGCACAGGGCGGCGGCACCCCGGTCGAATCCGGACGGGGCAAGGCGGCGATGGGACCCCACGGCAGTCCTTCGGGTGGCGGACGTCGGACCGTCTCCCCGGCGCCGGGGACGGTAGGGCCCCGGCGGCGGGGAAACGCGGCAGACAGTAGCCGCGCACCGGGGCCCGGGCCAAAGACCTCCGCGTCAAGACATGCTGACGCCCCGCCGCTGACGCAGGTCAGCGGCGGGGCGCGGGGTCAGTTCCGGTGGCGGTGATTCGCCCGTTCGGGCGCCGCCGTGTCCGTGTGCCGCCCGGTGTCAGACGCGGACGCCCCACATGAACGGGCCGCCGATGGTGCTCATGGACTCGTACCGGACGACCGTGCCGGTGCGCGGGGCGTGCAGGACCTGGCCGTTGCCCGCGTACAGGCCGACGTGGTGCAGGTCGTTGAAGAAGAAGACCAGGTCGCCGACCTTCAGATCGCTGACCGAGGTGATCCTCGTGCCGATCTGGGACTGGGCCTCGGAGGTGCGCGGGATGGAGACGTTGGCCTGGGCGTAGGCCCAGGAGGTCAGACCCGAGCAGTCGAAGGAGGAGGGGCCGGTGGCGCCGTAGACGTACGGCGAGCCGATCCTGGTCTGGGCGGCGGAGAAGGCCGCCTGGGCCCGGTTGGAGGCGGGCGGGGCGTCGCCGATGTCGGGACGCTCGCCGCCGGTGGAGCGGTTGGCGCGCTCCTGCCCTTCCTGGGCGCGCTTGTGCTCCTCCTCGGCGAGCTGCTGCTTCTCCTTGGCGGTCAGGGTGTTCAGCAGCCGCTGGGCCTCGCCGAGCTTGCCCTGGACTTCCTTCTTCTTGTTGCCCAGCTCGGTGCGGGTGGCGGAGAGGTCCTTGAGCTTCTCGGCGGCCTCGGCCCGCTCCTGGGCGAGTTCGCGCTGCTTGTCCTGGATCTTCTTCAGCGCGTCGACCTGCTGGCTGCTCAACTGGTCGAGCGTGGACGCCTTGTCGAGGTAGTCGTCCGGGTCGGAGGACAGGAAGAGCTGGACCGAGGCGTCGATGCCGCCGGAGCGGTACTGGGCGGTGGCCAGCGAACCCAGGCCGTCGCGGAGCTTGTTGAGCTCCTCCTGGCCGCGGGCGACGCTGTCCTGGATGGTGGAGATCTCCTTCTGCAGCTTCTGCTGCTTCTCCTTGGCGCCGTTGTACTTCTCGGTCGCCTGCTCGGCCTGCTCGTAGAGCTTGTCGACCTTCGCCTTCACCTCGTCCTTGCTCAGCTTCTCGCTGGGAGCGGCGTTGGCGGCGTTCGCGCTGAGCGCGACGGCAGCGGCGGCTGCGGTGGTCAGCACGGTCACGCGGGTGCGACTCGGCTGCTTGGGTCGACGGTGGGACGCCACGGAGGGAGAACTCCTTCTTGAGAGTGATCACCCGTTCGGAGGTTCGAGCCAGACCCTAGTGACACAGTTGTGATCAGTTCAAATCCTCACGGCAAAAAAACCCGTGATGCCATGCATTCTTTGCACACAACTCACCGGCAGTGAGATGGCTTTGACCCTACGTCGCCCGGCGACGACCTCAATTCGGGCATCTGCGATGCCCGTCGGGCGTTCAGGACAATCGCTTCAGAAGCACCGCGGAAGCCACCGGCCGGGCACCCGCCTTGGCGATTCCGTCCGCGACCTCGCGGTCGGTGGAGGCGACGATGACCGGGCGCCCCGGCGGCTCCGCGCGCACCAGCTGCCGGATCAGCTCGTCGGCGGTGACACCCGGCTTGGAGAACAGCACCCGCACCCCGCGCGGCGGCGCGAGCAGCACCGGCGCGGCCAGTTCGGCGCCGTCGAAGACGCAGGTGACCTCGGCCCCGGTCTGCGCGGCGAGCGCCGAGAGCTGGCCCAGCAGCCTGAGCCGCTGCTTCTCCAGCGGCATCTGCGGATAGCCGGTCTTGGTCACGTTGTAGCCGTCGACGACCAGGTGCACCTGCGGCAGTGCCAGCAGCTGGTCGAGAATGGCCGGGTCGTTCTCCGACAGGGCGCGCGCCGCGATGTCCTTCGGGGTCATCCGGCCCGGCTCCACCGCGTCGACCGTCTCGGCCGGGCGCACCGACACCGGCGGCAGGGCGAGTTCACGCCTGAGCCCCTGGGTGGCGTCCAGCAGGGTGTCGAGCAGCAGCCGCACCCGCATGTCCTCCACGCTGCGGCCCTCCCGGGCCGCCCGGCGGGTGGCCTCCAGCGCGGCCTCGGCCTCGCCCAGGCGGGCCTTGAGCCGCCGGGACTCGCTCTCCGCGGCCGACACCTGCGCCTGCGCCTCGGCGCGTACGGCGTCGGCCTCGCCCCGCGCCTTGCGCAGCGCGGCCTCGCCCCGCTTGACGTCGCTGAGCGCGGCCCGCAGCTTGCGGTGCAGCGACTCCGCTTCCTTCCGCGCCGTCTCCAGCTCCGCGCGCAGCCGTTCGGTCTCGGCGCGGGTGTGGTCGCGGGCCTGCGCCAGCTCCGCACGCAGCCGCTCCAGCTCGGCCCGGCTCTCCTCGTCGGCCCGCTCGGCGTCCGCGCGCTGCGCCTCCTCGCCGGCCGCCGTGACCAGCTTCACCCAGCCCGCCGGGCGCAGCACATAGGCGGCGGCCGCCACGTCGAGCGGGTCGGCGGCCGGGGGCGCGGACCCGGCGTCGAGGGCCCCGGCCAGTTCCGGCTGGGCCTCGCGGAACCGCTCGCCGATCCGCTGCCGGAACAGCGCGTCGGTCTCCAGCGCCGCCGCCATCGCGTTCCCGGCGAACTTGGCGCGGCGATTCGGGGCGAACCGGGCGTACTGCCTCAGCTGGGCGGGCAGTTCCGCCGGCGTCAGTCCGCCGAAGCCGTCCGAGACGATCTGCACGACGCGCCGGCGCACGCCGTCGGGCAGCGGACGGTCAAGCACCTCAGCGGTGCCGTCGCCCGGCCCCCCGCCTGCGGTCTCCACCATCCGTCACACACCCCATCACCGGAAAAAGCCTCTCCGGGGGCCGCTCCGCTCAGGAGCCGGCGCCCGGCCTGTCCACGAGTTCCACCTGGTCCACCGCGCTGCACCAGCGACAGCGCACCGATTCGATGGTCTCACTGACCACCTCGCGCTCCTCCACCGTCGGCTCGCCGGCCAGGTCCAGGTGCACGTACTCGACGACCTTCGACGAGCGGGTGACGTCGAAACGGGTGAGGTTGCCGCAGAGGGTGCAGCGCCACCGGGTGGTGGCGGTCGGCAGGGGAACCGTCATCGCGCTGGTCCGCTCCTTCTCGTGTCGGTCCGCGCCGCTGCCGACGCGTGTGGGTCGTAACCCTACGGCCTGGGGGCTGCCCGCCGCCCGTCCGTTCACGGCGGCGAGGCGGTCTGTCGCGTTGCGTCCCGTTACGTCATGCTCTGTAGTCATGATCAGCTCCAGGAGCACGGCGGCCGGCAGGACCCTCAGGGCGGTCCGGGACACCCCGGCGCCGGTGACGTACGGCCTCATCGCCCTGTGCTGCGTGCTCTTCGCCCTCGGCCCGGCCTCCGGGCTGGTGCCGGGATACGGCACCGGGGACGCCCTGCTCGCCGCACAGCGGGCGTACTTCCGGCGCTGGGGCGTGGTCCCGGCCGAGCTGTTCGACGGGCCGGCCGGGGCCGCGCTGACCCCGGCCACCGCGCTGTTCGTGCACGGCAGCTGGGTGCACCTGCTCGGCAACATGCTCTTCCTCTTCGTCTTCGGAGCGATGACCGAGGAACGGATGGGACGGGTGCAGTTCGCCCTCTTCTACGTCGGCTGCGGCTGCGGCGCCCTGCTCGGCTACGCGGTGGCCAACGCCGCCTCCGGACAGTCGCTGGTCGGCGCCTCCGGGGCGGTCTCGGCGGTCCTCGGGGCCTTTCTGTACCTGTTCCCCCGCGCGCGGGTGACCAGTCTGCTGCCTTTCCTGTTCTTCCTGCCGCTGCGCTTCCCGGCCTGGGTCGTGCTGCCCTGCTGGGCGGCCCTGCAGTGGCTGGCGGCCGGCCGCGCCTCCGACGGGCCGGGGGTGGCCTACCTCGCCCACCTGGTGGGCTTCGGCCTCGGCTTCGGCTACGCGTGGGTGCGCTACGGGCGTACCACTAGAGTGAAGGACGCACCGGCTCCGGTCACCGAGGGAGAGAGACAACCGTGATCACCGCGATCGTTCTGATCAAGACCAGCGTGGACCGGATCCCCGAGATCGCGGAGCGGATCGCCGCGCTGGACAGCGTGAGCGAGGTCTTCTCGGTCACCGGCACCTACGACCTGATCGCCATGGTCCGCGTCGCCCGCCACGAGGACCTCGCCGAGGTCATCCCCGGCCGCATCAGCAAGATCCCCGGCGTCCAGGGCACGGACACGCACGTGGCGTTCCGCACCTACTCCCAGCACGACCTGGAGGCCGCGTTCGCGATCGGCCTGGACAACTAGCTCCCGTCACGGCACAGGGCCCCGGCCGCGGCCGGGGGGCTGCTTCTCCTCCTGTCTCCGACCGCCGGCACACAGCGGCCCTCCTCCCTTCTGTGTCGCCCCCTCTCGCCGTCCCCGACCAA
>NZ_JBVJOT010000085.1:0-25026 GCF_055583025.1 Streptomyces sp. NPDC104831
GTGTCGGGGGGTCGGTGGACGTGGCTCCCCCCCTTTCCCCCCCCCCCCCCCCCCCCCCCCCCCCCTCCCCCTCCCCCCCCCCCCCCCCCCCCCCACGGCGCTCACGACGGCCGGACCGCGGGCGAAGCGGTCACGGTACGAGCTTCAGCAGGCGGTTGGGCGAGCCCGAGCCGGGGCTGGTGACCTTGCCTGTCGTCGCCCCGTCCACCAGGGCCGTGGCGACCTGGGCCGGTGTGGCGGAGGCGTGACCGGACAGGTAGACCGCGGCGGCTCCGGCGACGTGCGGGGTCGCCATGGAGGTGCCGGAGATCGTGTTGGTCGCGGTGTCGCCGGTGTTCCAGCCGGCCGTGATGGAGGACCCCGGGGCGAAGATGTCCAGCACGGAGCCGTAGTTGGAGTAGCTCGCCCGGGCGTCGGTGCTGGTCGTCGCGCCGACGGTGATGGCCTCGGTGACCCGGGCCGGGGAGTACGAGGAGGCGTTGGCGTTGCTGTTGCCCGCGGCCACCGCGTACGTCACGCCGCTCGCGATGGAGGTCCGCACGGCCGCGTCCAGCGTGGTGGACGCACCGCCGCCGAGCGACAGGTTGGCGACGGAGGGGCCGGAGTGGTTGCGGGTCACCCAGTCGATGCCGGCGATGACTCCGGCGGTGGTCCCGGATCCGTTGTTGTCCAGTACCCGCACGGCGACGATCTTCGCCTTCTTGGCCACGCCGTAGGTGGAGCCGGCGATGGTGGTGGCCACATGGGTTCCGTGGCCGTTGCCGTCCGCGGCGTCGGTGTCACCGTCGACGGCGTCGTAGCCGTAGGAGGCGCGGCCGCTGATCTGCTGGTGCGTGATGCGTACGCCGGTGTCGATGACGTAGGCGGTCACACCGCTGCCGGCGCTGTCCGGGTAGGTGTAGGTGCCGGACAGGGGCAGGGAGGTCTGGTCGATGCGGTCGAGGCCCCACGGCGCGTTGGACTGCGTGGTGTCGGCGACACGGACGCGCTGGTCCTGCTCGACGGCCGCCACCGCCGGGTCGGCGGCCAGGCGCTCGGCCTCCGTCGTGGAGAGGGTGGCGGTGTAGCCGTTCAGCGCGCTGCCGAACGTCCTGGTCACGCTGCCGCCGTACTCCTTGACCAGATTCCTGCCCGTGATCGAGGAGGCCTTGAACCCGGCGTCCTTCCGGAGCGTCACGATGTAACTGTCCCGGACCGCCGTGGGCGAGCCGGCACCGATCACCTTGCCCACGGCGGGCGCGGCCTGGGCGGGGACGGCGGCGAGGCCGCCGGCCAAGGTGGTCGCCGCGATCGCGGCGGTCGCGGCGAACCGTATTCTCTTGCTCCGCAGTTGTGCCATTACGAGGGATTCCTCCTCTTGGCGGCGCGCACGGGTGGGGCGCGCGTCTGTGGGGCGGGTGCGCGTGATCGCGCACCCCTGCCGAGGCGGGGGGCGTGGCATCCCGCCCGGGCTGTGATCGAGGGTTGCCGACAACAGCCGTTGCTCACAAGCCAGTTGACGAACCATCAACATACTTGCCATGTGCACGACATAAGTGTCACTCACTCGAACGCGGACGCCGCCTCGCGGAGCGCGGTGGCCACCGCTTCCGGGGAGTCGGGGCCCGGCGCCCCGGGCCGGTACGTCACCGACCTCAGCCGCCCGGTGAACCGGAAGGTGCGGTGGCGTTCGTACAGGGGCCAGGAGACGGGGGACTTGCGGTCGACGCCGACGCTGATGCCCTGGAACGGCGCCATGCCGATGAGCTGGTGCACGCTGCCGGACACGGCCCGTTCGCTCCCGTCGACGACCAGCGTGAACCGCCAGCGCAGGCCCTCCTCGGCGGTGGCGCTCAGCAGGACGTGGTGCGGACCCGTCGCCAGGGGACCGGCGTCCGTCTCGTGCAGGACGCCGTACTCGTTGTAGGCGAGGCGCAGCCGCCCGTCCTCGACGTACAGGCTGTAGCCGCCGCCCTGGTCGCCGTGCGAGACGAGGACGCCTTCGCCGGTCTCGTCGAGCAGCACCTCGATGTCGAAGGACCGCAGGGAGATCAGCCGGGAGGAGCGGTAGCGCTCCAGTTCCGGCGTGCCGGGCAGCAGGGTGAGCGGCCGGGCGAGCCGCCGTTCGGCGGGGTTGCGGCGGGCGAGCGCTCCACTGCCGTCCGGCAGCGGGAAGACGCCGTTGCGCCAGGCCGCCTCCTCCCAGGCCGCCGACAGTTCCTTGACGAGGTCCGGGCGCTCGGCGGCGAGGTCGTGGATCTCGGTGGGGTCGGTGCGGATGTCGTACAGCGCCCATTCGGAGTCGTCGTAGGGCGTGCCGGGCCGGTGCAGGGTGACGAGTTTGTGGCCGTCGCGGTAGTGGCTGCGGTTGCCGCTCATCTCGCAGTACTGCTCGTGGTGGGTGGAGTCGTGGGCGGCGTCGGACAGGACGGGGGCGAAACTCGTGCCGTCCGGTTCCTGCAGGGTGCGGCCGCGCCGGGTGCCGGGGCGTCGCAGCCCGGCCAGTTCCAGGAGAGTGGGTGCGATGTCGGTGACGTACTGGTACTGCGGGCGCAGGCCCGGAGCGAGCCGTCCTTCCCTGGCGCCGTCGGGCCAGGACAGCAGGAACGGGACGCGTACGCCGCCGGCGTAGGTGTGGCCCTTGTAGAGGCGGAACGGCGTGTTGGAGGCCATGCCCCAGCCCCGCGGGTAGTGGACGAGGCTGCGGGGGCCGCCGATCAGCTCGGGGGCGCGGTCGACGTCGGGCGTCCAGTCGTCCGGCAGCCCCGGGTGGTGGACGAAGCGGCTGAAGTACGACCGGGTGCCCTCGGCGCCGCCCTCTCCGGTGCCACCGTTGTCGGAGGTGAAGACGATGATGGTGTTGTCCAGTTCCCCGAGCGCGTCGAGGGTGTCGGTGAGGCGGCCGAGGTTCTGGTCGATGTTGTCGACGAGCGCCGCGTACACCTCCATGTAACGGGCGTAGAGCCGGCGCTGCTCCTCGGTGAGGCTTTCCCAGGCCGGTACGTCGAGGCCCGACTCGCTGTTGCGGGCGGGCAGTTCCGTGCCGGGCGGGAAGAGGCCGGCGGCCTTCTGCGCGGCGAAGCGCCGTTCGCGCAACGCGTCCCAGCCGTCGTCGTAGCGTCCGCGGTGGCGGTCGATGTCCTCGGCCTTGGCCTGGAGCGGCCCGTGCACGGCGTTGTGGGCGAGGTACAGGAAGAAGGGCTTGTCCCGGTCGTGGGCGCGCAGTGACTTGACCATGGCGATCGCCTGGTCCGTGATGTCGTCCGTGTAGTAGTAGTCGTCGGGGAACTCGTCGATGTCGAGCGGGCTGTTGTCCCGGACGAGCTGGTGCGGGTGGAAGAGGCTGGTCAAGCCCTCCAGTACGCCGTAGTACTGGTCGAAGCCCTTCTGGAGCGGCCAGCCGGCGCGGTCGTTCGCCGCGTTGGACGCGGAGTCGCGCACCAGGTGCCACTTGCCGACGGCGTAGGTGGCGTATCCGGCGTCGTGGAGCAGTTCGGCGAGGGTGGGGATGTCGTCGGCGATCTGCATGCCGTATCCGGGGAAGCCCGGGTCGGAGTTGGCGACCATGGCGTAGCCGACGCGGTGCGGGTTGAGACCCGTGAGCAGCGCCGCCCGTGCCGGGGAGCACAACGGCATGGTGTGGTAGTTGGTCAGCCGTACTCCGCCGTCGGCGAGGCGGTCGAGGACGGGCGTGGGGATCTCCGAGCCGAACGGGCCTATGTCGCTGTACCCCATGTCGTCGACGAGGACGACGACGATGTTCGGTGCCTTCCCGGTGGGGGCGGGTGCCGGCCAGGCCGGTTCGGACTCGGCGAAGGTCCGGCCGACGTGGCCGGGGAAACCCTCGTACGGGTCGCGTCGGGTGGCGCTGCTCATGCGGGGACCTCCGCGTCGTCGGCGGTGCTGTCGGTGCTGTCGGTGCGGGGGGCCGGGAAGAGGCGGGCCAGTTCGCCGGCCAGCTCGGTGAGTTGCGCGCGGCCCGGCCGGCCGGTGAACGCGGCGATGTGCAGGAGGGTGCCGCCGCCGCGCAGGGTGAGCAGCTCGGTGTCGAGCAGCCCCGGCACGATGCGGCGCACGGCGTCGGCCGCCGCCGGTTCGGCCAGCAGCCGGGCGAGCGGGGTGCGCAGGTTTAGGGTGCCCTCGGGGAACTCGTCGGCGCGGGCGGCCGGTTCGCGCGCGGCGTCCGCCCGCTCGCGTTGTGCGGCCACCAGCAGGTGCCGCTCGCCGGCGGCGTCCGGCTCGTGGGGGAGTCCGAGGCGTTCGTACTGGTCCTGCGGGGCGTCGTTGGCGCGCAACTGCTCGACCAGGAGCCGGATCATGCGCAGTTCGACGGCGTCGTCCACGATCGGCCGTTCCTGGTGCGGGTCGGTCGCGAGGTCGAAGAGCAGGGTGCCGAACCGCTGCGGGCCGAGGAGCGCCGGCGCGGGCGCGGGAACCCGGACGGTCCGCACCCCTTTGGTGAAGGAGAAGGGTTCCGCGAGGGAGATGCCGGCGAGTTCCTGCGGGGTGAAGCGGCCGCGGATGCGGGTGGGCATCAGGGTGTGCTCGTTGAGGGGCAGGTTGGTGTCGTCGTGGCAGGCGCGCATGTAGACGTAGCGGCCGTCGGTGATGTTCACATGACCGCCGAACATGCCGAACAGGGCGGAGGTCCGTTCGGCCCCGGCGCCGGCCGTCCCGGCCGTCCCGCCCAGGGGACGCCCCTGCATGTCGGGCGTGCGGTCGACGCCGAAGTACTCCAGCAGGGTCGGCGCGATGTCGATGGTCTGGACGAGGGTGGCGTCGTGGGTGCCGGCGCGGTCCGGGCGGCGCGGGTCGTGCACGAAGAGCGGGGTGTGGACCAGCTCCTCGTACCAGGGCTGGACCACCTTCGCCCACCAGCCCTTCTCACCCAGCAGGAAGCCGTGGTCGGTGCAGACGATCAGCAGGGTGTCGTCCCACAGGCCGTGGGTGTCCATGGCGTCCAGGACCCGGCCGAGCGAGCGGTCGCACATGGACAGCAGCGCCGCGTACTCGTAGCGGGCGTGCTCGACCTGCTCCGGCGTCTCGGTGACCCGGTTGTAGTCGGGCCAGTCGAAGTGGGGTCCGTCGTAGTCGCGGGGGTAGAGGTCCTTGTAGTGGGCCTGGGTGAAGAAGGGCTCGTGCGGGTCGAACGTCTCGATCTGCAGGAACCAGTCGTCCTCGGCGTGGTTGACGCTCAGGAACTCCAGCCCCGCGTCGAAGGTGAGGGTCTGCGGCTGCTCGGCCTCGCTGCCGAGGTACTGCCGGTTGACCCAGTCCTGGCGCCACAGCTCGCCCCGGCCGGCGCGCAGGTCCTCGGGCGGCCGCGGGTCGGCGACGTGGCCCTTCCACGGGTCGCCCTCCTGGCCGCGGAAGAACTCCCAGGTGCTGTAGCGCCCGTGGTAGGTGGCGCCGCCGTCTTCCCAGTAGTGCTGGTGGTCGCTGACCAGGTGGGTGTGGACGCCGTTCTGTTTCAGCAGTTCGGGCATGGAGTCGTCGAACGGTTCGAGCGGGCCCCAGCCGCGGTGCAGGAAGTTGTGGCGTCCGGTGTGCAGTTCGCGGCGGGCGGGCATGCAGGGCATCGAACCGGCGTAGCAGCTGTCGTAGGTGACGGTGCGGGCGGCGAGCCGGGCGAAGTTCGGGGCGTGGACCCACTCGGGTCCGCCGTAGGGCGGCAGCATGTGCCGGTTGAGGCTGTCGAACATCACCATGACGGCCTTCACGAGGCGGTACGTCCTTCCGGTGCGGCCGGCTCCGTGTCGCGGGCGCAGCGGAAGCCGCCGTGGCCGGTGGAGGAGTCGGGGGTGTTGTGGGAGCGGGCGGCGACCCGGTAGCGGTTGCAGTAGGAGGCGTGGCAGAGGTAGGAGCCGCCGCGGATGACCCGTTCGCCGGCGCCGTGGGCGTCCTGGACCCACTCCCACACGTTGCCCGAGGTGTTGTACAGGCCGAACCCGTTGGGTTCGTAGGCGGTGACGGGCATGGTGCCGGTGCTGCCGCCGGGCCGGTCGGAGCGGTGGGGGAAGTGTCCCCGCCAGGTGTTGCACATCTCCCGCCCGCCCGGCGTGAAGTCGTTCCCCCACGGATAGCGGGCGCCCCGCAGGCCGCCGCGCGCGGCGTACTCCCACTCGTCCTCCGTGGGCAGCCGCAACCCCGCCCAGGCGCAGTACGCCAGGGCGTCGTGGTGCGAGACGTGCACCACCGGGTGGTCGGCGCGGCCGTCGAGGTCGGAGCCGGGGCCCTCGGGTGCGCGCCAGGACGCTCCGGCGACGCCGAGCCACCAGGGTGCTCCCGGGACGCGGCCGAGGACGTGGCGCTCGGCGCCGGGGTGGAGCAGCAGGTGGAAGACGTACGACGAGCCGAAGCGCTCGGCGTCGGTGCGGTGGCCGGTGGCCTCGACGAAGGCCGCGTACCGGGCGTTGGTGACGGCGGTGGCGTCGATGGCGAACGGCGCGACGCTCACCTCGCGGACCGGGCCCTCGCGGTCGGCGTGGTAGCCCTCGCCGAAGGCGTCGCCGCGCAGGAAGGTGCCGCCGGGCAGCTCCACCAGGCCGGGGTGGGCGGCGGGGCGCGTCCGCGGCGGGGGAAGCAGCCCGGTGAACGGTCCCGCTCCGCCGCCGCAGGCGCGGCCGGGGGCGCAGCAGCCGCTCACGCGGGCACCTGCGTGGAGCGGGGCTCGCGGTGGCGCGCCGGCGGGACGGGGTCGGGGGCGGCGGCGAGCAGGGCCCGGGTGTAGGGGTCGGCCGGGTTCTCGCACACCTCGTCGGCGCTGCCGGTCTCCACGACGCGTCCCCGGTGCATCACGGCGATGCGGTGACTGACCTGCCGCACCACGGCGAGGTCGTGGGCGATGAAGACGAGGGAGAGCCCGAGATCGCGTTGCAGGTCGGTGAGCAGGCCCACGATCTGGGCCTGGACGGAGACGTCGAGCGCGGAGACGGGCTCGTCGCAGATGAGGACGGACGGTTCGGGGGCGAGGGCGCGCGCGATGCCGATGCGCTGGCGCTGGCCGCCGGAGAAGGACCGCGGGCGGCGGTCGGCCGCGGACGGGTCGAGTCCGACGAGCAGCAGGAGTTCCTCGACCCGCTGCGCGCGTCGGCTCCGGTCGCCGATGCCGAAGGCGTGCAGCGGCTCGGCGATGATCTGGCCGGCGGTCATGCGGGGGTTGAGGGAGGCGTACGGGTCCTGGAAGACCATCTGGATGCGGCGCCGTACGGTGTGCAGCTCGCGGCGGGAGGGGCGGCTGATGTCCACGCCGTCCAGCCGCAGGGTGCCCGAGTCGCTCGGGTGCGCGTGGGCGAGCACGCGGGCGAGGGTGGACTTGCCGGAGCCGGACTCGCCGACGATGCCGAGGGTCTCGCCGGCGGCCAGGGTCAGGGAGACGTCGTCCAGCGCGGTCAGCGGACGCCCGCGCAGGCCGCGGCCCCGGTAGGTCTTGCGCAGTCCTACGGCCTCCAGGACCACGGCGCCGGGGCGGGGCCGGTCGATCCGGGCGGGCGGGGGCGTGGCGGGCAGCGGCGCGGACCGTGTCGCCGCGGGCGGGCAGGCCGCCCGTACCGTGCCCCCTCCCGGCGCGGCCCCCGTCGTGACGGCGACCAGCGGCGGGGTGACGGTGCGGCAGTGGTCCTCGGTGAAGGCGCAGCGGTCGGCGAAGGCGCAGCCGTCGGTGAGGACCGAGAGGTCGGGCGGAGCACCGGGGATGCCGGCCAGGCGGGTGCCGGACGGCGAGGACAGGCGGGGCACCGCGGCGAGCAGGCCGGCGGTGTAGGGGTGCCGCGGGCGGGTGAGGACCTCGGCGGTGGGACCGTCCTCGACGACGGTGCCGCCGTACATCACCAGGACCCGTTCGCAGGCGCGGGCGACCACGCCCATGTTGTGGGTGATGAGGACCAGGGCGGTGCCGGTGCGGCGGTTGAGGTCGCCGAGCAGGGTGAGGATCTGGTCCTGGACGGTGGCGTCGAGGGCGGTGGTGGGCTCGTCGGCGACCAGGACGTCCGGTTCGCCGGCCAGGGCCATGGCGATCAGGATGCGCTGGCGCTGGCCGCCGGAGAAGCGGTGCGGGTGGTCGTCCAGGCGGCGTTCCGGATCCGGGATGCCGACCAGGCCGAGGAGTTCCACGGCCCGGGCACGGCGGGCCGCCTTGTCGCGGCCGCCGTGGGCGCGCAGCACCTCGTCCAGGTGGGCGCCCGCGGTGAGCACCGGGTTCAGGGCCGTCATCGGGTCCTGGAAGATCATGCCGATGCGGGCGCCCCGGACCCGCCGGAGCCCGGCCTCGTCGGCGGCCGCGAGGTCCTGCCCGTCCAGCAGGACGGAGCCGCGGGCGACGCGGCCGGTGCCCGGCAGCATCCGCAGCAGGGCGAGGGCGGTGGTGGACTTGCCGGAGCCGGACTCCCCGACGACGGCCAGGGTCTCGCCCCGGTCCAGGGTGAAGGACACGTCCCGCACGGCGCGGGTGAGGGTGCCGTCGGGTGCGGTGAACTCGACGTCCAGGCCGCGTACTTCGAGCAGCGCGGGGGCGGTCATCGGCGTATCTCCCGGTTCAGTGCCTCGGCGATCAGGGACAGGCCGAGGACGAGCGCGGTCACGGTGATCAGGGGGCCGGCGGCGAAGTGCGGCGCGTCGGCGAGGTAGGGCATCGACTGGCTCAGTACCGCGCCCAGGGTGGGCTGCGGGGGGCGGACACCGACGCCGAGGAAGCTCATCGCGCCCTCGATGAAGACCGCGACGGTCAGCGAGACGGCGATCTGCACGACGAGCGGATCCACGGCGTTGGGCAGGATGTGCCGGGTCAGGACACGGGCCCGGGAGGCGCCGCCGACCCGGGCGGCCGTGGCGTACTCGCGTTCCCGCTCGACCAGGATGCCGGTGCGCAGCAGCCGTCCGAAGGCGGGGACCTCGGCGAGGGCGACGACCAGGACGACGGGCAGGCGGCCCGGGCCGAGGATGGCGGTGACGGCGAGGGCGAGGATCAGCCCCGGGAAGGCGAGGACGAGGTCGAAGGCCCGCTGGACGGCGGTGTCCACGGCCGGGTGGGTCGCGGCGAGCAGCGCGAACAGGCAGCCCACGAGCGCCCCGAGGGGCACCGCGAGGGCGATGATGCCGAGGTCGGCGCGGATGCCGTAGACCAGGCGGGCGAGCAGGTCGCGGCCGAGGTCGTCGGTGCCCAGGAGGTGATCCGGGGTGCCGGGGGCCGCCAGGGAGAGCCCGGACTGGTCGGTCGGACTGTGCCCGGCGAGCAGCGGGGCGAAGACCCCGGCGAGCACGACGAGCAGGACGAGGGCGAGGCCGATGCGGCCCCTCGCGGAGGCCAGCGCGGCCCGGTAGGGGTGGCGCGGGGTCCTGCGGGCGGGCTTCCCGGGGGCCGGGAGGGTGATGGCGGTCATGGGGTCACTCCCACCTGATCCGGGGGTCGAGCCAGGCATGGACGAGATCGGTGATCAACTGGACGAGGACGAAGACGGTCACCAGGAGCAGCAGCAGGTCCTGGACGACCGGGTAGTCCCGGCGGGTGAGGCCCTGTTCGGCGAGCTGGCCGAGGCCGGGCCAGGCGAAGATGGCCTCGACGAGCACGGCGCCGCCCAGCAGGTGGCCGGTCTGCATGCCGAGCAGGGTGACGACGGGCGGGAGCGCGTTGGGCAGGGCGTGGCGCCACAGCAGCCGGCGCGGGTGGACGCCCGCCGCGGTGGCCGTGCGCACGTAGTCCTCGGCGAGGGCGCGCTCGATGCCGTCCTTCAGGTAGCGGCCGAGGATCGCGGCGCTGGGCAGCGCCAGGCACAGCGCGGGCAGCAGCAGGTACTGCACGCCCAGGTCGGGGGCGGTCAGGACGGAGACCCGGCCGCCGGACGGCAGGACCTTCAGCACCACCGCGAACAGCAGCACGAACAGGATGCCGGTGACGAACGGCGGCACGGCCAGCGCCCCGGTCGTCAGGACCCGGACCGCGGCGCGTACCCAGGCGCGGCGTGCGGTGGCGCCCAGCACCCCGAACGCGGTGCCGAGGACCACGACGAACAGCAGGGCGCCCAGGGCCAGTTCGGCCGTCGCGCCGAGGCCGTCGCCGATGAGGTCGGCGGTCTGGCCGCCGATGGCGTACGACGGGCCGAGGTCGCCGGTGAGGAGGCCGCCGATCCAGTGGACGTACTGGAGCGCCAGGGGTTCGTCCAGGCCGAGGCGGTCCCGGATGGCGGCGACGGTCTCGGGACCGGCGTCCGGTCCGGCGAGGGAGGTCGCGGGATCACCCGGCACCAGGCGGAGGATCGCGAAGATCACGAAGGAGGCGACGAGGAGGACGAAGAGGGCGGACGGGAACCGCCGCAGCAGTCGGAAGCCCATGCTCAGGCCGCCAGGTAGGCGTTGTCGAGGTTGAGGTAGGCGAACTTGTTCAGCGTGACGCCGTGCAGGTTCTCGGCGGCGACCTGGACGTTGCCGCGGATGACGAGGTCGATGATGAACGCCTCGTCGAGGAGGATGTCGGAGATCTCGCGGTGCAGCGCGTTCGCCGCGGCGCCGGTGGCGGGACTCGTCCACGCCTCCCGGACGACCCGGGTGTACTTCGCCGACCGGTATTTCGAGGTGTTCTTGGCCTCGTTGAAGGGGTAGGCGCTGACCGCGAGGGTCGACGGCTGGACCTGGGCGAACCCGTGGCTCATCGTCCACAGGGCGGGCATCTTCTGGGAGATGAGGTCCTTCTGCGCGGTGGCCGGGTCGGTGGGCTGGAGGGTCACGTGGACGCCCACCTGCTTCAGGTCGTACTGGAGGGACTCGGCGACGGCGGTGTCCCCGGGCAGCCCGAGGTGCAGCAGGGGGAGGTCGAGACGGGTGTGTCCGGCGGACCTCAGCAGTTCGCGCGCCTTCGCGGGGTCGTGCGCGTAGTGGGTGCGGCCGGCCTCGGTGAAGGCGGGCGACGACTTCGGCCAGGGGGCCGCCGAGGCGAGTCCGTAGCCGCCGAGGGTCTGCTTCAGGATGCGGTCGCGGTCGACGGCGTGGGCGAGGGCCTGCCGGACGGTGCGGTCGTCGAGCGGGGCGATCGTGGTGTTGACGCCGAGGTACTGGGCTCCGCCGCCCGTGTCGTACTCGGTGACGGTGAGGCCGGGACTGCTCTTGACGACGGCGAGGTTCCTGCCCGGCACCTGGAACGTGAGCTGCGACTGGCCCGTGCGCAAGGAGGAGACGAGGGCGTCCGCCTGCGGGATCACGCGGAACTCGACGGCGTCCAGGTAGGGGCGGCCCGGCTGCCAGTAGGCGTCGTTGCGGGTGAGGCTGAGCCCGGAGCCCGGGCTCCACTTGGTCAGCCGGAACGGTCCGGTGCCGTTGAGCCTGGTTCCCTTCAGCGCCTCCTCGACGGAGTTCCGATCAGTGATGATCATGAACTCGAAGAGGTCGAAGAGATTGTTGACGCGGTGGGCCAGCTTGAGCACCAACCGGTGGTCGCCCTGCTTCTCGAAGCCGGTGATCACGCCCGCGGTCGCCCTCAACTGGGCTGCTCTGGCGGGGTTCTGGAGGTTCTTCACGGCGAAGATCACGTCGTCGGCGGTGAACGGCCGGCCGTCGTGGAAGGTCACACCGGAGCGCAGTTCCAGGGTGATGCTGCGGCCGTCCTCCGCGTAGTGCCAGGAGGTCGCCAGTTCGGGCCGCGGTGTCAGTTCGTCGTCGTAGCGCGTCAGCGTGTTGTAGACGAGGCGGTGCTGGAGGGACTGGCTGCTCTGGGCGAACAGGAGGCTGGGGGTGAAGTCGCTGTTGACGGCGACGCTCACCGTGCCGCCCCGCCTCGGCCTGGCGGCGCCTTTCCGCCCGGCGGACTCCGACTCGGAGACGGCCGAACGGCAGCCCGCCAGTCCCAGCCCGAGGAGCAGGGTGCCACCGCCGGCGGCACGCAGGGCGGTCCGCCGGGAGGGTGGGGCGGCCGGGGAAGGGTACGACTCGGTCATCGGATGCCTGCCTGTGACGATTCGAGGGACGATGAGGTGACGACGGGACGCGGGGAACGGCGCCGCGCGCCCGATGTCGCGGCCATTACTTCCGCTGCAAGCGGAATTCATGGCCGCGAGGTCGTGCAAACGGCTGACGATTCGGCGCGAGAGCGCGCACGCCGTCGCTGCCAGCGCGTAGTGGCGTTGTCAGCGTTTGTCAGCGTTTGTCGGCGCGCATCAAGAGCAAGGGTGCGGGGGCGAGGCGGAGGCATCGGCGCGGAGACCGGGTCCCCTCGCGGGCGAGGTGGTCAGACGCGAACGGCACAGACCGCGCTGGCCTGTCGACACAGGTCGACATGCCTGCGGGAGACGAGGCGCTTTTCTGGACTCACGCCAGCAATATGACAGTGACGTCGTCCGGCGGTCAACGACGCTGTCCGTTCAGTGAGACGGCGCCGGCCCTTCCGCTTCGCTCCCCGCCCGCTCCTCCATCGTCCTCAGCGGCGCCCTGAACAGCGGATTCAGCAGGACGGTGCCGGCCGCGACGGGCAGCGTGGCCGGGCCCGCATGGGGGCTGACAATGCGTTCGGGGTCGTCGCAGACGGACGAGAGATCGACGGCGGCGCCCCTGACCTCCTCCAGGTAGTCGGCGTTGAGGATGCTGGCGTGCTCGGTGACGACCACCAGGTCCGGGTTGACGACGTCGAGCAGGAGGGCGACCGCCCTGCCCACCGCCCGGGCCCGCTCCCGCAGCAGCCGGTCCGCGCGCCGGTCACCGGCGGCCGCCGCGTCCACGACCAGGAAGATGTCGGGCTCCGGCACGATCCCCCGGCGCGCCGCGGTCGCCGCGACGGCGGTGTTCGACGCGGTCGCCTCCAGGCAGCCCGAACGGCCGCACGGGCAGGGGGCGGTGGAGTCGGGCACGGGCAGGTGCGCGACGTCGCCCGCCGCCGAACCCGGCCCTTGGTGCACCACGCCCGCGATGCCCAGGGCCGCGTCCACGACGTTGCCGACGAAGAGGTGGACGAGACTGCGCCGTGCGGCCGGCCTGCCGAAGAGGATCTCCGACTGGGCGATGGCCCGCGCGTGGTTGTCGATCCGCACGGGCACCCCGCCCAGGCCCTCGGCGAGTTCCGCGGCGAGCGGGCGGTGCCGCCACCCGAGCGCCTCGTGCCGGACGACCGATCCCCGCACCGGGTCGACCCAGCCGCCCAGCGCCGCGCCGACTCCCAGCAGGGGCCGTCCGCCCACGTGTTCGGCGAGGAAGGCGCGCAACTCGGCGGCGACGAAGGCCGGCAGCAGTTCCCGGTCCAGTCCGTCGTGCGGGACCATGCGCCGGGCGATCACCCTGCCCCGCAGGTCGACCAGGCCCAGCGACGACGCGGGCACACCCAGGTGCACGCCGCCGGCCACCGGCCCGCCGACCGCACCGACGTGCAGGTCCATCGGGATCTGCGGGCGTCCCACCCCCCGGCCCTCGACGAGGTCGGGCAGTTCGCGCAGCAGCCCCGTGCGTGTCAGGTCGGTGGCCTGCCGGGACACGGCGGCCGGGCTGAGTCCCGAGAGCCGGGCGACGGCGCTGCGGGCGACCGGGCCGTGATCGAGGACCGTTCGCAGCACGAGAGCCGCGTTCGCCTCGCGCCGGCCGTCGCCGACCATTCTGGGCTGGGCGGTGGACGTCATCGTTGCCTCTCCACGTTGCGGGGACATGAAATCCCGAAGCCGGTCACGGGCCGTCCCGCGGGGCGGGTGCCAAGGCCTCGGTCCCTTCGGTTCGGTGCCTGAAACCGCCTGGTCAGCACGGGTTCCCGGGCCGACGGCCAGGTGCCGTGCAGGGGGAATTGAAGCACTCTGGGACGGGATCCGGGGCTCGGTCCCCGTCCTTGACGACCCTCGCGGGGCCCTGTCAGTCTCCGGGGCATGCTCACCACGGCCGCTTGCGAGTCGCGGCTCGGCACCGCCGCCCCGGCGCTCTGTCCGGGCCTCTGCCGGGCCGCCGGCGCCTGAACCGAGCGTCCCGCGCCGCGGGTTCGCGCCGCCGCCGTCGTCGTCATGGCAACCGCACGCCTCCCGGCTCCTCGCGTCATCCGGCATCCGCCCCGGTCGCGCGGTTTCCGGGCGCGGTCCCTGCCTCGCCTCAATTGCTTCCCCTCAGGAATTAACTCCACGCGAGCCGACGTCCGTCGCTTGTGTCCACGGAAGGAAACACACATGACCACCACAGCCCCGGCCCCCGCCGTCACCGTGCAGAAGGTCGGTGGCCGCCTCGGCGCGGTCCTCACCGGCGTCCGTCTCGGCGGCGACCTGCCCGCGGCCACCGTGGCGGAGATCCGCGCGGCCCTGCTCGAGCACAAGGTCGTCTTCTTCCGCGGCCAGGACCACCTGGACGAGGAGCAGCACGAGGCCTTCGGCCGCCTGCTCGGCACGCCGGTCGCCCACCCGACCGTCCCCTCCGCCGACGGCCGCTACTCCTTCCCGATCGACTCCGACCACGGCGGCCGTGCCAACCAGTGGCACAGCGACGTGACCTTCGTCCCCGCGTACCCGGCCTTCTCCATCCTGCGCGCCGTGGTCGTGCCCCCGTACGGCGGCAACACCCTGTGGGCCAACACCGCGACCGCGTACGCCCGGCTGCCTCAGCCGCTGCGCCGCCTCGCCGACGAGCTGCGCGCCGTGCACTCCAACGACTACGACTACGCCGCGCTGCGCCCCGACGCGCTGCCCGAGCAGCTGGCCCGGTTCCGCGAGGTGTTCACCTCGACGAAGTTCCTCACGGAGCACCCCGTCGTGCGCGTCCACCCGGAGACCGGGGAGCGGGTCCTGCTGCTCGGCAACTTCGTCCAGCGCATCACGGGGCTGACCGCGCCGGACTCGCGTGCCCTGCTCCAGCTCCTCCAGTCCCACATCGAGCGGCCCGAGAACACCGTGCGCTGGCAGTGGCAGGTCGGCGACGTCGCCATCTGGGACAACCGGGCGACGCAGCACTACGGGGTGGACGACTCCGACGACCACGAGCGCAAACTGCGCCGGGTCACCATCGACGGCGACGTCCCGGTCGGCGTCGACGGCCGGTCCTCCGTGCTGCTGTCCCCCGAGTCGGTGCCGGACCCGTCGTTCGGCGTCGCGTCGGGCGCGTCGAGCACGTCGGACGCGTCGGGCGTACCGACCGCGCAGGCCGCCACCGCATGACCGTGCCCCGTCGTCCCCACGTGATCGTGGTCCTCACCGACCAGCAGCGCTGGGACACCACGGGCGTGCACGGCAACCGGGCGGGGGTGACCCCCGAGTTCGACCGGCTGGCCCGCGAGGGCACGCTCGTCGAGCACGCGATCACCCCCAACCCGGTGTGCGCGCCGGCTCGTTCGTCCCTCCAGACCGGCCTGTACCCGACGGCCACGGGAGTGTTCCGCAACGGTCTGCCACTCCCGCGCGACGTGCCGAGCCTCGCCGAAGTCTTCGACGCGGCCGGCTATGCGACCGGGTACATCGGCAAGTGGCACCTGGCGGGCGAGGACGGGCCCGACGGGCCGGTCCCTGCCGGGCGGCGCGGCGGCTACCGTTCCTGGCTCGCCTCGGACCGGCTGGAGTTCACCTCCGACGCCCATCGGACGGTGGTCCACGACGGGGACGGCGAGCCGGTGCGCCTGCCGGGCTACCGCTCGGACGCGCTCGTCGACGCGGCGATCCGCTTCGTAGCCGACCACCACGACCGTCCGTTCCTGCTCTTCCTCTCCCTGCTCGAACCGCACCACCAGAACGCGGCGGACGACCATCCGGCGCCGCGCGGCTACCGGGAGCGCTACGAGGGCCAGTGGATCCCGCCCGACCTCGCGGCACTCGCACCGGGCGCGCCGCACGGCGGGCCGCATCGTCACCTGGGCGGCTACCTGGGCCAGATCAAGCGGGTCGACGAGGGACTGGGGCGGCTGCGTGACGCGCTGTTCGGCCTGGGCATCGAGGACGACACGGTGCTGGCCTGGACCGCGGACCACGGCTCGCACTTCCGTACCCGCAACGGCGAGTACAAGCGCTCGGCGCACGAGGCGTCCGTACGGGTTCCGTTCGCGCTGACGGGGCCGTCCTTCCGCGGCGGCGGTCTCGTCCGGCAGCCGCTGAGCACCGTCGACCTGATGCCGACGCTGATCGACGCGGCGGGGCTGGTGGTGCCCGAGGGCCTGCACGGAAGGTCCTTGCTGCCGCTGCTGCGCGGCGGGTCCGATCCGCGGCGCCCGAGGTCGGTCCTCGTGCAGATCAGCGAGGACCACATCGGGCGTGCGCTGCGCACCGAACGGTGGAAGTACGTCGTGGCGGCGCGGGCGGACACCGACCCGTGGCGGGAAGCGGCCGCGGACCATTACCGGGAGACCGGGCTCTACGACCTCGCTGCGGATCCGTACGAGCTGGACAACCTGATCGGGCTGGACTCCCACGCCCGCGTGGCGGACGAGCTGCGTGCCGAACTGCTCGGGCAGCTGGCCCGGGTGGAGGGGGCGAGCCCGCAGATCACACGGTCACCGGCCCGGTCCGTCCCGCAGCGCAGCCCCGACACCCTGCCCCGCTCGGTGCCGTGGGAGGGGGTGCGGTTCGGCCACCAGCGGCCCTGACGCCGGCGCCGCGGCGACGCCGGCCCGTTCCGCCCCGGCCCGCGGGCGGGCATGCCGCGGGGACGTTCGTGTCCGGCACCGGCGGCCGGTCCGCCGCGGACCGTTCCCGGGGCTCCTCAAGCCCCGGCGGAGCGGAGCGGGCCCGGCCGGGTCGGCCGCGCACGGACGGGCGGCGAGCACCACATCGTCACCGACGGCCGGGGCATGCCGCTCGCGGTGTCGTCGGCCGGCGGCTACCGCGACGTCCGGCGCCTTGGCCGGGACCTCTAAGCGGATGCGCGCCGCACCAGCTCCGTGGGCAGGATCACCGCCGCCGGGTCCTCGCCGCCCAGCTGGGCGAGCAGCACCCGGACCATCTCGCTGCTGATCCGGTCCCACGGCTGCCGGATGGTGGTGAGTGCCGGGGTGGCGGCGGTCGCCGCCGGGGAGTCGTCGAAACCACCGACGGCGATGTCCTCCGGCACCCGCTTCCCGGCCCGGTGCAGGGCCGCCAGCACGCCCTGCGCCATCAGGTCGGAGGCGACGAACACGGCGTCCATGTCCGGCACCCGCTCCAGCAGCCGCTCCGCGCCCGCCTCACCGCTCGCGCGGCTGTAGTCACCGGAGACGACCAGCCGCTCGTCGGCCGGGAGACCCGCCTCGGCCAGCACCTCCCGGTACCCGGCGAGCCGCTCCACACCACCGGGGGTGTCCGGCGGACCGGTGACCATGCCGATCCGCCGCCGCCCCAGCGACAGCAGGTGCCGGACCATGTCCCGGGCGCCGTCCCGGTCGTCGGCGGCGACGTAACCCACCTTCGAGCCGAGGCCGATGGGCTTGCCGCAGGCGACCAGGGGCACCCCCGCCGCCCGCAGCTCCTCGGCGACCGGGTCGCCGGAGTGGCTGGAGACCAGCAGCACCCCGTCGACGTGCCCGGCGGTGATGTACCGCGTGATCCGGCGCCGTTCGTCCCGCGTACCCGCCAGCATCAGCAGCAACGGGATGTCGTGCGCGGCCAGCGCCTGGGTGCAGCCGCGCAGCAGGACGTTGAAGTTCGGGTCCTCGAAGAACCGCTCCTGCGGCTCGGTCAGCAGGAAGCCGACCGAGTCCGAGCGTCCCGTTATCAGCGAACGGGCGTGCCGGTTCACGACGTACCCGGTCCTGCGGATGGCGGCGTTGACCGCCTCCTGGGCCGCGGGGCTCACGTAGTGCCCGCCGTTGAGCACGCGTGAGACGGTGCCGCGCGAGACACCGGCCTCGCGCGCCACGTCGTGGATCGTCGGTGCCCTGCGCCGGCCCCCCGTGTTGCTCATGGTCATGACTTTACGGCCCCGGACAGCAGATCCAGGCTCCAGAACCGCTGGATGACCAGGAAGAGCGCGATCAGCGGAAGCACCGCGAGGAACGCCCCGGTGATCACCAGGGTGTACAGCGCGGGCGTGTTCGCGCCCTGCTCCAGCAGCGTGTAAAGGCCCAGCGTCAGCGGGAACTTCTCATCGTCGCTGAGCATGATGTACGGCAGCAGGAAGTTGTTCCAGACCGCGACGAACTGGAACAGGAACACCGTCACCATGCCGGGGATCATCATCGGCAGTGCGATCCGGGTGAAGATCCGCCACTCGCTCGCCCCGTCCATCCGCCCGGCCTCCACCACGTCGGCGGGCACGGCGGCGGACGCGTAGATCCGGGCCAGGTAGACGCCGTACGGGGAGAGGATCTGCGGCAGCAGCACGGACAGGTAGGAGTCCGTCAGGTCGGCCTTCGCCAGCAGCAGGTACTGCGGGATCGCGAGGATCACCGGCGGCATCAGCACGCCCGCGAGCAGCACGTTGAACATCGTCTCGCGGCCCCTGAAGCGGTACGTGGCGAGCGCGTAGCCGCTGAACGCCGACACGGCGGTGGACAGCAGGGCGCCGAGACCGGCGTACAGCGCGGAGTTGCCCATCCACTTCCAGTAGACGCCGCCCCGGTAGGCGTTGAGGTCCTTGATGTTCTCGGTGAAGCCGGTGCCGGGCAGGAACGTGAACGTGGAGAACAGCTCGTGCCCGGACTTGGTCGACGCGATCACCACCCAGGCGACCGGCAGCAGCGTGTAGACCGCGCCGAGCAGCAGGGCGACCGTCGGCACCAGCGCGATGCGGCGGCGCAGCGGCGGACGCCGCGCCGCGCCCGGCGTCGTGCCGGCGGCCGGGGCCGCCTCGTGGACGGCGAGAGCACTCATCGCGCTGCCTCCTGCTTGTTGCGGCGGTTCGCGGCCCGCAGGAACCCGAACGACAGCAGCAGCGTGACCACGGCGATCAGGGTCGCCTCGGCCGCCGCCGAGTACATGTCGTTGCGGCCGAAGGCGTCCTGGTACACCTTCATCAGCGGACTCCAGGTCGTGTTGACCGAGTTGGTGAGCGGCTTCAGGGTGGTCGGCTCGTTGAACACCTGGAGCGTCGCGATGATCGAGAAGAAGAAGGTCAGCACCAGCGAGGGCGCCACCATCGGGATCTTGATCCGCAGCGCGATCTGCAGCGGGGTGGCGCCGTCCAGCCGCGCCGCCTCGTACACCTCGGCCGGGATCGACCTGAGCGACGTGTAGATGACGATCATGTTGAAGCCGGTGCCGCCCCAGACGGCGATGTTGGACAGGGCGAGGTAGAGCGGGCCGCCGTCCAGCAGGTCCGGCTGCGGCAGCCCCAGCTTGTCGAGCACGAAGTAGAACGGGCTGACGTCCGGCAGGTACAGGAAGCCCCACAGCAGTGCGGCCACCACGCCGGGGATGGCGTACGGCAGGAAGATCGCGAGCCGGGTGATCGGGGCGAGCCGTACCTTCTCGGAGTCCAGCATCAGCGCGAACAGCAGCGCGAGGCCCAGCATCACCGGGACGACGACGCAGCCGTAGCCGAGCACGCGCAGCGCTCCGTGCAGCAGCTCGCCGTCCTGGAAGGCCGCGGTGTAGTTCTCGAAGCCGGCCCAGACCTCGTGCCGGGCGCCCGAGCCCAGGCCGAGCCCGGAGACGCGCACCTTGCGGAAGCTGAGCCAGACCGCGTAGCCGATGGGCAGCGCGAAGAAGAGGGCGAACAGGATCGTGGCGGGGAAGAGGAAGGTGTACGGGGCCGCCTTGACCCCGTACCCCCTCCGGCTGGTCGGGCTGCTCACCGGGAGACCTCGAAGCCCTGCTTCTTCATGTCGGCGACCGTGTCGTCCTGCATCTTCCGCAGGGCGGCGGCGAAGTCCGACTTGTTCTTGGCGGCGGCGCCGAAGGCGTCCTTGAAGGACGTGTAGGCGACGTTCACGTTCGGGCCCCACGAGGCCGGCGCGGTGGTCTTCGCGATGCCGGCGGCCTTGGTGTAGAAGTCCGGCTGGTTGGAGAAGTACGCCGGCGGGTTGGAGAAGGCGCCGCTGAGCTGCGCGGAGGTGGACGCCGGGTAGATGCCGCCCTCCTTCGCCAGCGCGTTCAGGGCGTCGTGGTCGGTGTTCAGCCAGACCGCGAACCTGGCGGCGGCCTCCTGGTGCGCGGAGTCGGTGGTGACCGCCGTGGAGGAACCGCCCCAGCTGCCGGTGACGTCCTGCTCCGCCGACCACTGGGGGAGCGGGGCCATGGCCCACTTGCCCTTGGTGTCCGGCGCGGCCGTGTTCAGGGTGCCGGGCGCCCACACCGCGCTCACCCAGGCGATCTGCCGGCCCGTGTTCAGCGCCTTGTTCCAGGACGGGGTGTACATCGGCTGGTTGTCGATGACGCCCTCCTTGACCAGGCCGCCCCAGAACCGGGCGACCTTCCGGGTGGCCGCGTCGTCGATGCCGACCTTCCACCGGTCGCCGGAGGTCGTCCACCACTTCGCGCCGGCCTGCTGGGCGAGGCCCGCGAAGAGGCCGGAGTCGTTGGCGGAGAAGGTGGTCAGGTCCTTGTCGGGGGCCTTCTCCTTCAGCCGGCGGGCGGTGTCGGCGAACTGCTCCCAGGTGGTGGGGACCTTCAGGCCGTACTTCTTGAACAGGTCCTCGCGGTAGTAGAACATCATCGGGCCGATGTCCTGCGGCACCGCGTAGACGGCGTCCGTGCCGAGCGTGGTCTGCTGCCAGACGCCCTCGGCGAACTTGTCCTCGACGCCGTCGACGTCGTCGGAGACGTCGGCCAGGGCGTCGTTGCTGACCAGCGTCGGCAGTGCCTGGTACTCGGCCTGCACCAGGTCGGGGGCCTTCTTCGCCTTGTGCGCGGTGAGGATCTTGGTGACCAGCGTGTCGCCGGACGCCTGCTTCTTCACCGTGACGGTGATCTGCTCCTTCTTCCCCGGCCCCTTGTTCCACAGGTCGACGACCTTGTCCATGCCGGGCGTCCAGGTCCAGTACGTCAGCGACACGGGACCCGACTCGGCCTTGCTGTCGTCCCCGGAGCCGCAGGCGGCGAGGGCGGTGGCGCCGAGCGACACGGCGACGGCGGTTGTCACGAGGCGGCGGCGCTTCGTGTGCGGCATGGTTTCTCCCCTGACCCGGGTCCCCGCCCGCTGCGGGGACCTGTCACGCAGTTGTGCACGCTCACATGACCCGGGCGCTCGCCTGCCGGGAGTCCCTGCCATGCTTCTGTGAGCGTTCACAGTAGAGAAACATCCCGGACACTTGTCAATGGTTGTTGCTGTGCGGTTATGTTGGGCTCGCACCGCCGTCGTTGTGTGTGCACGTTCCCATCTGATCGATTCTCCGGGAGACATCCATGCCGGACACCGCCCCCAGGGGCCTCACGAGGCTCGCCTTCGGCGGGGACTACAACCCCGAGCAGTGGCCGGAATCCGTCTGGCGGGAGGACGTCCGGCTGATGCGGGAGGCCGGTGTCACGATGGTGAGCGTCGGCATCTTCTCCTGGGCCCTGCTGGAACCGGCGCCCGGGGAATTCGACTTCGGCTGGCTCGACCGGGTCCTGGACCTGCTGCACGAGGGGGGTGTCCGCGTCGACCTCGGCACGCCCACCGTGGTGCCGCCCGTCTGGTTCTACCGCGCCCACCCCGAGGCCCTGCCGGTCACCGCCGACGGGGTGCGCTACGAATTCGGCTCGCGCGGCGCCATCTGCCACGGCAACGCCGACTACCGCGCCGCCGCCGCGGACATCACCACCCGGCTCGCCGAGCGCTACGGCGACCACCCCGCGCTCGCGATGTGGCACGTCCACAACGAGTACGGCGTCCCCGTCTCCGCCTGCTACTGCGACACCTGCGCGGCCCGCTTCCGCCACTGGCTCGCGGACACCTACGGCACCGTGGACGCGGTCAACGAGGCATGGGGAACGGCGTTCTGGGGCCAGCGCTACACGGACCTCGCCCAGATCAACCCGCCCCGCACCACCCCGACCGTGGGCAACCCGGGCCAGGCGCTGGACTACCGGCGGTTCACCGACGCCACCATCCGGGAGAACTTCCGCGCCGAACGCGACATCCTGCACCGCCTCTCACCCGGCGTCCCGGTCACCACCAACTTCATGACCGCCCTCAGCCAGTGCGACTCCATGGACTACTGGGCCTGGGGCCGCGAGGTCGACCTCGTCACGAACGACCACTACCTGATCACCGACGGCCGCCGCACCCACGTCAACCTCGCGATGGCCGCCGACCTCACCCGCTCGGTCGCCGGCGGCGCTCCCTGGCTGCTGCTGGAGCACTCCACCTCGGGCGTCAACTGGCAGCCCCGCAACCCGGCCAAGGCGCCCGGCCAGATGGCCCGCAACTCCCTCGCCCACGTCGCCCGCGGCTCCGAGGGCGCGATGTTCTTCCAGTGGCGCCAGTCCCGGCGCGGCGCGGAGAAGTTCCACTCCGCGATGGTCCCGCACGGCGGCACCGACACCCGCGTCTGGCGCGAGGTGGTCGAACTCGGCTCCGCGGTGGAAGCGCTGGGCGCGATCCGGGGCACCCGCACCGAGGCCGACGCGGCCATGCTGTGGGACTGGCAGTCCTGGTGGGCGCAGTCGCTCGACTGGCGCCCCAGCGAGGACCACGACCCGCGCGAGCGTGCCGACACCTTCTACGAGGCCCTCTACGACCGCCACCTCACGGTCGACTTCGCCCATCCCGAAGCCGACCTGTCCGCGTACCCCCTGGTCGTGGTCCCGGCCCTGTACCTGATGACCGAGGCCGCCGGCCGCAACGTCCGCCGCTACGTCGAGAACGGCGGCACGCTGGTCGTGTCGTACTTCTCCGGCATCGTCGACGAGCACGACGCCGTCCACGAGGGCGCCTACCCGGGCGCGCTGCGCGAGGTCCTCGGCCTGACCGTGGAGGAGTTCTCGCCGCTGCTGAGGGACGAGCGGGTGCGGCTGACCGGCCCGGACGGAACCGGACCGGCCGGCGACGTGTGGACCGAGTTCGTCGTCCCGCGCGGTGCCGAGACCGTGTGGCGGTACGCCGACGGGCTCACCGCGGGCCGCCCGGCCGTCACCCGGCACCGGTTCGGCCGCGGCACCGCCTGGTACGTCTCCACCCGACTCGACGCCCAGGGGCTGGACGCCGTCCTCGGCCGCGCGGCCGACGACGCCGGACTCGCCCCGCGCGCCGAACTGCCGCGCGACGTCGAGGTCGTGCGCCGCAGCGGTGAGACGGGCACCTTCCTCTTCGTCATCAACCACACCGCCGGCGACACCAAGGTGCCGCTGGCGGCGCCCGGCACCGAACTGCTGACGGGCGAACGCGCCGCGGGCCGCCTCGCGGTCCCGGCCGGAGCCGTCCGGGTCGTGCGACTCGACGGCTGAGCCGACTCCCCGCCGCCCGCGCGAGCCGTGGAAGCCGCGGGCGGCGGGGGCCTTCCGCGGTCCCGCCGCGGGAGCCTTCCCCCAGTTACGTCGAAGGGACGACGGACGATGAAGTTCCATCCCAGACGCACCATCACCGCCCTGCTGCCGCCGCTCGCGGCCGCCCTCGCCCTCACCACCCTGCCCGCCCAGACCGCCCAGGCCGCGAGCACGCTCACCAACGGCGGCTTCGAGACCGACGGCGCGGGCGTGGCGGTGCCCGCCGGCTGGTCCGAGTACGGCGACACCGGCGCCTCCTACACCGAGGCCGGCGGCCATGGCGGCGGCTACCGCCTCAGCCACTACTCGGCCACCGCCTACAAGACGGAGACCTACCAGTACCTGTCCGGGCTGGCCAACGGGAACTACACGCTGACCGCGTGGGTGCGGTCCGGCGGCGGACAGAAGGCCGCCTACATAGCGCTCAAGAACTGCGGGGGTGCCGAACAGCGCACCGATCTGCCGGTCTCGTCCAGTGGATGGATCCGGATCGTCACGCCGGTCAAGGTGAGCAACAACCAGTGCACCATCAGCGTCAACAGTGACGCGAACGCGGGCAACTGGATCAACGTCGACGACCTGACCTTCGCGCCCGGCACCACGGGCACCTCCATCCATGGCGCCGACATCTCCTCCCTCGCCAAGAGCGAGGCCAAGGGCGGCACGTACAGGACGAGCGCGGGCACCGCCGGCGACGCCCTCCCCATCCTCAAGTCGTACGGCATGAACTACGCGCGTCTGAAGGTGTGGGTGAACCCCGCCGACGGCTTCAACGACAAGGCGCACGTCCTGGCGGTGGCCAAGCGCGTCAAGGCACAGGGCATGAAGCTGCTGGTCGACTTCCACTACTCGGACACCTGGGCCGACCCCGGAGCCCAGAAGAAGCCGGCCGCCTGGGCGGGCCACACATACAGTCAGCTGAAGACGGACGTGTACAACCACACGTACGACGTGCTGAACGCCTTGAAGGCTCAAGGCACCACCGCCGACATGGTCCAGGTGGGCAATGAGATCAACGGCGGCATGCTGTGGTCCGAGGGATCAACGGACAACTGGACCCAGCTCGCCGGGTTGATCAACTCCGGCTACAGCGCCGTCAAGGCGGTCGACCCGGCCACCCCCGTCGCGCTGCACCTGGCCAAGGGCGGGGACAAGGCCGGCACCGAATGGTGGTTCGACAACGCGGTCGCGAACGGCGTCAGGTTCGACGTGATCGGCCTGTCGTACTACGGCTACTGGCACGGCGCGCTCTCCGACTTCCAGACCACCCTGGACGACGCGGCCTCCCGCTACGGCAAGCCGGTGTTCGTCGCCGAGACGGCCTACCCCTTCCGTCTCGACAGCGACGACGCGCTCACCAACCAGATCGACACCACCGGCGAACTCGTCTCCGGCTACCCGGCGACCGTCGCCGGCCAGACCCGGTGGATGAACGACGTGGCGAGCATCGTGGAGGCCGTCCCCAACGGCCGCGGCCTCGGCGTCTTCTACTGGGAGGCCACCTGGACCGCCGTCGCCGGCAACGGCTGGGACCCCGCGGACGCCGCCTCCGGCAACGGCTGGGAGAACCAGGCCCTCTTCGGCTACGACGACAAGGCGCTCGCCTCCATGACGTGGTTCGGCCACCGCTGAACCACGTCGAGGGGGCCCGGCCGCACCGCGGCGGCCGGGCCCCCGCCACGGGCCTGGGGGGGGGGACGGCGGCCCCGGGCCCGGGGGGGGGGGGGGGGGGGGGGAGGGGGGGGAAGGGGGAGAGGGGGGAGGGGGGGGGGGGGGGGGGGGGGGGGGGGGTGGTATGGCTGGGGGT
>NZ_JBVJOT010000086.1:0-24769 GCF_055583025.1 Streptomyces sp. NPDC104831
CCCGTACCTCGTCGCCACGCAGGCCCACCCCGAACTGCGTTCCCGCCCGACCCGCCCGCACCCGCTCTTCGCCGGCCTGGTCAAGGCCGCGGTCGCACACCACACCGGCCGCGGCCGGCGCTAGGGCGGTCCCGTAGGGGGTGGGAGTCACCCGGTGCGGGCCGCGCCGGGCGACAAATGGTTCGACAGGGGGTGCGGTGATCAGGGACGCTTCGCGCGATGACCAGAATCGATGACATGCCGTCCGCCTGGGACGAGCGCACCCAGCTCACCACGTTCCTCGACTACGCACGTGACACCGCCCGCGCCAAGTGCGCGGGCATCTCCGAGGAGAACGCGCGCAAGGCGCTTCTGCCGGGCTCGCCGCTGATGACCGTGAGCGGATTGATCAACCACCTCCGCTGGGTCGAGTACTACTGGTTCCAGGTGGTCTTCCTCGGGGAGGAGGACCTGGGGCCCTGGACCGAGGAGGATCCCGACCGCGAGATGCGCATCGCCGTCGACTTCCCGCTCACGCGGTTGCTGGACGAGTACGACGGACAGTGCTCCCGCTACCGCGAGCTGGTCGCGGAGAACTCCCTGGACGAGCGGGCCAGGCGATCCGTCCGCGACGGCCTCCACGTCGACCTGCGCTGGATTCTGCTCCACCTCGTCGAGGAGACGGCCCGCCACAACGGCCACCTGGACATCCTGCGCGAGATGCTCGACGGCACGACGGGCGACTAGATCCGGCGGGGATCACGGGCGGAGCCGGAGTCGCACATCGGATCAGGTCAGGGCGAACGGGGAGCCTCGCGGGGCGCCGCGAGGACGTCCCGGAGCACGTCCTCGAGCGTCACGCGGGCCAGCTCGCGCCTCAGAGTCTCCTCGATGCCCTCGTAGATGCCCCGCATCGCCGGCTGGATGCCGTGACCCACCACGCATCCCTGGTCCGGGGCGGCCCGGTGCATCGCGAACAGCGGGCCGGGTTCCACCGCCTCGTACACGTCGAGCAGAGTCATCGACCCCAGCTCGCGCGCCAGCGACCAGCCCGCGCCCACGCCCCGCCGGGACTCCACGAGCCCGGCCCTGCGCAGCTCGCCGAGCAGCCGCCTGATCACCACGGGGTTGGTGTTCGCGCTGGTCGCGATCTGCTCGGACGTGGCGACCTCGTGGCCTTGGCGCTGGTAGAGACCGATCCACGCCAGGGCGTGGGTGGCAATGGTCAACCTGCTGTTGGCACTCATGAACGCCCCCTGTCGGCCGCAACGCCTCATGTTACGACGGGACGGTCGTAACAATGATGGTTGCAACCCTCTGTCGTAACAATTAATGTTGCGACTGTCGGGAAGGCCGATCAACGAGGTGAGAAGAATGAGCAAGCCACTCACGGGCAAGGTCGCCCTGGTCACCGGGGGGTCGCGCGGGCTGGGAGCCGCGACCGTACGACTGCTGGCCGAGCAAGGTGCCGACGTCGCCTTCACGTATGTCAGCTCCGAGAAGCAGGCACAGGCTGTCGTCGACGAGGTGCGCGGCAAGGGGGCGAAGGCCGTCGCCTTCCGGTCCGACCAGGCGGACACGAGCCGGGCACCGGCGCTGATCGACGACGTGGTCGCGCACTTCGGCGGCCTGGACATCCTCGTCAACAACGCGGCGATCTCGGTGCAGCAGGGCCGCACGGTGGACGACCCGGACGCCGACACCGCCGCGCTGGACCGGATGCACGCCACCAACTACCTGGGCGTCATCGCCGTCACCCGGGCCGCCTCCCGGGTGCTGCGCGCGGGCGGCCGCATCGTCACGGTGAGTTCCGGACTGGGCTCCCGCGCCGGCGCCCCCGGCCTGGCCGACTACGCGGCCACCAAGTCGGGGATCGAGAGGTACACCATGGGGGTCGCACGGGACCTCGGCCCCCGGGACATCACGGCCAACGTCGTGGAGGCCGGACTGATGGAGGGCGGCATGGACGGGCCGGGCCCCGAGACCCTGGAGGCCCTGCTCGGCTCGCTGTCCCTGCGGCGCATGGGCCGCCCCGAGGAAATCGCCGCGGCGATCGCCTTTCTGGCGAGCCCCGCCGCGTCGTACGTCACGGGCGCGGTGCTGGCCGCCGACGGTGGCTACAACGCCTGAACCGCAACCCCTGCCGCACGCCCGGAAGAGGGGGAGCCGCGGAAGCGGGCCGGTACGCCCTCGCCGCCGGCGGTCCCGCGCGGGCCTCAGGTCGCGGAGCGGGGCCTCACCGCATCGCGCGCGGGCCCGCTCCGGGTGTGCCGCCGGCGGTGCCCGGCCGCCGCGCGCGGCTCAGGCGTACGGATCGAAGGGGATGCCGGACGGCTTCGCCGAGGACAGGTGGGAGGCGAAGCTCGCGTCCTTCAGGCCGAAGTTGGCGCTGCCGAAGTCGTACGCGCTGAGCTTGTCGCGGACGCCCGCCGGGTAGCCGTTCCAGCCGACCAGTGTCGGGTACTGCCAGGTCCCCTTGTGGTTCTCCGGCGGTTCGTCGTTCGCGGTGCCCAGCCGGAAGCAGTGGGTGCCGATGCCGTCCTTGTGGTAGACGACCTTGGCGTGGGTGCCCTCGAAGCGGACCTCGGAGCGCGGGTGCACGGTGAACGAACCGTGGTTGGAGGTCGACACGTACTGCACGGTGCCGTTCTGGACCCACACCACGACGTGCTCCCAGTCGTGCCGGTGCCCGCCGATGCTGGTGCCGGCCAGTGCCTGGTCCTTCTCGAAGTACAGCCCGTACATGTACGCGCACCAGCCGCCGTTGCACTTGGCCCGCGCGTAGCCGTTGGTGTTGTCCAGGTCGGACGCGTCCCGGCAGTTTCCGTTGAGGGCGCCGGTCGGGTTGAGGCCGCTGTTGACCGTTCCGTCGGCGCTGATGGCCGGCGTGGGGTAGCAGCCGTCGGTGTCGTAGTCGAAGGCGGGCTGGTAGGCGGATTCCGCCGCGTCCGCGTTGCCCGCCAGGGCCGGGGGCGGGGCGGCGAAGGCGGTGGCGGGGAAGGCGACGACCAGGGCGACGGCTCCGGTGACCGTGGCGAGCCATCTCCTGCGGCGCGGCGCGGACTTGTTCGACGACACTGCGTCCTCCTCGTGGGCGCAGCCCAACGGCTGTGGGGGATAGGGGAGTTCAGGATGCCGTCGTTCCCCTGCCGTGCCAAGGGGCCCAGGAGACGCGTGGGTTAAGGGTGACCCAACAGCAGCTCTGGGGGCCGCCGGGGGTGCCCGGTGGGTGCCGCGCCGGCGGCGAGGAGCGGGCCCCGCGGCACACGCGGGTGTGAGGCGGCGTCTTCCGTGGGACTCGCAGGGTCTGGGCGGCGCGACCTGCCGTACGACCCGGCCGGCCGTGGCGTACCGCCCGGAGGGAGGACGGTGCCGAAGTGACCGGGAGCAGCGCTGTGACAGCGGGGTGCGGCACGTGAGGCGCGGCAAGCGGTACGCCGTTGCCGCCTCCGGACAGTGGACCGACGAGGAGGAGGGCCGCCGCAGGCTGCCCGCCGGTGAGGTCCACGCCTGGGAGCCGGGCCGGAACGAGACCGTGTGCGGGCTGTCCCTCAGCCGCTCGCGCCTCGCGCGCTTCCCGCACGTCGGCTGGTCCGACACCTTCCCCGAATCCGGCGGCGCGGCCGACCGGGTGCGGCGGGTGTGTCCCCGTTGCGCCTCCGTGGCCGGACGCCGGGGCGGTGACGCGCGACCACGGTGGCACCGCGTCCGCCCGCGACCGTGACACCGCGCCGCCGGCTCCGCCGTCGCGGAGGGACGGGCCGGGGATCACCTTCCTCGCCCGGTCGGATAGCCGACGGCCCGCCACGACGCCGGGCGGGCCCGGCCGCGCCGGACATCGCGGGAAGCCACCGCGGTACCCGTGACGGCGGAGACCGGCCGGGGAGGCCCGCCCGCGGACGGTTCCCGGCAACCGAAGGAGGCTGCATGAACGCCCTCGCGCACTCCGGCGCCGCCCGGCGCCGCCCCACCGGACGAGGCGTCGACACGAGGCTGCTCGGCATCTATCTGAACGACCATCTCGCCGGCGCCACCGCCGGCACCGAGCGGGCCGCCCGTCTGGCGCGTACCGCCCGCGGTTCCGCGCTCGGCCGTGCGATCGAGCCCGTGGCGGCGGGGATCGCCGAGGACCGGACGGCGCTGCTGGACATCATGCGGGACCTCGGCGTCCCCGTTCGCCGCTACAAGGTGTGCGCGGGCCGGGCGGCCGAGAGGCTGGGACGGCTGAAGCCCAACGGCCACCTGGTGCGCCCCTCGCCGCTCGGCACCGTACTGGACCTGGAAGCCCTGCGGCTGGGGGTGGAGGGGAAGGCGGCCTGCTGGCAGACCCTGCTTCGGCTCGGCGCGGCCGACGGGCGCCTGGACCCGGCCCGGCTCTCCACCCTGCTCGAACGGGCACGGCGGCAGCGGGACACGCTCGAGGAGTGGCGCGTCGTCCGGGCCGGGGAAGCACTGGCCACCCCGGCCGGCTGAGCCCGTGCGCCGGGGCCGCGCGGGGGGTGCACCGGTGTGCTCGTGTGTGAGGCCGGAGCCTCCGAGGAGCAGCCCTGCTTAGCAATGAGCCTGGTGGGAAGTCGGAGGTGCACAGCCCCCCACCGGCGGACCGGAGGGGTGGGTCGTCCCCGGGTGGGGCAGTCAGCGTCCGCCCGTCACCTTAGGAGTGCCGTGACCGTTCGCATCGGAGTGGAAGAGGAATTCCACATCGTCGAGGTGGAGACGGGCCTGCTCGCGCCGCGAGCCGACGCGATGCTGGAGAAGCTCCCCGCAGACACCTTCACGAACGAACTGCAGCAGGCGACCGTCGAGACGAACAGCGGTGTGCACGAGTCCCTCGCCGGCCTGTACGACGATGTGATCAATGCCAGACGCAGGCTCGATGCGGCGGCGAGCGCGCACGGACTGGCCGTGGTGGCCGCCGGCACCGTGCCCCTGGCCCGTACGCAGGACACCCGCCCGACCGCCGGGCCCCGCTACCGCCACATGGTCGACGAGTACCGCATGATCGCCGACGAGCAGCTGATCTGCGGGACCCACGTCCACGTCGACGTGCCGGACCGCGACCTGGCCGTGCGCCTCATGTGCGAGGTGTCCCCGTGGCTGCACATCCTGCTGGCGCTGTCCGCCAGCTCTCCCTTCTGGCTGGGCGCCGACACCGGCTATGCCAGCTGGCGGACCATGGTGTGGCAGCGCTGGCCCACCGCGGGGCCGCCGGGATGCTTCGCCGACGCCGCCGAGTACGACGCGGCCGTGCGGTGCCTGATCGACTCGGGTGTCATCAGCGACGCGGGGATGATCTACCACGACATCCGGCCGTCCGCCCATCAGCGCACCCTAGAACTGCGCATCTGCGACGCCTGCCCCCGGCCGGAGACGGTCGTGCTGATCGCCGGGCTCTACCGCGCCCTGGTGACCGAGGCCCGCGAGCGGCTGGAGGCGTCGGACGCGCCCGCCTGCGACGGGCGGCACGAGTGGCTGCGCGCCGCCTCCTGGCGGGCCGCGCGCTCGGGCCTGGAAGGCGTCCTGATCGATCCCGTAACGCGGCACGAGGCACCCGCGGCCCAGGTCGTGCGGAACCTGCTGCGGCGGGTGCGCCCGGCGCTGGAGGCCGCCGGGGACTGGCCGACGGTCCGGGACCTCGCGGAGCGGGCCCTCGCGACCGGCAGCGCCGCCCACCGCATGCGCCGCACCGCCGAAGAGGACGACCTGCTCGCCTGCACCGACCTGGCGATCGCGGAGACCCGGGGCGACGACCACCCGCGCAGGCGGCCCGCCGCTCCCGCCCGGCACCTCGGCTCCCCGGGGCGGCCCGTCGCCCACTCGTCCGGGGCCGGCCGCTGAGCGCGCGCCCCGTCCCCTCCCCACCCACACAGCGAAGGAGAAGCACCACCGTGTCGACCAGTCCCGGCCACACACCGGCGGGCAGCCCGCCGCGCACCTCGTCGCCGCACACCCCGTGCGCCCCGTACCCGCGGCAGGGAGGTCTTTCCCGATGTGCGGCCTGAGCGGAGAGATGCGCTTCGACGGCACGCGTCCCGACCTGGCGGCCGTCGAGCGGATGAACGACCGGCTCGCCGCCCGCGGGCCCGACGGCGAGGGGGTGTGGACGCGGGACGCCATCGCGCTGGGACACCGCCGGCTGAAGATCATCGACCTCTCGGAGCGCGGGGCGCAGCCCCTGACCGACGCCGAGCAGGAGATCACCGGCGTCTTCAACGGGTGCGTCTACAACTACCGGGAGCTGCGCGCGGAACTGACGGGCCTCGGCCACCGGTTCCGGTCCACCTCCGACACCGAGGTCGTCCTCGCGGCCTACCGGCAGTGGGGCACCGCCTGCGTCGACCGCTTCCACGGCATGTTCGCCTTCGCCCTCGTCGAGCACCGGACCGGCCGTCTGATCCTCGGCCGCGACCGGCTCGGCATCAAGCCCCTGTACCTGGCGCAGACCCCGGGGCGGCTGCGCTTCGCCTCCTCCCTGCCCGCCCTGCTCGCGGCCGGCGGCGTGGACACCTCGCTCGATCCCGCCGCCGTCCACCAGTACCTGAGCTGGCACGCGACCGTGGCCGCCCCGCGGACCGTGCTCGCGGGGGTGCGCAAGCTTCCCCCGGCCACCGTGCGGGTCGTCGAGCCGGACGGCACCTACGAGGAGCACCGCTACTGGCAGCCGTCGTACACGCGCCGCCCCGAGCACGCCGGCATGGGCGCCTCGGAGTGGCGGGACGCGGTGCTGGAGGCGCTCCGCACCGCCGTACGGCGCCGGATGGTCGCCGACGTCCCGGTCGGTGTCCTGCTCTCCGGAGGACTGGACTCCAGCCTGATCGTGGCCCTGCTGGCCGACGAGGGGCAGCGGGACCTGGCGACGTTCAGCGTGGGCTTCGAGGCGGAGGGCGGCGACGAAGGCGACGAGTTCCGCTACTCCGACCTGGTGGCCCGGGAGTTCGCCACCGACCACCGGCAGTTGGTGGTCCCCTCGCACCGTGTGTCCTCGGCCCTGGACGCGGCGGTCGCGGCGATGAGCGAGCCCATGATGAGCCACGACGTGGTCGCCTTCCACCTGCTGTCCGAGGAGGTGTCCAAGAACGTCAAGGTCGTCCAGAGCGGGCAGGGCGCCGACGAGGTCTTCGCCGGCTACCACTGGTACCCGCAACTGGCGTCCGCGGCCCGGGAAGAGGAGCCGCGGAGGTACGCCGAGACGTACTTCGACCGGCCGCACGCCGATCTCGCCGCGATGCTGCAACCGGACATGCTGCCGCCGGACGACGTCTCCGGCCGGTTCGTCCGGGAGCACATGGCGGCGCCGGGGGCGGAGACGGCGCTCGACGCCGCCCTGCGCCTCGACACCCACGTCATGCTGGTGGACGACCCGGTCAAGCGGGTCGACAACATGACGATGGACTGGGGCCTGGAGGCCCGCGTGCCGTTCCTGGACCACGAACTGGTCGAGCTGGCGGCCGCCTGCCCGCCGGAGCTGAAGCTGGCCGACGGCGGCAAGGGCGTCCTCAAGGAGGCGGGCCGCAAGCTGCTGCCCCGCGAGGTGGTCGACCGGCCCAAGGGCTACTTCCCGGTCCCGGCGATCACCCACATGGCCGGACCCGTCCTGGACAGGGTCCGTGAGGCGCTGGGCGCCCCCGAGGCGAAGCGGCGCGGCCTGTTCCGGGACTCCTACGTCGCCGAACTCCTCGCGGCCCCCGACCGACACCGCACCAAGCGCGGAGCGAACGCACTGTGGCAAGTGGCTTTGCTGGAGATATGGCTGCAGACGCACGGAATCTGACCGGGGAGCCGCTCGTGGTACGGCCGCCCGACGCCGGACCGGCCGGAGCCGGGCGGCCCCCCACCGCCCACCCGACGCGGACCGTCCCCCCGCCCCCGTCTCCGCCCGCGTCGGCCGCGGGCGGCCGCGCCGACGCCTTCGCCGCACCCGCCCGCGTCCCGCTGCCGAACGCCTCCGGGCCGCGCGAGGCGACGACGCGGCTCATCGCGCACGGCTGCTGGTACCCCTCGGCCGACCCGTCCGGCACCCGCGTCGCCTTCATCTGCGACCGGGGCGGTGTGCCACAGCTCTGGACGGGCCCCGCCGACGGCGAGGCCGTGCACCTCCTCGACGACGGACCGGACCCCGTGACGGAGGTGTCCTGGTCGCCCGACGGCCGCTGGATCGCCTACACCGTGGCCCCCGGCGGCGGCGAGCACACACGGGTGCTGTGCGTCCGCCCCGACGGCGGCGACCGGCACATCCTCGCCGGAGCCGAGCCGGGCAGCTCGGCCCATCTGGGCTGCTGGGCGTACGACGGGTCGGCGATCGCGGTCACCGTCGCCGTCCCCACCGCGGTACCCGCCCCGGACGCCACGGCGGAGGCCGGTGGGCCCGGCGCCGGACCGGCCGACGGCCACCTGCCGCCCCACTGGCGGGGCCGGACGGGCGACACCAGGCTCCTCGGCCCGGCACCCCGCACGGCCCCCGGACCCGGACTGCCGTCGCCGGCGCTCACGCTGGGCACGACGGTGATCGGCGCGCCGGGCGGCGGGACCGCCCCGGCAGCCGGGTTCGGCGACGGGCTGTCGGCGTACCTCGTCGACCCCGACGGTGTCGCCGCCCCCGTCCTGCTCGCCGTCGAGAAGGACGCGGCGACGCTCCGCGTGTGCGACCTCAGCCGGGACGGCGCGCTCGCGCTGCTGCGCCGGGGGCCCCGCGGCCGGCGCGAGGCCGTCGTCCTGCGCACCGCCGACCTGGCGACGACGTGTGTGATGCCGGTGGCCGACGGGGATCCGTGGATCGGCGGTTTCTCCCCCCGCGCGGACACCCTCTGGCTGCGCAGCAACGCCTACCGCGAGTTCGCGGTCCTGCTCGCCGCCGGGCTCGGCCCGGACGGACGCCCGCGCGGCTGGTCGGTCGCCGCCTCGCGCGAGGACAGCGACCTGGAACTGCTGCGGTGCGCCCGCGACGGCAGGTCCGCGGTGCTCGCCTGGAACGTCCGGGGCATGAGCGAGGTGGAGGTCCTGGACACCGGCACGGCCGGCCGGCCGGGGGCTGACACCGGCGCGTCCGCCCCGCCCGGGCGGCACCGGGACGCGACCGCCCGTCCCGGGGCGGGCACGGGCCCGTCCCGGCCCGTGTCCCTGCCGCACGAAGTGGTCACCCGCATCACCGGCGCCGGCCCCCGGCTGCTGCTGGCGCTGTCCGGTTCCCGCCGCCGCCCCGGCATCTGGTGGCTGCCCGACGGCGCGACCCCGGTGCGCACCCCGTGGTCGTCGCGCGACGAGGACGCCGTCCCCCCGGGCCGCCCGCCCGTGCGGCCGGTCCCCCTGCGCCCCACCGCCCGGGACGGGCTGCCGCTGAACGGCTGGTACTACCGCGCGCCGGGCCGCGCCCCCGGCGAACCGGCGCCCTGCGTCATCCATCTGCACGGCGGTCCCGAGGACCAGGAGCGCCCCGTCCTCGACCCGCTGTACCACGAGATCCTCGGGCGAGGACTCGACGTCTTCGCACCCGACGTCCGCGGATCCTCCGGACACGGCCGGTCGTTCGTCGACGCCGACCTCGGAAGGGGGCGGTTCGCCGCGATCGACGACGTGGCGGACTGCGCCGCCCACGCCGTGCTGGCGGGCCCGGCCGATCCCGCCCGGCTGGCGGTGATGGGGCGCTCGTACGGCGGCTACCTCACCTTCGCCTCCCTGGTCTGGCACCCGGAACTGTTCCGCACCGGGATCGCGGTGTGCGGCATGTCGGACCTCGCGACGTTCTTCGAGGGCACCGAACCCTGGATCGCCCAGTCGGCGGCCCACAAGTACGGTCACCCCGAGCGCGACCGTGAACTGCTGCGGGCGCTGTCGCCGATGAGCCGCATCGACGCGCTGCGGGCACCGGTGCTCGCCGTGCACGGGGAGTACGACACGAATGTGCCGCCGGGGGAGTCGGAGCAGTTCGTGCGTGCGGCGCGCGAACGCGGTGTCACCGCCGAACTGCTCACCCTGCTCGACGAAGGACACGAGTTCCTCCGTGCCGACAACCGCCGGCTCTTCCGCCGCGCCGCGGCCGACTGGCTGGAGCGGCACCTGAGCACCTGACCGCCGGGGGACGCGGGCCGTGGGCCGCGGGCGCGGCGGCCGGCCGGGACGCCGTACCCGGTCTCGTCGCCCACCGGGCCGGCGGGCGGACGCGGCGCGTTCCGGGGGGCGGTGAAAAGGCGGTGCACGACCCTATTGACCGACCGGACGGTATGCCATTCTTCGGGGCAGGACCAGACGGGCGGCAGCCACCGCACGGACCCGGCGGCCGCGTGAGCCGCCGGGGAGTCGCGGGCGCGCCGCCGCCGAGCCGACTCCGGGGGGACGACCGCGATGCACCAAGCCTTGAGGACACCGACGGCGCTCCGCCCCGGCCCGGCGGCCGTGCCCCGGCCGGGACCGCCGCGGACGCGCTCACTGATCGACGCCGAGGCGGCGGGTGTGCTGCACCGGGCCGCCCGGGCCCTCCTGGAGGATCTGGCGGGACTCACCGATCGCCTGCTCGCGGTGCTCCACGAGCAGGAGCCGGCCTACCGGACGGCGCTCAGGACCGACCCGCACAGCACCCGGCAGGAGGCGCACCGCTCGCTGCGGCACAGCGTGACCTCGCTGATCGACCCGCGGGGCACCCGGGACGCGGCCCGCCGGTGCTCCTGGAGGATCGGTGCCGCCCGCGCCGAACAGGGCCTGCCCCTGGACGCGCTGCTGCACGCCTTCCGGATCGGCGGGTCCTTGGTGTGGCAGGGCCTGGTGGAGGAGACCGCCCGGACGGCACCCGAGGACGTCCGGCTGCTCGTGCACGTCGCGGCCGACGTGTGGAACTTCGTCGACGAACACTGCACCCTCGTGGCCGACGCCTACCGGCAGGTGGAGAGACAGATGACGTGGCAGCGCGAGAACCGGGTCCGGCTGCTGGCCGCCGCGCTGCTGGACGGCACCAGCCGCATCGCCGACCTGCCCGAGGCGGCCGAGGCGCTCGGGCTGCCCGAGCACGGGCGGTACGTGGTGGTCGCGGTCGCCGGCGGGCGGCCCCCCGGACCGGCCGGCCCGCGCGCCGCGCTGCCGCAGCCGCCGCGCGCCCACTGGCACACCGGCGCCGACGTGGACTACGGCATCCTGCTCGCCGAGGACGGCGAACTCCCCGGTCCGCCGGCGCCGCCCCGGCCGGGCGCCCGGGTCGGGATGGGCAACGTGGTCGACGGTCTCGCGGCCGTCGGCGACGCCCGGACGCAGGCCGACCTGGCGCTGAGCCTGTGTCCCGCCGAGGGCGGCACCGTCCGGCTGGCGGAGCAACTGCCCGCCGCGATGGTGGCGGCCGCGCCGGAACTCGCCGCGTCGCTCACCGAGCGGATCCTCGGACCGCTGGCCCGCCTCGAACCGGCCGACGCGGACCTGCTGGTGGAGACCCTGGCCACCTGGCTGGCCTGCGACGGCTCGGCCCAGCGGGCCGGGGAACGCCTCTACTGCCACCGCAACACCGTCCTCAACCGGCTGCGCCGCTACGAACAGCTCACCGGGCGCTCGCTGTCCCGGCCGTCCGACGTGGTCGAGATCAGCCTCGCCCTCACCGCGCGCCGGCTCCCGCCGCGCTGACCTCCGGAACGGGGCGGCCGTGATGCCGTGGCCCGTGGCCCGTGGCCCGTGGCCCGTGGCCCGTGGCCCGTGGCCCGTGGCCCGTGGCCCGTGGCCCGTGGCCCGTGGCCCGTGGCCCGTAGCCCGCAGCCGAAGGGCGTGGCGAGGACGTCCGTCGCCCACCGCGGGCCGTTCCGCGACCGGTTTTGAGGGCGGGGCGTGCGCGGTGCCGGCCCACACCGCCGCCGGACCGCGCCGGCACCCCTCTCCCGCGCAGGGCCGGACCCGTCTCCGCCGCGGACCGGCCCGGCGCCAGGTGCCGGTCCGCGTCCGCGCGCCCCGCTCCCGCCCTGCCCCCGCGCCGCCCTTCCCGGCCGGCCCGCGCCCCCCGGGAAACGCCCCGCTGGGCCCGCGCACAGGCCCGTGCCGCCCGCACTGGGCCGGCGCACCGAGCGGACCGGGACGCCTGTACCGCCGCTCGCGGGATGTGCTGTCGTGAGGGCCCCCGTACCCCGCAGCCCCCGTGCCCCACCCGCACGGACCCGAGGAGCCGCGATGCCCGCAACACCCCTGGACGACCGGCCGGCCCTGACCGTGGAGCACCTCGACGTGACCTACGGACGTGCCGTGTCGGCCCTGCGCACCGTGTCCCTGACCGTGCCGCCCGGCGAGGTGGTGGCCCTGCTCGGCGCCAACGGAGCCGGCAAGTCCACCCTGCTGCGCGCGGTGTCCGGCACCCTGCGGCTGCACCGGGGCGCCGTCACCGCGGGCCGCATCGCCTACGGGGACACCGTGCTGGACGGACGCGACCCGGTCGCGGCGGTCCGCGCCGGTGTCGTGCAGGTCCCGGAGGGCAGGCGGGTGTTCGCGAACCTCACGGTGGACGAGAACCTGCGCAGCGGCGGCCTCGGCCTCGGCCGGCGAAGCCCGGACCGGCAACGGCAGGCGAGGGAAAGGGTGTTCGCGCTCTTCCCCCGGCTGGCCGAACGCCGCCGGCAGGCGGCCGGGCTGCTCTCCGGCGGCGAGCAGCAGATGCTCGCCATGGGCCGTGCCCTGATGGCCGCCCCGCGCCTGCTCCTGCTCGACGAACCCTCGCTCGGACTCGCCCCGCTGATGGCCGAGCGGATCACCGAGGTGATCCGGGAGATCAACGCCCAGGGCACCGGCGTGCTGCTGGTCGAGCAGAACGCCCGGATGGCCCTGTCGCTGGCCGATCACGCCCACGTCCTCGACGTCGGCGAGGTGCGCCTGTCCGGTCCCGCCGCCGAACTCGCCCGCACCGACGCGATCCGCCGCCTCTACCTGGGCGAGGAAGCCGGCACACCCGGACGGGGGGCCGCGTGAACACCCCCCGGCTCCCGGCGGGCCCCGAAGGCGCCCCGCCGCCCGCTCCCCACACCCCGCCGGCCGGTCACGGTGTCCCGCCCCTCCACGTCCGCGACGTCACCGTCCGCTTCGCCGGCCTCACCGCACTGGACGGTGTCTCCCTGACCGTGGCCCCCGGCACCGTGCACGCCCTCATCGGACCCAACGGCGCCGGGAAGTCCACCTTCTTCAACGTCCTGTCCGGGCTCTGCCGGCCCTCCCGCGGCACCGTGCACCTCGGCGGCACCGACCTCACCCGGCTCGCCCCGCACCGCATCGCCGCCCTCGGGGTGGCCCGCACCTTCCAGAACATCGTGACCACCGAGGGAACCGTCGCCGACAACCTGATGGTCGGCCGCCACGCGCTGACCCGCGCCGGGTTCGCCGCCGGGGCGCTGCGCCTTCCGCACGCCGTGCGCGAGCAGCGCGAGCACCTGGAGAAGGTCCGGGAGATCGCCGAACTCACCGGTCTCGGCCCCCACTTCGACCGGCCGGTGGCGCTGCTGCCGTACGGCGACCGCAAGCGCGTCGAACTCGCCCGCGCGCTCTGCCTGGAGCCCCGGGTGCTGCTCCTGGACGAACCGGTGGCCGGCATGAACGCGCAGGAGCGGGCCCGGACCGCCGAGGTCGTCACCAGGGTCCGCGCCCGGCTCGGCCTGTCCGTGCTGCTGGTCGAACACGACATGGGCCTGGTGATGCGCCTCGCCGACGAGGTCACCGTGCTCGACTTCGGCCGCCTCGTCGCCCAGGGCACCCCCGACGAGGTCCGCGCCCACCCGGAGGTGCTGCGCGCCTACCTCGGTACCGCGGGCGAACGGGAGGACGCCGCGTGAACGCCTTCCTCACCAGCCTCCTCGACGGCCTGTCCCTCGGCGCCGTACACGCCCTGGTCGCCCTCGGCTTCGTGGTCATCCACAAGGCCTCCGGCGTGCTCAACTTCTCCCACGGCTCCCTGCTGCTGCTCGGCGGCTACCTCACCGCCGTCTGGCACCCCCACCTCGGCTTCGCCGGCGCCCTCGCCGCGGCCGTGCCGGCCACCGCGTCGGTCGCGGGCGCCGTCGACCGGCTCCTGCTCCGACGCGGCGGCGCCGGCCCGCACGCCGCCCACGTGCGGACCATCGTGACCATCGGCGTGGACGTGCTGCTGCTCACCGACCTGTCCCGCCGGATCGGCGGCGACCTGCTGCCGCTCGGCGACCCCTGGGCGGACTCGGTCACCCGGCTCGGCCCGGTCACCGTCGCCGACAGCCGGATCGCCGCGATCGTGGTCTCCTGCTCGGTCATCGGCGCGGTGTTCGCCGCCTTCCGGTACAGCGCCTGGGGGCTGTCCCTGCGCGCCGCCGCCGAGGACGCCGAGGCGGCCGCCCTCATGGGCATCCGGCTGTCCCGGGTGCGCACCGGCGCCTGGTGCCTCGCGGGCGCCCTGGCCGCACTGGCCGCCGTGTTCCTCGCCGCGTTCCCCGCCCCCGGCCTGGAGCGCACCACCGGCCAGATCGCGCTGGCCGCGTTCCCCGCCGCGATCCTCGGCGGTCTCGCCTCACCCGTCGGCGCCCTCGCCGGCAGCCTCCTGATCGGGCTCACCGAGGCGTTCGCCGCCGGCTACCAGTCCGAACTGCACGTGCTCGGCGACGGTTTCGGCGACGTGGCGCCGTACGCCGTGATGGTCATCGTCCTGATCGTCCGGCCCCAGGGCCTCTTCGGCGCGAAGGGTGCCGTCCGTGTCTGATCTCCCCCCGCGCCGCGCCCGCCGGCCCCTCACGCTCCTCCTGGCTGCCCTGCTGCTGTGCGCGCCGCCGTTCTACCTCGACGTGTTCTGGCTGCGCATCGGCCTGTTCGCGATGGCGGCCGCGATCGGCGCCGTCGGACTGGGCGTGCTCGCCGGCACCGCCGGCCAACTCTCCCTCGGCCACTCCTTCTTCCTCGCGATCGGCGCGTACGGCTACACCTGGCTGGCCGGCGAGGGGCCGGGCGCCGGACTGCCCACCGCGCTCGCCCTGGTCGCGGCGGTCCTGCTGGCCGGGCTGGCGGGCGGACTGTTCAGCCCCGTCGCCGGCCGGGTGCGCGGCGTCTACCTGGGCGTCGCCACGCTCGCCCTGGTCTTCCTCGGCCACCACGTCCTGGTCAGCGCCGAGCCGGTCACCGGAGGCTTCAACGGCCTCTCCGTGCCGCCGCTTTCGCTGGGGTCCTTCGCCTTCGCCGCGGGCGAGTCCGAACTCGTCGTACTGGGCGTGCCGTTCGGCGCCGAGGAACGCCTGTGGTACCTCGGCCTGGCCCTGTTCGCGTTCACCTGGTTCACCGCGCGCGGCCTGCTGCGCTCCCGGGCCGGACGCGCCCTGAAGGCGCTGCGCGACAGCGAGACCGCCGCCGCCGTCATGGGCATACCGGTGGCCCGCTACCGGGCCGGGGCGTTCGTCACGTCCTCCATGTACGCGGGCCTGGCCGGTGCCCTGCTGGCACTCGCCTTCCGCCGGGTCGTCCCGGACTACTTCGGGCTCGCCCTGTCCGTGGACTACCTCGCGATGATCGTGGTCGGCGGCCTCGGCTCGGTGGCCGGTGCCACCGCCGGCGCGGTCTTCGTCACCACGCTGCCCCTGCTGCTGGCCCGGTACGCCGACCGGCTCCCGCTCGTCGCCGCGCCCGGCTCGGCCGGCGATGCCCTCGGCCCCACCGAGGCGTCCCGCTACCTCTACGGCGCCGCCGTCATCGTCGTCCTGCTCTTCGCCCCGGACGGTCTGAGCGGACTCCTGCGCCGGCTCACCGCCCGGATCCACGGCCGCCGCCCGGCCGGAGGCCGAACACCCACCGCAACCGTCGCACGAACCAAGGAGCACACCCCGTGAACTCCAGCAACCGCATCACCCGGGCCGCCCTCGCGGTGTCCCTGGCCCTGCTCGTCGCGGCCACCGGCTGCAGCTCCAAGGCGAAGAGCGGCGACGGCGGCGACACGGGAGCCGACGGTGTGCGCACCGGACCCGGCGTCACCGCGGACACCATCAGGCTCGGCGCCCTCACCGACCTGACGGGCCCCTACGCCACCCTCGGCAAGAGCATCGTGCAGGCGCAGCGGCTGTGGGCCGACCAGGTCAACGCCCGGGGCGGGATCTGCCACCGGAGGATCGAGATCGTGGTCAAGGACCACGGCTACGACGTCCAGAAGGCCGTCACCGCCTACGCCGACCTTTCCCCCGACGTCGTCGCCCTGCCCCAGGTCATCGGCTCCCCCGTGGTCGCCGCCCTCCTCGACGACATCGAACGGGACCGGATGCTCACCTTCCCGCAGGCATGGTCCGCCTCCCTGCTCGGCAAGGACGCCGTGCAGGTCCTCGGCACCACGTACGACGTCGACACGCTCGCCGCCGTCGACTACCTCGTCCGCACCAAGGACATCGGGAAGGGCGACAAGATCGGGCACGTCTACTTCGAGGGGGACTACGGCGACAACGCGCTGGAGGGTTCGACCTGGGCGGCGGAGCAGGCGGGGATCACGGTCGTCGGCCAGAAGATCCAGGCCACCGACACCGACCTGTCCGCGCAGGTCGCCGCCCTCGCCAAGGCCCGCGTCAAGGCCGTCCTGATCAGCGCCGGACCCGCCCAGACCGCCTCCCTCGCAGGCGTCGCCGCCGCGAGCGGCCTCAAGGTCCCGGTGGTCACCAGCGCGCCGGGTTACGCCCCGCAGCTGCTGAAGACCCAGGCCGCGCCCGCCCTGGTCGCGATGCTCAGCATCGTCAGCGCCGCCCCGACGGTCGGCTCCGAGCTGCCCGGCGTCAGGAAGATGGTCGCCGCCTACAGGAAGAAGTACCCGGACTCCGCCGTCGACTCCGGCGTGCTCTCCGGGTACAACGCGGCCCAGCTCATGGGCGAGGACCTGGAGAAGGCGTGCGCGGCCGGCAGCCTGGCCCGCGCCGACGTGATCAAGGCGCACCGTTCGCAGACCGACGTGGACACCGGTCTCGGCACTCCGCAGGACTTCTCCGACCCCTCCCGCCCGGCCAGCCTGTCGACCTACGTCCTCAAACCGGACACGAAGGCGCTCGGCGGAACGGTCGGAGTCGAGGACGCGCACCGGACACCGGGCGTCGAGGACTACCTGAAGCAGCGTTCCTGACCGCCACGGATGCCGCCGGCCCACAGGCCGCCGCTCAGGACGGGGTCCGGCGGCGGTTCAGGGCGGTGACGGCGCCCAAGGCCACACCGACGGCGATGACGATCAGCCCGCGTGCCCAGACCCCTGCCTCGACGCGCGTGGCGAGCGCCACGCAGGAGATCGCTCCCAGCACGGGGACGGCGGTGTACGCCCGGAAGTGGGGATGCGCGGGACGGTCGCGCCGCAGGACCAGGACGGCGGTGTTGACGAGGAAGAACACCACGAGGAGCAGCAGCACGAGGGTGGAGGCGAGGCTCGCCACGTCCCCGGTGAGCGCCAGCAGGAAGGACAGGGCGGTCGTGACCGCGATCGAGGCCCACGGTGTGCGGCGCCCGGGAAGCACCCGGGTCAGGAAGCGGGGGAGGAGTCCGTCCCGTGCCATGCCGTAGGCCAGCCGGGAACTCATGATGCCGGTGAGCAGCGCGCCGTTGGCGACGGCGACGAGGGCGACGGCGCTGAACAGCTTCGGCGGCACTCCACCCGCCTCCTTCACCACCTCCAGCAGCGGGCCGCTGGAGCGGGCCAGGGTGGCGGTGGGGACGGCGGCCGAGGCGACGATCCCGACGAGGACGTAGACGGCACCCGCCGTCACCAGAGCGCCGAAGAGGGCGCGGGGATACGAGCGGCGCGGGTCGCGGGTCTCCTCGGCGACGTTGACGGAGGTCTCGAAGCCGACGAAGGAGTAGTACGCGAGGACCGTCCCGCCCAGGACGCCGGCGGCGGCCCCCTTGTCGGCGGTGCCGAGACGCACGAGCCTGCCGGGGTCGCCGTCGCCCCGCAGGAACAGCCAGGCCCCGAGGCCGACGACGAGGAGCAGACCGCCCACCTCGATGACCGTCGCCGCGACGTTGGCGCGGGTGGATTCGCTGATGCCCCGGGCGTTCAGGAGGGCCAGGGCGCACAGGAAGACGGCCGCCACCAGGACGACGGGCAGGCTGACGAAGGCGGTCAGGTAGTCGCCGGCGAAACCCCGTGCCAGCGCGGCGACGGACACGATGCCCGCGGCGAGCATGCAGAACCCGGCGAGGAAGCCGGTGAACGGCCCGTAGGCGAGGGTCGTGTAGTGGGAGGCGCCGCCCGCCCTCGGGTACTTCGTGGCGAGTTCCGCGTACGAGGCGGCCGTCAGGAGCGACAGCAGCAGCGCGAGGAGCAGGGGCACCCACACGGCGCCGCCCGATTCCGCGGCGATCCGGCCGACGAGGACGTAGACACCGGCGCCCAGCACGTCGCCGAGGATGAAGAAGTACAGCAGGGGGGTCGTCAGCGCCTTCTTGAGCGCGGGGGTCTCCTGCTGCGGCGAGTCGTCTGTTGTCGAGGGGGAGGGAGTGGTCACCACTGCCGCCTACCCCCTGCGGCAGGGCAGCAGACGGAGCGGATGCGACGTGCGCCGAACGGCCCATCGACGCCGCCACCCGCGACGGCGCCGGGCCGTCCCGCGCACCCGCCGCGAGTCGGCGGCCGCCGTGGCCGCCGGAGCGGTCCATGTCACCCACACGGTGCGCCGGCACGCCCGGCCGAGCCGGTCGGTGAGCGGTCCTCGCGGGCACTCTCGTACAAGCATCCGTGCGTTGAGGGACTCACGGCGTGCTCCGGCGGGCCTAGCGTCGGGGCGGTGGCATCCGTGGAGACGGGTGGGGCGGGAGACGGCGATGAGGGTGAACGAACAGGCGGACGTGGTGGTCGCCGGGCCGGGGGCCGGCGGCGGGTACGTCGCGGGCGGGCCGGACCCGGCCGGGGCCGAGGAGGGGCGCCCGTGCCGGGCGGGCGGGGGCGGTGAGGACGCCGGCCGCGGTGTCCTGGGCGGGGCCGCGTCGGCGGGACCGGCGGGTGCGGACCCGCTGCGCGCGCCGCACGCCGCCGTCCGAGTCGAGGTCCCCGTCGACCGGCTCCGGCACCTGGTCCGCACCGGCCCCGCCCTCCGTCCGGCGGCCGGCGCGGCCCCGGGAGCCCTGCGTTGAGCCGGCCCGCGCCCCCCGGCACGGCCCCGGCCGCCCGGCGCCGGCGCACCATGACGGGCCGTGACCCCGCGGAGCCGCATCGCTCCGCCACCCCGCTGGAGCTCTTCTTCGACCTGTGCTTCGTCGTCGCCGTGGCACAGGCGTCGCACAGCCTGCACGCGGCGCTGGCCCACGGCGACTACGCCTCCGGCACCCTGCGTTTCCTGCTGGTCTTCTTCACCCTCTGGTGGGCCTGGATGAACTTCACCTGGTTCGCCTCCGCTTACGACCCCGACGACACCCCCTACCGGCTGACGGTGCTGGTGCAGATCGCGGGCTCCCTCATCCTCGCCGCCGGTGTCGGCCCCGCCTTCGAGCGGGGTGATCTGCTGGTCGTCACGCTCGGATACGTGGTGCTGCGCACCGCGCTGGCCACGCTGTGGCTGCGCGCCGGGCTGGCCGCCCCCGCCCGCCGCCGGACGGCGTTCCGCTTCGCCGCCGGGGTGACGGTGTGTCAGCTCGGCTGGGTCGCCCTGCTCTTCCTCCCGGCACCGGCCCGGCTGCCGGGAATCGTCGCGCTGATCCTGGCGGAGGTCCTGGTGCCCGTGTGGGCGCAGTCCGCCGGCATGACCCCGTGGCATCCGCGCCACATAGCCGAGCGCTACGAACTGTTCACCCTCATCGTGCTCGGCGAGTCCGTCGCGTCCGCCACCGTCGCCGTCCGCGGGGGCTTCGACCGGCACCACGCCACGGGCGCGCTGTACGCGTTGGCGGCGGGCGGCCTGCTGATGGCCTTCGCCCTGTGGTGGCTGTACTTCACCCGGCCCGCGCACGCCCTGCTGGCCACCACGCACCAGGTGCACCGCAAGCGCTTCGCCTGGGCCTACGGGCACTACCTGATCTTCGCTTCGGCCACCGCGGAGGGAGCGGGGCTGGCCGCCTACGCCGATCACCTCACCCGGGGCAACGGCACACCGCCGGCGGGGGTGGCCCTCGTGGTCACCGTCCCGGCGGCCGTCTTCCTGATCACCGTATGGGCCGTACACCTGCGGCCCCACCAGCGGCGGGCCGTGGAGTCCGTCCCGTTCGCCGCCGCCGCGAGCGGCGTTTCGCTGGCCGCCTGGTCCCCGGCGCCCGCCCTCGCCGCCGGTGCCGTCCTGGCCTGCCTCGTCGCGGTGGCCACCGTACGGCGGTGAGGGACGGGTCAGCGGCCGCTGTCGGTGAGTTCGGTGATGGCGCCGTCGATGTCCAGGTGGACGCCTTCGGTCCCGGCGGGCACCAGGGTGAAGGTCCGCCGGAGGAACGCGGCCACTTCCCGGCCGGCCAGCTCGACCAGCGCCGTGCCGGCGGAATTGCTCAGCACGACGCGCAGGGAGCCAGGCCGGCGGGCACCTCCGGGCATCACCCGCACATCGCCCCGACCGGTCGGGCGTTCCAGCCCCCCGGAGAGGAGTTCCCGGGCGAAGAACCAGGTCACGGGGCGGCTGGTCGACGAGCCGAGGGAAAGCCGGACGGCGTAGGGGTCAGTGATCCCGTAGTGCAACCGGGCCGGCAACGGCACCGGCGGCCCCTTCACGACGCCGACGTGTGCGGTCACGTCGCACGTGACCGTGCCGACCCGCTGATCCATGGTGGCCCCCAAACGAGCGCAGAAGTGGAATGTCCTCCCACGACCCTAGGATCCGGCGGCCGGAGGGCCTTGTCGGAGAACGCACGGGGATTTGCCGGGGAAAGCACTGCCGTCCGGCCGCGTGGCGACCGCTGCGCCCGCGGGCAAGGAGCGGTGCACTGCGCGGCAACCGGAGCGGCATCGCCCGGCCTAGCGTGAACGGGTTCCCTGACACTTCTTCGGAAACGAGAGACCGACGCATGCCGTTCATCACCGTGGGCCACGAGAACTCCACCGCCGTCGACCTCTACTACGAGGACCACGGGACCGGTCAGCCGGTCGTCCTCATCCACGGGTTCCCGCTCGACGGCCACTCCTGGGAGCGGCAGACCGCCGCGCTGCTGGACGCCGGCTACCGGGTGATCACCTACGACCGCCGCGGGTTCGGGCAGTCCGGCCAGACGACGACCGGGTACGACTACGACACGTTCGCGGCCGACCTGAACATCGTGATGGAGACCCTCGACCTGCGGGACGCCGTGCTCGTCGGGTTCTCGATGGGCACGGGCGAGGTCGCCCGGTACGTGGCCGCCTACGGCTCCGCCCGGGTCGCCAAGGTCGCCTTCCTGGCCTCGCTGGAGCCCTGCCTGCTCAAGAGCGACGACAACCCGGACGGGGTGGCGCCGAAGGAGTTCTTCGACGGTGTCGTCGCGGCCGTCCGGGCGGACCGCTACGCGTACTACACCGCCTTCTTCCAGGACTTCTACAACCTCGACGAGAACCTCGGCACGAGGATCAGCGAGGAGGCCGTGCGCAACAGCTGGAACGTCGCCGCGGGCGGCGGCTTCTTCGCGGCGGCGGCCGCGCCCTCCACCTGGTACACCGACTTCCGGGCCGACATCCCCGCCATCGACGTGCCGGCGCTGATCCTGCACGGAACGGGTGACCGGATCCTCCCCGTCGAGGGGACCGCACGCCCCTTCCGCAAGGCGCTTCCCACCGCCGACTACGTGGAGATCGAGGGCGCCCCGCACGGCCTGCTGTGGACCCACGCCGAGGAGGTCAACGCGGCTCTCCTCACCTTCCTGCGCAAGTGATCCGGCACCGGGCCGACGCCCCGACGCCGTGACGGGCCCGGCAAACCGGTCCTCGTCGCGGCGACCGGGGGAACGGCCCGCCACTCCGCGGGCGTACGGCGCACGGACATGTCCGGATCGAGTGCCGGCCGCAAGCACTCCTGCGCCCGCTCCCGCCGGCGGGCAGGGCACGGGCGAACGCCAGGTCGATCCGGGGCGGCACGACGCGGCGGCGCCGGTGCCGGCGCGTCCGCGTCACGGGTGGCCGGCCCGGGCGGCGGTGTGCACGGCCCGGTGCACGGCGCGGGCCACGCGGGCGCCCCACGGCGAGCGGGGGCCGGCGAAGGCGTGGACCTCGTCGCCGGCGCGCGGGGCCCGGGCGGCCACGCACACGGCGTCCGTGGGGGTGCCCGAGCAGTCGTACCCGGCGTCGAGCAGGGCCTGCACCTTCGCTTCGGTGGCGGTGGCCACGGCGTTGACCAGGGCCGCGTCGGTCAGCGCCACCGGCAGCGCGACGAGGATGTTGACCGTGCCCGGCCGCGCCGCCGCGGCCGTGCCCTCCGCCGGGGAGGCCGCCCAGCCGCGCACCCCGAGCCCCGCGGTGGCGACCGCCTCCACGCCGCCGTCGGACGCGTGACCGTACGCCCGGACGTCGGCGGCCGTCATCAGCCCGACCCCCGGGCCCCGGGCGCCGGCGTCCCGGGCCAGCTCGGCGAGGTGCCGGTCCGGGTCGGTGCGCGCATAGCCGTGGGAGACCTGCGCGTTGAGGACCCAGGACCGTTCCCCGATCCCGCCGCCGAGCACCGCGCTGCTGATCATCCGCCAGCCGTCGCCGGCCTGCCACAGCAGGCCGTGCAGCCGCTCGTCCCCCTCGGCGCGGGAGTGCCGCCGTACGCGCAGCAGGCCGGGGGCGGGGCGGGGCGGCGGAACGACGGCGGTCATCGGGCGGGTACTCCTCGTGGGCGGGAACCAGCCGATCGTACGTGGCGCCGTCCGGCCCGGATCCGTTCGCCGTGCACGGCACCCGCGGGCCGCGCACGCGCACCGGCTCTTCGCGCGGTGCCGATTCGCCGGCGCGGCGGCGGGGAACTCCGGACAGCGCCCCCTCGGCCGGGCGGACCGGTGACGCGACGGGTACGGCGAAGGAGAGGGATCATGTGCCGTCTGTTCGGTCTCAGCAGTGCGCCGCGGCGCACCCGTGCGACGTTCTGGCTGCTGGACGCCCCCGACAGCCTCAGCAGACAGAGCCACCGGGAGCCCGACGGCACCGGCCTCGGCTACTTCGCGGCGGACGGCACGCCCCGTGTGGACAAGGCCCCGATCGCCGCGTACGAGGACCGCGCCTTCGCCGAGGAGGCCCGCCAGGTGGAGTCGGCCACCTTCGTCGCCCACGTGCGCTACGCCTCCACCGGCGGCCTGGACGCCCGCAACACCCACCCCTTCGAACAGGACGGGCGGCTGTTCGCGCACAACGGCGTCATCGAGGGCCTCGACCGGCTCGACGACCACCTGGGTGCGGACCGGTCGTCGGTGCGGGGCGACACGGACTCCGAGCGCTTCTTCGCCCTGATCACCCGGGAGACGAGGGAGAACGGCGGCGACCTCGGCGCCGGCATCCGGCACGCCGCCGGGTGGATCGCGCGGCACCTGCCCGTCTACGCCCTCAACCTCGTCCTCGTCACCCCCGGCGGGCTGTGGGCCCTGCGCTACCCCGACACCCACGAGCTGTACGTCCTGGAGCGCCCGGCGGGCGGCCGGCACGGCACCCGTCACCTGGACCACAGCGGCAGCCACGGCCGCATGCGCGTCCGCTCCGGACCCCTGGCCGAGCACCCGGCCGTGGTCGTGGCCAGCGAGCGCATGGACGACCACCCCGACTGGCGCCTGATGGAGCCGGGCGAACTGCTGCACGCCGGGACCGGCCCGCACACCACCCGCCGGGTGGTCCTGCCGGAGCCCCCGGCGCACCGGCTGGCCCTGTCGGACCTGCGCCCCGACGCCGCCGCCTCCCAGCAGGCGCCGTGATCCCCGCCGGGTCGGGGCCCCGAGAGGTGCGCCGGCCCGGACCGGCGCGGCCGTTCCGTACCCTGGCCGTATGCGTATGCGCCCCACTCTGAGCTGGACGCCCACCGAGGACCTGCCGCCGGGCACCACGGATCCGGGGCCGGTCGTCGAGGCGCTGGGCAGGGGAGGGGTGCTGGTGCTCAGCGGGGCGGGCCTCTCCACGGAGTCGGGCATCCCCGACTACCGGGGCGTGGGCGGCAGCCTGAGCCGGCACACCCCGATGACCTACCAGGAGTTCACCTCCGACGCGCGGGCCCGGCGCCGGTACTGGGCGCGCAGCCACCTGGGCTGGCGCACCTTCGGGCGTGCCGAGCCGAACGCCGGTCACCGGGCCGTCGCCGCGTTCGGACGGCACGGCCTGCTCTCGGGGGTGATCACCCAGAACGTCGACGGCCTGCACCAGGCCGCCGGCAGCGAGGACGTCGTGGAACTCCACGGCAGCCTGGACCGGGTCGTCTGCCTGTCCTGCGGTGCCCGCAGCGCGCGCCGGGACCTCGCCCGGCGGCTGGAGGAGGCCAACGCGGGCTTCGCGCCGGTGGCGGCCGGCCTCAACCCGGACGGCGACGCCGATCTCACCGACGAACAGGTCGGCGACTTCCGTGTGCTGCCCTGCGCGCTGTGCGGCGGCATCCTCAAACCGGACGTGGTGTTCTTCGGCGAGGCCGTTCCGCCGGAGCGGGTCGAGCACTGCCGCGAGCTGGTCCGTGCGGCGGGTTCACTGCTCGTCCTGGGCTCCTCCCTCACGGTGATGTCCGGGCTCCGGTTCGTCCGCCAGGCGGCCGGGGCCGGAAAGCCGGTGCTGATCGTCAACCGCGACCCGACCCGCGGCGACCGGCACGCCGTCACCCGCGTCGCGCTCCCGCTGGGCGGGGCCCTGACCACCGTGGCCCACCGGCTGGGTCTTCCCGCGCGGCCGCCGACGGAATGAGTCGACCGCGATGAACCACCGGGACGAGGCGCTGGGGCTCGTCCCGGTGGTTTCTTTGGGTCGTGGCTTTCCGCGTCGTCCCCGGCGCTG
>NZ_JBVJOT010000087.1:0-24441 GCF_055583025.1 Streptomyces sp. NPDC104831
CCGCTACGAACGCAAAGCCGAGCACTTCCTCGCCTTCACCAGCCTCGCCTGCACCCTCATCTGCTACCGCCGACTCGCCAAATGAGATGACTTGTTAGTTCCTGGGCGAACAGTGCAGCCGCCAAGCTCGGGAGGAGGCTACCGAGGCAATGGGCGTGAGCGGGCTGCATCATGTCCGCTTCGCGGAATACCCGGGCAAGCATGTCGCCGATCAGCGCCCCGACGCCGGTGCTCCCCGGCAGCGGGCCGGACAGAAGGGGGGCCACCTTGGCTTCCGGGAGTCCCAACGAGGCTTTCGGAAGGACCAACGCGACCGCGGAGTGGACAGAGCCCAGGTCGGCGAGCGACCTCATGGAGTACGGGCGGGAGGAGTCGTACAGTGCCCACTGGCTGACCCCGGACCGGTACTCGACACCCGTCTGTTCGGTGCTGATCCCCCCGCGGGTACACATCACCAATTCGTAGCTGCCGTTGTCTTCCTGTCGGATCAGGCGGGGTGTCCGGACGGCATGCAACCCGAGTACGCGCGTGTGTGCCACGGCCGCCGGCCCCAACCTGACAGTGCGCAGCGTGAAGCGGAAGTCGGCCGTGTGCTCCGAACTGACCCGATGCTGGATGGGCATCGACCGGGCCAACTGGCACCAGGCGTCGAACCTGTCCACTGGGTCATAGCCCTCGCTGCTGAGCAACTGGGTGATCATATGAACTCCCTGTGCATCGGTGCCTTGCCGCAGTGCAGTGGGGCCGGCCAGAGTGAGCACACCGGTTCCAGGCCTGCCACACCGTTGTCAACGAAGCCGGGTACGAGGTGATTACGCCGAGTTTTCCGCTATCGAAGCGGCCTGATACAGGAACGGGGCCCGGCAGAGTGAGGCATTCGCCACCGGCGAGGAGCAGGTCCTTGAGCCGCGGATTGGCTGCACGGGCGAGCTCGGCGTCGAGAAGACGCAGGACTATGCCAGCGGTGAGCAAAAGCCGAGGCGAGCGAGTCGTGCTCGGAGCTGGCCTCGCGCCGCATGATCGTCGTACCGGCGTGGGAGTGCCCTCTCAGCCGGGAGGCGGGTGAGCGTCACGATGGGCAGATGTGGGGTTTGTGTGCGTATGGGTAGCCAGTGCGCGTGAGTGCTTTACCGTGAGGAGAGATGTCGGCGCACTGCCGCGATGATTCCTGTGCCGAGGGCCAGTAGCAACAGCGCGAGGCCTAGGAAGATCACGGGATTTACCCAACCCGGGGCCAGCTCGGTTCCCACACCGTCCGGTGTGACGCACTGTGCACTGACCGGCACTGTCCACCGCGTCACTATGTGATCGCCAGGCACGCCCTTCGCCGCGCACATCTGACCCGGATCCAGGACGTAGAACCCCGACATCACACCCCACGAATACGCGCCGAACGCCGCCGCGCTGCCCATGACCGCCGCCAGAATGCAGGTGGTGACGCTCGGCAGACATCCGACCGGTACCGGCTGCTGTTTGCAGGCCCGCCGGACCAGCGCGACGGCAGTGCCCAGGACAACGCAGGGTGCCAGGAACGGCGCAAGGACCACAGCGAGAAATGAGAGATCACCCACGCCTGCCCAGACATCGCCCCGGACAGGACCGGTTCCACCAGTCCTCCGGGGCTGACCATCGGGGTCGCTGTACAGTCGAGGAGACCGGCGGAATCGCCGAAGCCGGTGACATCCACTGTGCTTGGCGCACCGTTGATGACAAGTAGCACGCCGACCTCTCGCCAGGCATGCCCCGGCTCGCACGCTGCACGAACCATCAGCCGTTCTACCTCCGACCGCCCCGTCGGCCCCGGGCACCAAGGACCCGGCCGTTCCGGCGGCGTGGAGGTCGGGGCGGCGGGACACCGGTTGTGCGGCGAGCCGGAGCACCCGGTGTCGGTGGCATATGCGGTGGAGACGGACTCCGTGCGGACCCACACGCTGACCGGCGCGTGCATTCACTGGAGGGCGCTCCCTCCCGCGCCGCGCGCTTCCGCTGCTTGCCGCGGGTTCGTGTCGAAGAAAGGGACCGGTTCGTGCTTTTTTCTAGCATGACATCAAATCGGCCTCTAATCGGACGTAACCTGCGAAAGGTTCTCAGTGAAGTATTTGAGGCGGGTAGCGCTTGCCGGTGCCACTGTCGGAGCGCTCGTGGCCCCCGTGGCGCCCACGGCCGCAGCTGATGCTGCAGGGCTGCCGGATCTGCGGGCCGATGTGGACAGGGACGGCATCGTGAGCACGGCCGCGGGCGCCGGTGACGAGCAGGCGGAGACCCGGTGGAGCCGCGACAGAGGAGCGGTCTTCCTGCCGAACATCGACGATGACGCGCGGCGTTGCCCGCGCACCGACACACCCGCCGCGTTCGCCTGCAACGACGCGGCGGACGAGGTCGTGAACGGAGCGGCGGACGCCCTGGACCTGGCGCGGCTGCGCACCGTCCCCGCGCCTGGTCTGCCCCCCTCGGCCCGGGGAAGGGTCCGAGTCGTCGGGCCAGGCGCGGTGCACACCCGGCTCTTCCTGCGTCGGCCTCATGGCTGGCAAGCGGTGACGTCCCGGACCCGGCTGACCGCGACGGAACTGCGCCGGGGCGCGGAACTGGGTATGGAGGGCAAGGATGTTCTGCGTGACCTTTCCAAGTGGAACGGTGAGGCGGTCGTCGAGTTCTCCGTCACCGGTCCTGGCGGAACGCGCTCGGACCGGGTGACGCTGAACGTCGCACCCGTCTTGACGCACCATCACCTGCAACGGGCCCGGCGGACGATGGTGGCGACGTTCTCCGGGCGCGGTCCCGAGCCCCTCGCGCAGCGCCGTTTCGTCAATGGTTTCACCGCCGCGTCGAAAAACGCGGGACTGCCGGTGCCCCTCGAACTTCCGAACCCGAAGTCGTCCGTGGACCACTGGACGCAGGACTTCGTCGAGCCCGCCTATGTGAGCCTTCCGGCCCCCCGGGGACGGCTCCACGGCATGCGCGTCCTGATCCGCTCCGCACAGAACTACGACAACCGTCGCCGAGGCGCGGCCGAGCTGTATCCGCTGCGAGGCAGGGACGTGGCCGTACTGGAGACCGCCCTGGACCCCGCGTCCGATTGGAGTCTGAACTCCCTGGGGAACCTGGAGACGATCCCTCCGTACACCCACGGCAGCCAGTCCTTCCCGGCAGGACGGATCATCATGGGGCAGCAGGGCGAATCCCCCGGCGCACGTCCGGCACGCACGATGCTGAAGATGCTGCTCGCGCAAAGGGCGCAGTCCCCCCTGCTCCTGGACACCTCGTGGCTGGGCGTCGGGCACGTCGACGAGTTCGTACAGTTCCTGCCCGCCCCTTCCCGGCGCGGCTGGAAGATCGGCGTCGCCGATCCCCGCGCGGGGATGGCTCTGCTGGGCACCGCGGTACGCCACGGCCACGGCTCGGCACGGATGTTCTCCTGGCCCGGATACGCCGACGAGCGGCCCCCGAAGGAAACCATCGCCGACGCCGCCGGCTCCAAGACCTTCCGGGCCGACAACCTGCGGGCCGCCCGGCACATCGATGCCAACATCGCCCTGCTGAAACGGGCGACCGGCATCAGCGACGCCGAGATCGTCCGCGTGCCGGCCCTCTACACCCGCGGCGTCTTGTGCGGCCCGGACAAGGTGCACCTTCCCACGCTGACCTGCCCGCCCGGCAAACTTCCGGACGTGGCCCGCTACGGAGAGAACAAGACCGGTTTCGGTCCTGGTGCCGGATCCGAGCCGCCGCTCGGCGCCTACACGCCGGATGCCGTCAACGGCGCCCTGCTCGGCCCCCGCTCCTACCTGGCACCCGCCCAGTGGGGGCCAGTGATCAACGGCAGGGACATCTTCACCACCGCCGTGACCGCCGCTTACCGTGCAGCCGGGTTCAAGGTCGGCTACCTGGACGACTTCTACACCCACCACCTCCTCGGCGGCGAGGTGCACTGCGGCACCAACACACTCCGCGACACCACCCAGCCCTGGTGGAGCCCGCAGCCCCACCCCCACAGCCCGTGAAGCACGCTGAAAATCGCGCCCATCGGGCTGCTCACGCTGACGGACGGTGGCAGCTACATCACCGAGCGGACGTTCGCCGCGCTGCTGGACGGAGTCCGGCGTCCCGTGTGGGCGAGCGCGTTCGTGCTGCGGACCGTGTCGTATGAGCCTGTCGTGCGGACGCTGGCCGCGCAAGGGCTGCACACCACGACGGATGTGTCCCGGACCTATCCGCAGCACCGATTCACGGACGAGCGGGAGCGCGGGCACGCGATCGAGGCGGTGCAGGCGGGGTGCGGGCCCTGGGCGGTGACCCGTCGGGGCGGGAGGAGGCGGGCCGCTGCCACAGCGTGCTCTACACCTCCCGGCCCAGCCCGGCGCGGTAGCCCGTTGCGCGTGAGCGGACCACCATGCACGTGAGGCGGTGTGGCCGGGTGGGCGGCAAGCACGGACTCTAGCGCCGCACCGCACCGCACCGCGCCGCAGCTGCGGCCGCGGCCGTACGGTCGGGCCCGCACGAACCGGCGAGTTCTGGCCCGCTGGCGGACGTGAGTAGGGCGGCTGCCGGACCGGACAGCCGCCCTACTTCGTGTGCTCCGCTGCCTGCTCAGCCGCGGGTGATGTTCTGCGCCTGCGGGCCCTTCTGCCCCTGGCCGATGTCGAAGGTGACGTGCTCACCTTCGGTCAGCTCGCGGTAGCCACTGCCCTTGATCTCGGAATAGTGCGCGAAGACGTCCGGGCCCCCGCCGTCCTGCTCGATGAAGCCGAAGCCCTTTTCGGCGTTGAACCACTTCACGGTGCCGCTGGCCATACTGGTTGATCCTTCACGTCATGCCCGGGAACAGCCCTCTTTCCGGGCATGCTCCGGCTCGCACACCGCGCGAGCCATCAGCCGTTCTACCCCCGACCACCCCGCTTATCCCACCGGCGACACGCTGGTGACCCTCGCCGTCCGCTTCGGCGAAGTCCGGACCCGGCCCTACCCCGGCAGTTCTCTCGGCTGCTGCGACGGTGAAGCCCGACCGGTTCCCGCCCTGTCGCTCACACTGCCGTTGCTCTCGCCTGGCTCCTCGCCCGTGTGCCCCCGCACCGGATCCGCGTCGTCCTCGGCGCCCGCCCGCTACGACGAAGTCCTGCGCGCCTGCCAGCATGTCACGGCCGTCAGGACCCTCTGTGCGGGCCGCTACTGCTTCCAGCGCTCCCTGGCACCGCTCTGCTGTGCCGGTTGTGCGGGCACTGGCACCAGTGGTGCAGCGGGGTACGCATCTCACCGTTCGGCGCCCACGCCTGGGTCGAAGCCGATGGCATGCCCGTCGGCGAACCGAACGACACCGCCACCTGCCGGACGCTGATCTCCGTACCGGCGCGGCCGCAGACTAGAGGCTGACACGTCAGACATCACCGCGAGGCGAAACGGTTGCTGCAGCTAAAAGACATGCGGGTCCTGACCGATCCCGAGGGGGATTGGAGGTGAGCCGTGAGGATGTCACCGTCAAGCCCGCCAGCCAGCTTTAGCGGCGTGCGTCATCGGTCGCCTGGCCACTGGGGGGGGGAGAGAGAGCCGGCCGACGACAAGGACGACGAGCGCGAGGGCATCAAGGTGCTGTTCCTCGTGCGCGAGCTGCTGGACGGTGCCGGAGAGGGCCGGAGCCGCACCGTCGAGCAGATCACCGAGGTCAAGGGTGGCGCCGCCCAGCTCGGTGTCACAGGCCCCGGCCGGGCCAGCCCGTTTAGCCGGGCCTGCCGACGAGCACCGGCACGACGAGCCCGCCGACGGCTGGGCGGGGGCGACGAGGAGCGCATCTCTCCCCGGCTGCGCTGCGGGAGTTCCGCGCGTTGATGGTGGGGCTCTCCTTCCACTTCGACTTCGACGAGAAGCGGCCCAGGTTCTTCGACGTCAACGTGCCCGCAGAGCGACTGGGCGTCGAGGACAGGCGAGAGAGGGACTGGCGCAAGCCGTTCCCGCTGCCGAGTTTTTGGATCTTCCAGGTGAGTCGTACAGCGGTGGTGTCTTCGCAGGTCATGCCAGCGATCCTGCCCTGAACGGTGGGCGGGTACTGCTGGTATTGGCGGGTTACCTGGTGCTGTCAGCGGAGCTTGCCGCGGCCGCCAGAGGGGGAGGAACCGGCCCGTCGGCCTGCGCTGGTGCGCCGGCCTGGGCACGGCCGCCGCGGTTCTCCCTCCAGGCCGGCGGCGCGCCGGGCGAGTTCGCCGAGCTTCGCCTCGGACAGCCCGGACCACTTCACAGCTTCCTGGGCGGCGGTCTGGCAGTCGGGGCGGGAGCAGTGCGCTGGCGACGGGGCGGGCCCGGATGTTGGATGGTCGGGCGGCAGGTAGGTGGCCGCGCATCCGATGCACACGTAGATCGGTCGCATGATGGGGTCTCCTCTGCTAGCTGATGCCGCTGCCGTGGCATGTCGAGCAGGGCCCGGTCCATGAGTGGATGACGGGCGTCTGCTTGCCGTCGGCGTCCGTCTCTACCGAGTGCTCGGTGTGCTCGGTTATTCCGCTTCCACCGCAGGCTCCGCAGCGCTGCTCTTCAGGCATAAGGCCAGCATGCCGGATCGGCTGTCACGGCGCTGCGGGTTCCTAGACGTCGTCGTTCTCCCGGGTACGAGGTCTGCCTCCACCAGTCGACCACGGTGTAGGAGTTGGGGCCGGGGTGGTCGCGCCGTACGCGCCAGGCGGTGTTGCGGGCGCGTGGATCGCCTGGCTGACGACGGCCGACGCCTGACCGACCGATCCGGCGCGCGGCCAGGGAGCGTCGGCGCTCAGAACCGGTCGGCGCGCATCGGGACGAGCTCGGTGACCTCGAACTGCGTCTGTCCGGGTGCAGCTTGAGGAAGGGGGCAATCACCTGGTCGTGCGCCTGGCTGACGAACAGGTCCAGCGCCACGCGGTCGAGCTGGCCATTGTCTGGCTGCAGGTACGTCATGGCCAGATGGACGCCGTGGTGCAGAGTGTCCTTCTCGGTTTGGTCCAGGTGCTCAGTTCACGTCGTGCAGCAGAACCCACGAGCCGCCGGCCACCCTTCCAGGCGCGCGGGCCAGAGCCCGGCAGGTGCGACACCACGTTCTGTCGCCGCCCCGACTCGGAGGACGCCGCGCAGCCGTTGTGCGTCGTCGGAACGCAGGGCGGACCGCGCCGCGTCGCGGTCCGCGCCGGGAGGGGACACTCCGTATGAGCCGCCCCGGCCGCTACCACCTGCTGCTCGTCCTCGACGGCCGGTCGGTGCAGCACGGCTGGTGGGGCGATGAGGAGGTGGCGTGTGACAAGTTCCGCCGCTGGGTGGGCGAGTACGGCGGCACGCCCGGCGCACGCGTCACCCTCGTCGACGAGGAGAGCGGCGACGTCCTGGCGGCCTGGCCCGACGAGCGGTAGTCCCGACTGCCGCTCGTCCCGGAGCATCAGCTGCCGCGTTCGACCTCCCTCTCCAAGAGGGCGCGGAAGGCCCGTGGGGGTCGGCCGGTGAGACGCTGGACGGTGTCGGTGACGCGGTCCTCCGCCCCTTGGGCGATGGCACGGTCCATCCTGGCCAGGATCGTGGCGAATTCCACCGGCATCTGCGTCGCGAGGCGGTCGCGCAGCTGCTCGTAGGACAGGCTGCGGTGGACGATGGGCCGGCCGGTGATCTCGGTGATGATCGTGGCGATGTCGTCGTAGCCGAGTGCCTCGGGTCCGGTGAGGACGAGATCGGTGTTGGGGGCCTGCTCGTCGGTCAGGGTCTGGACGGCGACGGCCGCGATGTCCTCGGCGTCGATGAAGCCGACCCGGCCGCTTGCCGTGGCGGTCCAGATGACGCCCTCCTCTCGCATGCTGCGGGTGTGCATGTGCGCGCCGGTGAAGTTCTGCATGAACCACGAGGGCCGCAGTACCGCCCACTGGTCGAACAGAGACGGCAGGGCCTGGTGCAACGCCCCGACCGCCGGGCCGCCTTCCGGGACCGCCGAGGAGCTCAGCAGCACAGCGCGGCGCACACCGCCGGTGCGGGCCCGGTGGAGGAACGGCAGCATGGTCGTCGCGGGGTCGGGGTCGCCCACGGGCGGTACGAGGTAGACGCGGTCGACGCCGTCGAGGGCGGCTGCGTGGGTGGCGGGGTCGTACCAGTCGAAGAGGGCCGGTTCCGCGCCGGCGACGGGGGTGGCCCGACGGCTGGCTGCTCTGACGCGGTGGCCCGCGGCTGTCAGCCGTGCGGCGGTGCGGTTGCCGGTGGTGCCGGTGGCGCCGATGACCAGAATGGTGCCGGCGGTGGTCATCGGCTGCTCGCTGCGAAGTCGGCGCCGGGCTTCTGGACACGGAGGGGGTTCCAGTAGTCGCGGTAGGAGGTGATGCGCCCGTCCCGGACGGTGACGACGACGATGTAGGTCATGTCGAAGGGCGCGCCGGTCTCCACCAAGCGGCCGACACCGCGCATCTCGGCCACGACGGTCTGCGGATCGGTGGTCTGGTGGATCCGCAGGTCGGGGAAGTCGTGCAGGTCGATGTGGTCGGGGTAGTGGCGCATGTAGGCGGCGACGGCCTCCTTGCCCTCCAGGCGCCGCGGCCAGCCGTCGGGGGCGAAGGGGAACTCCGCGATGCCGTCTTCGGCCCACAGGGCGACCCATGCGGGGATGTCCTTGTCGAGCAGCAGTCGCAGGCTGTGGCGGAACAGATCTACCGGGGAAGTGGGTGCGGACACAGGTGTCCTCCAGCTCATATAATCCGGACCTAGGGTCCGTTTCGACGATACGGACTACGGGTCCGCTTTGCAAGGAGCAGCATGCCGGAGCGCAAGTCCCGCAAGGACGCCGTCCGTAACCGGGAGGCCGTACTCGCGGCCGCCGACGCCCTCTTCGCCGGCCGGGAGAGACCCGAGGACGTCACCATGGCCGATGTCGCAGCTGCGGCCGGCGTGGGCAAGGGCACGCTCTTCCGCGCCTTCGGCGATCGCACCGGGCTGCTGCGCGCCCTTTACGAGGCGCGACTCGAACCGGTAAGGGAGGCCGTCGAGACCGGCCCGCCGCCACTGGGGCCCGGAACCCCGCCGTGGGAGCGTGTACCCGCCCTGCTCGATGCCATCCTGTGCTTCAAACTCGACAACCGGCGTCTCACGCTGGCCCTGGAGGAGGGTGGGAGCAGCCCCTACCAGGCGGAGCACTACGAGAGGTGGCACAGCCTGCTCCAGGCCGTACTGGAGCAGATCCCGGGCCTGACCGACAGCGACTTCAGCGCCCACGCCCTGCTCGCCGCCACGCGGGCCGACCTCGTTGAGCACCTGGCCGGAGAAGGGCACGTACCGCGAGAAAAGCTGCGCGCACAGCTGGCCGGCCACGTCACAAGGTTCCTGGGCGACGCCACCCCCGGGTGACCGGTGCCCGGCCCACGCTGCTCACGCCCTCCCCGCCCCAGGCCCGGTCCCTCCGGAGCCCCTCGTCGGCGCGCCCTGCCCGCCCCGCCCGGCGGTGACCGCCGCCCGTCATTCGTTCGCCCCCGACCGGGGCTTCCGGTCTCGCTCAGGAGCCGGTCGACGGATCGGCAGCGGCCTCCTGCCGCCACCGGGCCAGCTCGCGGTGGGTGGTGAGGGTGTGGGCGTGGTCGGCGCCGAGCACCCGGGTCATCGCCTCGGCCAATTCGGCGAAGGCGGCCGCCGCGCCCCTCGCGTCTCCGACTTCCCCCTGGAAGTGCGCCAGGTTGTACCGGACGACGAGGGTCTGGGGGTGGTCGCGGCCCGACACCCGGGTCTGCTCGGCGAGGAGTTCGGCGAAGGCGGCCGCCGCGCCCGCTGCGTCCCCCGACAGTCCCCGCCACCGGGCCAGGTTGTTGCGGGTGGTGAGGGTGTGGGGGTGGTCGGGGCCCAGGACCCGGATCCGGTCGCTGAGGAGCTCGGCGAAGCCGGCCGCGGCAGCCGTCGCGTCACCCGCCTCGCCCCGGAAGTGAGCCAGGTTGTTGCGGGTGGTCAGGGTCTGGGGGTGATCGGGGCCCAGGACCCGCGTCTGGTCTGTGAGGAGTTCGGCGAAGGCGGCCGCGGCACCCGCCGCGTCCCCGGCCCGTCCCCGCCACCGGGCCAGTTCGTGCCGGGCGGTGAGGGTGTGGTAGTGGTCGGGGCCTGACACTCGGATCCGGTCGCTGAGGAGTTCGGCGAAGGCGGCCGCCGCGCCCGCTGCGTCCCCCGACAGTCCCCGCCACCGGGCCAGCTCGTGCCGGACGGTGAGGGTGGCGGGGTGCTCCGGGCCCAGCACCCGTGTCTGGTCGGCGAGGAGTTCGGCGAAGGCGGTCGCCGCGCCCGCCACGTCCCCCGTCTCGCCCCGCCAGTAGGCCGACTCGCCGCGGGTGGCGAGCGTCCCGGGGTGGTCGGGGCCCAGCACCCGGGTCCGGTCGGTGAGGAGTTCGGCGAAGGCGGCCGCGGCACCCGCCGCGTCCCCTGCCTGCCCCCGCCACCGGGCCAGCTCGTGCCGGGCGGCGAGGGTGTCGGGGTGATCCCGGCCCAGATGGTGGCGAGTGGTGCCGGTCAGGTGCTCATAGTGCGCGACGGTGGCGGCGACCTGGCCGGTCTCACCGAGGCTGCGCCCCGCGCGGAAGAGCACCTGGTGTGCGCCGGCGGCCTGGTACAGAGCGTCTTCGGCGTGGGCCGTCAGGGCGTTGGTGTTGGCGCGCAGGGCCTGTCCGAGGGTGGTGTCGCGTTCGGTGTCGGGCCAGGCGGCGAGGAGGGCGTCCGCGGCGGTGCGGACGAGTCGCTCGGCTTCGGTGGTGGTGAGGGTGTCGCGGGTGGCGCGCTGGACGAGCTGGTGGACACGGACGGCCTGGTGCGGGTTCGCGGGGGTGTGCTCGATCAGGCTGAAACGGTGCAGTGTGCGCAGCGCGCGCACGGCGTCCCGGGCGACGGCCGCCCGCGCCGGTCCGGCCGTGCGGTGGCCGGTGAGGTAGGTCAGGGCCGGTGGACCGGTCAGGACGGTGTCGGGGATGCCGTTGGGGGCGAGGACGCAGGCGAGCCGCAGCAGGGGGCGGGCCAGGCCCTGCGGGGGCAGCTGGTCGGCGCGCTGGATGGACAGCGCCCAGGCGGCGGCCACCGTGGCGGCCTGGTCGTCGGGGAGCCCGGACGGGTCGGGCAGCAGGTCGGTGAGGTTCTGGGCGCGGTCGGCCAGCAGGGCACGGTAGGCGGCGCAGTCCAGGTCCTCGTTGACGAGGTAGGCGGCGGCCTGGGCCAGAGCCAGGGGGAGGCGACCGAGGTCGCGGGCGAGGGCGGCGAGCCGGTCGGCGGGTTCGCTGCGGCCGCGGGACGACAGTGCGGCGGTCAGGTAGCCGACGGCCTCGTCCTCGGTGAACAGGCCCACCGGCACCGGGTGTCGCCCGCTGCCGGTCAGGGCGGCTTCGCGGCGGCGGGTGGTGATCAGGGTGCGCCCCTGGGGGCCCGCCGGTGGGAACAGGCCGCGCAGGTCGGCCGGGTCGGCCAAGTCGTCGAGGACGATCAGCCAGCGGCGTCGGTCGCTGCCGGGTCTGGGTTCCAGCCAGGCCAGGAAGACCCGCGCGGCCTGCTCCGGATCGGTGGGGTCGGCGCCCAGCAGCTCGTGGGCGGCCTGGGCGTAGGCCGAGACGATCGCCGCGCGGGTGGCCGCGGTGATCCACACCAGCAGGTCCACCTCCCCGCGCGCCCAGAGCCGGCGGGCGTGGTGGGCCGCCAGCTGGGTCTTGCCGACCCCGCCCAGGCCGACCAGCACCTGGCACGGCACCGCCGTCCCCCAGGGGCGCACCGCCCGCTCCAGCTGTACGAGGACAGCTCGTTCCTGGAAACAGTCGGCCCGACGCGGCAGCACCCCGACCTGGTGGGGTCGGCCCACCGGCGGCCGCGGCGCGGCGTAGTGGACGATCTGTGCGCCCGGGGCCATGTAACCGACGGCCAGGCTGTGGTTTCGGGCGTGTGCGGACAGGACGTTCACGGGTGGAGCCGCGGCGGGCGGCCCGGTGGTGGGCGGGTTCGCGCTTGCCGGTCCGTTCAGCCCCGGGACGGATCCGGCACCGGAGGGCGGCCTACGTCGACCCCGCCATTGATCACACCGGCGGCGATCGAGCCGTCCCTCGCGCTGATGTGTGTGTCCCGGCCCACGGCGAGCCCTCCCGGCCCCGCCACCGCCTGGCTTCCCGGGGCGTGCCGGGTGAGCAGGTCGCGCAACTTGGCGACGGCCGCGGCGCGCTCGTCCTGGGAGAGGTCGTCCAGCAGCGTCTCGATGCGGGCCTGCCAGGACACTCCAGGCGCATCCGCTGCTCCGCCGCGGCCGGGTCGGAGGCGGTCCGCGCCAGCGCGGCGGCGGTCTGGTCCAGGCGTTCCAGCGTCGCTTCCTCACGCTGTGCGTCGCCGCGGCCGAACCAGCGGGCCACCGCCTGCCGCAGCCCGCTCCACGCGTCCGTTCCCACCGCGGCCACCACCGCCGTGCCACCGGAGGCGGCCCACGCGGTCAACACCTCATCAAGCACTGAGACCCCCCGAACTCCACGCCGTGCTCACGGCGTTCGTGTTCCTCCCACAACGGTAGTGCGCCCGCACGGCCGGCTGGACCTCCTGCGGGAAAGCCGTGCGGATCTCGTGCCGGTCGGTGCGCGGCCCGGCTACAGCTCGAACCCTGGTCCGGCAAGTCCCACGCTGCTTACGCCGCGCCCCCGCCCGGCCGACCGTGCGGGGGCTTCACGCATCTCGGCCACGAAATGGCCACAACGCCCCACCGCGCACGTCAGACACGCCATGATGCACGTCCGCAACATCCCTGGGGGGATCATGAGTTACGACGTCACGCCGCCAGCCGGGACGCCAGAGCCACAGCCGAAGAAGAAGCACCCCACCGCGATCATCATCGGGGCCGCCGTCGCCGTCGTCGCAGGGGTCGCCGCCGGCCTGCTCATCGGCAATAACACGGACGACGACGCCGAGGTCGCCAAGCAGCCGGCACCCATCGCCACCAAAACCAGCGCCGTCCCCACCCTCGCGAAACGGATGCGCGCCTGGAGCGATGCGGGCGGCACCGAAACTATCACCACCCTCGCCGCCGACCTCAGCCAAGTGGCCGACGACTCCGACCCCGTCGACCTCGCCAAACTCAGCGACAGCTGCTCCACGCTCACAGCCGACATCGAAGCGGCCCAGGATGAGGACCCGATCCCCGATCCGGCAGCGAACAAGCGCTGGTTGCTCGCCCTCGAACACCTGGGTAAGTCGGCGACTGCCTGCGCTATCGGTGCCGTGAGCGAAGATCAGGTTCAGTTCGACTTGATGGCCTCCGAGATGACCATCGGCATCAAGCACCTCAACGCCGTCAACAAGCGCCTTGACGTCCTCGGGAGGGCGTGACGCAGGCCCTGCCCGAGCACCCGGGTGGGGCCTTTTGCATGCCTGGCTTGCCGCCGCATCGTTGTCCGTGCCGCCCGCCCCTGCCCGCCCGTCTCCACCGGCTGCCCGCGCTGCGGCGCTCTGCGCCCGCCCGCTCCCGTCGACTGTCACGCCGCTGGCGACATTCACGGTTCCAGTCGGGGTGTGGAGCGTGACACTCCCTGCCCGGCTCGGCCGTCCGCGCCCCCGGGTCCGGCATCGGACCGGCGTCCGGGGGTTCGTCGGCCTCACCGCCGTCCGTCCAGCGTCCGGCCGCCGCACCGCCGATCGGGGTCCGGCCCGACCAGCCAGGCCTGCGCCGCTGCTCACCACGCCGTGCGTTCCGAGACCGCGTTCGTCCGCGCCCGCGCTTTGCTGGCCGCTCCCCGTCCGCCGCCCCGCCGCCGTCCGGCCGCCGCGCGGCTGATCACGGTCCAGCCCGCCGGGCCTCCGTCGTCGTCCGCCGGGGCCGGCTGTGAGTCTGGTCTGCGGCCTGCGCGGCCCGCCGTCCGTCGTTCCGGGCCCGGTCGGCCGCCGGGTTCCGGCTCGTCCAAGCGCGCGGAGCTGCGGTCGCTGACCGAGCTGCGGACGCGGTGGCGCACCTCCGCGATCCGGGCGTTCGGCGCCTGCACCGTCTACCGGCTCGCCGAGCGGGCGCGGGCGGCGGCCGCAGCGGTGTGGGCGCGGGTGCGGCCGGTGGTCGACACCGTGCTGGCGGCCGTCGACGTCGTCGCCGTGGTGTATGTGATGCGCGGCGCCTTCGCGCGCCACCACCTGCTCGCCGAAGCCCGCTACCTCGCCTACGCCCTGCGCGGCCGGCCACACCCACCCGGCCTGGACGAACGGATCGTGCAGACGGCCGTCGACGGCCACACCCGCCCCGTCGGGCGCGGCCGGAGGATGACCGCCGACCTGCGCGCCCTGTACCCGAGCGACACCGAGGATGAGGCCGTGCTGCGTCCGCTGACCCGCAAGCGGACCGCCCCGCCGTACGAGCGGGCCCGCCTCGCCGCCGACGCACTGGCTGCCCGGGTCCGCGCGGCGCGGCGAGCGGAGCGCCTGGGCTCCCGCCCCCGGCCGCACCCCGTCGCCGCGCCCACCACCTCGAGGCCGCGCCCGCGGCCGTTGCACACCGGCCGGAAGGCCGGCCCCCTCCTGGAGCAGGAGACCGGCGTCCACGGTGGAGCAGACCCGCCGGACGCTCGAAGCCGTCGCCGCCAACCTCCAGGACGGCATCCGCGAGCGCGCCCTCACCCACGGCCCCCGGTCGCGGCCCGCCCCGGCGACAGCCCCACAGCCGCACACCCAGCAGCCCGGCACCCAGCACACACCGGGCCGGAACCCCACTGGAGGAGTCACGTGAACACCCCGCAAGACCAGCCCAACCCCGACGACGCCCTCGCCCGCGCCCGAGCTGCCCGCGAGCAGATGGCCGCCGCGCTCACCGAGGACCAGGAGCCCGAAGCCGACGGGCCCGTGGGGTGGCAGCCGGTCTGGAAGCGCCCGCCGAAGCCGAAGCCGAAGGCGGCGAAGAAGGCACAGCTGCGCAAGCAGCGCAAGCGCGTCCAGGAAGCCGCCAAGCGCCGCCTCGCCGCCGGGCAGTCGCGCCGGCCTCGCGCCCGGCAGAGCCGGATCGGCAACGCGGCCACGCGCCGCGATGCCCGCGCCCTGTCCCGGATACGGCACTCCACCGCCTGGCTGTGGTGACGATGCGGGGCAGATGCCCTCCGGGTCCGGCGCTGCCCAAGACCGGGGCGCGGCCGGCTGGGAGGTTCAGGAATGGGCGAGGGCATCGGCGCGCAGGTGCGCGAGCAGGGCCCGCACCCCCTCCGGATCGTCGCGCCCCGTGAACGACAGCAGTGCCCGCAGGACGTGGCGGGCGAGGTCACCGGTCACCCGGACATCCTCACCCGCGCTCACAGCCCACCCGGACATCAGACCCGATGCCACACCGAGCAGATGCGGAGTGAGGCTCTGCCCGTACTCCGCCACCGCCCGCTCCAGCACGGCTCCCTCCAGGCCGTCGATCCCGGTCACGGCCAGCACCATCTTCAGCAACCGGCTCTCGCCGAACCCGGCGACCACAACGGCCAGCGGCCGCTCGCCGCTCCCTCCGCGCATCAGCGCGGCCAGGGCGCCGTCGTCACCGTCCCATGCCGCTTCCAGGGCGGCGATCACACGCAGGACCTGGTCCGGAGTCAGTTCTGAGGGCATGGGCAGCACCGTAGCCGTGCCGGGTACGGGCCCGGGCGTACTTCGGCAAGGTCAGCTCGACGAGGACCAGGAGCCCGAGTCCGATGAGCCCCTGGGTGGCAGCCGGTTGGGAAGCGGCCCCCAGCCGGAGACTGCCGGGGCGGCTGAAGGCCGCCGGACAGCGCCGCCTTGCCGCCGGACAGTGCCGCCTTGCCGCCGGGCAGTCGCGCCGGCCCCGGCAGAACCGGATCGGCAACGCAGCCGCGCCTCGCGCCCCAGCTGCGGTACTCCACCGCCTGGCTGTGGTGACGATGCCGGACCTCGTCCACTGAGTGGAGCCCACCCGACGCCGCGCACCACCACCGGATGCAGAACATCGAGTGGGCTCCACCCGGTGGACCCCACCGAGTGGAGCCCACTCCGGTGCGCCGGACGACGGTGGACTCCACCGTGGTGCGCACCACGATGGTGCGCCACCGCGTCCGGCACCGCACCACTCCGACGATGCCTAGCACTCTCGCGCGCGCCGGTGCGCTGCACCCGACGCTCCCCACCGCACCCGGTGCGCCCGCCACCGACCCTTGTCCGGGGTGCGGCCGGAGGCGCGCGACCCCCTGTCCGGCTCCGATACGCCCCCTCGTCAGCCCTGCTACCGCGACGTTCTCCCTTGGCATCGCCGGTTTCGGCTGGCGAACAGGTCGTGGTTAAGGGGGTGCGTGATAAGGGCTCCCCGGCTGTAGTGCGCGTCTCGGCGTGGTGAGGTGGAGCGATGTCAACTGAGCGCACCACGATGGTGCGGAGCGGTGTCCGGTGGTGGTGCCGGCGGAAGTGGGCGGCGTGGGGGTACACTCCCTGCCCGCTGGCGCCCCACCTTCTTGAACCTGCATCCTCCTGGCCCGATGCGCGGCTATCGTGGTTCGTGCCGCTGGCCTGAGCCTCGGGGGGACATCGTGTTGGCCTATCTAGAGCGTCTGCTGCCGTTCCTCAGTGCAGTAATGGGACTAGCGGCGGCCTCGTGGAGCATGCACCGCACCAAGAAGCAGTTCCAGGGAAGGCGGCGCATCCTCACCATCGGTGATGACACCTACGTCTACCGCGACGACGACCAAGACGATCTCTTGGTGCACGTCGAAAACGGCCCTACCGTGAACGTCACCCAGCACTCATCGCCCCCCACGGACAATCGCGTCCTGCAGTGGGATGAGTTGGAGCGGGCCGCAGAGGACGCGGCACAGCGATCGGCAGACGATGACGCGGACCTCCTGCCAGACGAAACAGGCCACCTGTCCACCGAAGAGGAGCGCCTGGTCGCGAAGCACTCAGCCGACACGGTGAACCTGACTCTGGCGCGGTTGTTCGTACGTCTCGGCCCACCACCTTTGAAAGCCAACGGGGGGGAGTTCGCTCCTGTGTCAAGCGGTGACGGAGGATCAGCAAGGTGAGCAGTGGCACGCAGTCGCCTGCCGATCAGCCTTTTGACGATGACGCCGTCCTGTCGGCAGGAGCCCGTATCGCGGCACAGTGGCGGGACCTTGGAGCCGAGCAGCTTGGAGTCGCGCTGCGCGCCATGGAGCCGCAACTGCGCCGGGAGCACCGCGAGCGGATGCTGAGCCTTCAATTACAGCGCGAGGCAGAGCAGCGACAGCACGAGGACCGTCAGCGGGAGCGGGCGGACCGTCGGCACACGGTTCAGCTGGTTACAGGAGCGGTCATCGCGCTCGCCATGCTCGGGGGCGGCGTGTACCTGGCTTCAACGAACGGGTGGCTGTCCGCGCTCCTGTTCGGTCCCAGCCTGCTGGCCCTTGCCAAGGTCTACGTCTTGAAGCGCAGCGATCCGGCGGACATGCAAGCGCTGTCGCTGGCTGGGCGACTCGCCAGCAATGCCGCCGCCCAGGCCCAGCAGTCAGCACAGCCACAGCAGCAGCCGCCGCCAACTGTCCTGTAGAGGCGGTGAGGAGTGCACGCCCCCGCAGGGCGACGCCCCGCCTTGCTCCAAAAGGAGGCCGCCCTCGCCCCCGACGTTCAGGGCGCGAGGGCCGCCTTTGTCTCGGCAGGCTCACGCAGTGCCACCGCCGGTTCTGGGCGCAGCGCCGCCAGAGGAGAGCGCCGGCCCTTGTCCACGGCGCGCTGCTCCCAGTGGTGCAGCGTCCCGTCCGGGATCGCGCTCAGGTCGGCCAGCGGCCAGGGGGCCGCTGTCGACGAGCCGGCGCACCACGAGCGTCGTCACGTGCCCTCGCTCGCCGTACGTAGTCGGGTTCGAGGAGCCGAGCGCGGCGACGATCGGTGCCGCGCCGCCGCCGATCGGCGGGGACGGCATCGCGGCTCGGATGGCGTCGGCGTCCAATGCCTCCACAGCAGCCCGGGACCACTGGAAGGACGACGTCCGGGTCAGGGATGAGGCCGGTGTGCCGGGCTCACCGGAAGGCTGCTGCGGGCACCTTCAGGCGCTTGGCGGCCTGGCCCGCGTCGTACTCGGTTCGTCGCGTGAGATCACCTCTCGTGGCTCGCTCGCCGGAGCGTGGCGGACAGACATGACCCCCCGGGTACTGCCCCAGGCCCGGCCCAGACCGCCGTGGCGGGGCCGACCAAAGACCCGGCCATGAGGCCGACCACGCCGGTCGCGGCCCCGACCACGGCTCTGGTCGGGGCGTGGCCGGTGTGACGCCAGATTTGAACAGATCTAATACCGGTATGGGCGTGACCGACTTCCCCGACGACCTGGTGCAGACGGGAAGCCGCCTGGAACGCCACCTACGACGCGCTCGCCGCACCCCGCCCCCGCGACACCACCGCGCTGCGCAGCCTGCTGCTCCTGTCCGTACGGCTGTGGTGGCACCCCTACTGGGAGACCGCCCCCTCGGTGCCGGCCGCGCGTACCGAGCTGCGCCAGATGGTCCGTGCCCGGGGAGCCGTCCGGGCCGCGTGACCCGGGCGCCTCGGCCGACCAGGAGCACGGGGTTGCGACAAGGGTTGCGCCTAACTGTTGCGCTGGAGGTTGCGCCTACTCTTGCGTGACCCGAGAGACCGCCTCCGTGTTCGCGCAGGTCACCATGCCGATTTTGCCGTGGTCGGATCTCTGACATCCCCGTTGTGGCAGCTTTGCCCATGTCCCCTGGCTGGAGTGAAGGAGTAAGGGACGGGCGGGATGGCGGTACGGCCGCGGCCGGGGATCGGGGCGCGCTCAGCCGGTTGCGCGGCGGCCGGGGCCGCCGCGCCGCACCCGCCGACGGCCCGGCGGCCGGGCCGGAACGGAAGTCGTCGGCACCCCGGTGCTGCCCTGCGGGCGCTGAGCCCCACCAAGGGGTGAGGCGGGATGCTCCCGCCGGCTGGAGGTACTGCTGTGATCGTTCCCTTCGCGCTGCGTCACCCGTCCGCAGCCCGGCAGGGCCTTTCACCTGGACACCGAGCCCGGCGACACCACGCGCCAGACACGGACAACCACCCTGGCGAGCGACGCCGCACCATCCATCAGGCGGCCTGTGGCTGAAGCCACGAGCGGCGATCACTGGCCGTATACCCCGTGGCGACCGCAGATCCGACCAGGTACCGCTGAGAGTGGTGTGCGCGGGCCCGTTCAGGGGCGGATGGTGATGGGGATGTCGATCCGGGGCTGCAGGATCTCGAGGCGCGCGGCATAGGTGCGGACGACTTGGTCGTAGAGGTCGGGTACGGAGGGCGTCTTGAGGGTGATGACCAGGGCGTAGGCGACCTCAGGGTTGGTGTCTGGCGGGAGGTCGTCGAGACGGAAGACGTGACGGACGTCGAAGGCCGGCCTCTTGAGCCGGTCTGCCCTGAAGACGGCTGTTTTGTGTTTGACGGTTTCCCACTTGTGGGCGTCGGAGCGAAGTTCCTGTTCGCTCATGTAGTCGCGTGCCTGGAAGAACGGTTCTGACTTGGGGACCTTGCCGGTTGGGCTGAGCCGATCCATGTTCGGCCTGAAGGTCGGTTCGAACGCGCTGGTGGTGTAGTTGCGGGGAGCTCGCGGGTCGGTTGGGCAGGCGATGCAGTAGGTGGCGGTGACCTGTATGTCGCCGGAGGCCACTGTTTCCGGCAGGGGGAGGAACATCCGGACGGTCTGCTTGGGCGCGAGTTTGCCCTGGTAGACGACGCGGGCCGTGTGCGGTGGGCAGACCACGTAATGCTCCAGTTCTCCTGGCAGGCGGCCCCAGCCACGTTCGGATGTGTCCTGAGGGTTGTCCTCGGCGCAGTGGATGAGCAGTGCTTTCAAAGCGAGGGGTGTCAGGACAGGGCCGAAGTGAGCGCGGATGCCAGCTGCCATGCGCAGGGCGCTTGGTGCGGCGAAGCTGGTGCCAAGAGACATGGAGGGGGAATCTTGGCCGTGTGGAGCGGCGAAGAAGAACGGCTCTTTGTGATCTCCGCCGAAGCTGAGCACGTCCGGCTTGACCATGCCGGGGCAGCGTCCCGGTCCAAGGGCGCTGTACTGAGCGCGCCGCCATGAGGGCCGGGTGGAGTCGGCGGCTCCGACCGACAGGGCGTTGACACTGTCGGAGGGGACTTGCACGCGGGCGTTACCGGACGCGCGGTCCAGGCCGCCGTTGTTGCCTGCTGCGATGGTTAGCAGCCGCTTGCCGTCGGACAGCCACGAGTCGAGCAAAGCGGTCCAGGGATGGATCTCGTCATCCTCGATAGGCAGATCGGGGCCGAGGCTGAGGTTGATGAGTTGGTGAGGGTTCTCGCGCAGCACCGTGTCGATGCGGTCCAGGGTCCGATAGAGCGCAAGATCGTCCTCCGGCTCTTCGTCGACGACGCGGAAGTGATCGACTGTACCGAACGGGCGGGGGGCCTGTTGCCCAGGGGTGAGGGGGCCGAACAGGGCGGCGGAAGTGACGTTGTGACCGTGGCCGAGGTATTCAGCAGTGGCTCCGTGGGTCCCGGAGACTTCGTGCGACCGTGCCCAGGGAGCCATGGGGCCGTTTACGTCCAGCCCCCCGTCCAGAACCGCGATCCTCACATCCGGGTCCACAGCGCCTTCGTCGGGCAAGGAGGGAGCCTTTAGCCCGGAGGCTGAGGTGGCGCGCTCCACCGGGTGGAAAGCCCTGAGTCTGGGCATCGGACGGACCACGCGCATGAAGGCGAACTGGGCCAGTCGGTCCATCGCCTCGGGAGCCAACCGAACGGGAACGAATCCGATGCCTGGCACCTGCAAGGCGTGTCCGATCTCTGCAGTGCCGCCTAAGAGCTCCACGTACGCCGCGAATCCTGTAAGGATCTTTTCCCGGATCCGCGGCGGCAAGTGGAGGCCTACCTCGACCAGAGCGGGGGCTGCTGACAGGCTGGCGATGTTGCGCTGCCGCTCTTGTGCGCTCGGCGCACGGAACGCCTCAACCTTCCGCAGCTGATCACCTCCGGGGAGGATCCCGGCTTGCATGCGCTGATTCCACAGTGTGAACGCGGCTCGCCGGCCAGCCACGAAGAGTTCCGCTGTCTCTGTGGGAGACGGCGGCTCCTGCTTCGTCCATTTCTCCGGCCTGATCATCGCGTTCCGGGCACCGACATAGGACAGCCCCAGATCGGCGAGCAGCTGCTGGGGGTGGTAGCTCTTCGCGATGAACTGAGGGTGCATCGTGAGGACGCCGACGACCTGTCCGTCAGGACAGGCCTCGGCTGGCAGCTGCGCGAAACGACGCACCGCGTCCCGCACCTGGGGGTGCAGACGTGAGCGCGCTTCTTCCTCGGTATACGGGAGCGCAGGTTGGCCCCCACCGCCTGGCAGCGTGACGGGCTCAACGAGCCTCTCGCCGTGGCCGAGCAAAAAGTTGTGCGGTCCGGGCATCAGACGCTCCCCCCACGAGAACTACCCCTGTGACTCCTGGTGCCGCACGCGCTTACGAATAGTGTCCCTACTAACCCCTGACAGTTCGTGCACGCGTCGTTGCGACAGGTGATCATGTTGCACCAGATCCACTGCCAAGCGCACCCGTTCTGCAAAGGGCAATTGCCTCAACTGCTCGCCGCACACGTCCAGTAGCTTCTTGCCGACGGGCTCATCGGCCAGCGCGGCCCGCCGACGGGCGGTGGTCATCACACGATGCGCCTCCGAATAGGATGCGCCCTGAGCTGCAAGGACTCGGGCGATGACCGTCAGGACATCAGAGGGTGCCTCACCCTCGCAGTACTGTTCGAGGGCCTCGCGAAGCTGCGCAGCGTCGGGCAGCGGAAAATCGATCACTGCCTCGAAACGTCGCCACACGGCAGGATCCAGAAGATCACCATGATTGGTCGCGGCGAGCAGCAGCGAACTGGCCGGCCAGTCATCGATCTCCTGCAGAAGCACAGTCACCAGACGCTTCAGCTCACCGACCTCAGCACTGTCATCCCTGCGCTTGGCCACAGTGTCGAGCTCATCGAGCAAGAGGATCGCGGGGCTGGCCTTGGCGTAGTCCAGGACCTTGCGGATGTTGCCGCCTGTACGCCCTAGGTAGCTGCTCATAACCGAGGACAGATCGAGCACCAGCAATGGCAGGTCGAGGCGGCTCGCGATCCAGCGAGCGACCAAGGTCTTGCCGACCCCCGGGGGGCCGACGAAGAGCGCGCTCCGACTCGGTGTCAATCCCGCGGTGAGGAGTCGGTCCCGTCCGAGGTGTTCCTCGCAGAGTTGATCAACGGCTTCACCTACCTCGGGCGAGAGGACAGGGGTGACGGTGGGCGTCAGATGGTCAGGGCGAATCAATGGAACACGGCTGTCCATGTCCAAAGGCACCGGTGCAGCGTTCCCAAGACCGCGCAACGGAGCATCCGCACTCGGAGCATCCCGTAGCAGGTCCTGCAGTGCCTTCCCGATCGCCTCATTGCTCCGGCTGTAACGTCTGGCCATGCGCTGCAGCAGCATTTGAACGTCCTGACCACGTCCCGCCAACGCCATACGTGCTAGGTGGACTAAATCGCGCTCAAGGTCAGTCATGTCGTCCGCTCGACGACTCTCAAGGGTCCTGGTCATGGCCGATACCATAACGGGTACCGGGCTACATCTACCCAGTCTGAACGTCGCTCGTCCGTATCGATACCAAGTGCGACCATAGCTGCGTCGATGCGCCTCCTCCCTGATGAACGCCGTTCGAGCTGTGGTCGGTGGGTCCGGCAGAGGGCGGAGGACCAGTTGGCTGCTGGGACGGGCCGGTGGGCCCGAACCGGGCTCGCAACGACTTCGCTGGTTGGCACGCCCGGAAAGTCAGGGCTCCCCGCCAGAGCGCAAACAGGACGGTTCCTGGGATAGCGACCATCGAAAGCCTGGCGCAGAGTTGAGATCACTGGCATCTGGGTGTCCGTCGTCAGTGCTCGTCTCATGCGGACGGGGCGTTGCGCATCACTGCGCCAGACGGCCGTCTCTCTGCCGGATGTCGCCGAGATTCTGTCCGGAAGCCAGTCCCCGCGCTCACGCGCAGGCCCCCGGCTGGCGAGCTGCTCTGTCGGTGTGGTCCCGCATGCTTGGAGTTCACCTGGCACGAAGGACAACCATGACCCTGGACTTCATCGCAGACGAACCGATAGTCGGACTGGCACGGCAGCGAGAGCTGATCCGGGCCGTCTTGAACGCCAGCAGCGCGGACGAGACGCGCTGGCTGGAGTGGAAGTCCCAGCACGACGTGTCGAAGGCGGCGGGAGCCTTCGCTGTGTCGAAAGCGATCCTCGGCTTCGCCAACCGGATGCCTGATGTGGCGGAGCAGTGGGCTGGAGGCCACGCCTACCTCCTGGTAGGCGTCGACGAGCACGCGATCCACGGGGTTACGACGCACGACGTCGAGAAGGTCGATGGCTGGCTAAGGCGTTACTTGGGCGAGTTCAGCCGCTACCAGTTCACGTACGTCCCCCTGGACACCGACGAGGGCAAGCGCCACGTCATGCTCGTTGACGTCTCTCCTCCCCGATGGGGCGACCTTATTCATCCTCTGCACAAGGAATATGAGAGCTTCCGGCCGGGCGTCGTCTTCCACCGGTACGCTGGCAAGACCGAACCCGCTCGTCCAGCGGAGATCTACGCCCTCACCGAGCGCGCCCGCCGGGCAACGAAGCGCGTGAACGTCGACGTCACCATGACCGCCGGTGCCGTTGCCGTATTGGACTCGACCGAGAAGGTCCGCCGAACGGTCACCGACTTCCTCCGTGAGGACCTGATGGGGCAGATTGCTGCCGCGGATGAGAAGAAGAAGGCGGCTGCCCCCCACCCCTCTGGGGGCTTCAGGTCACTCCAAGTCCTGTGGCCTGACTCCCGCTCCCCGGAGGAATTCCGGCAGGAGGTAGACGAGTACCTGTGCGACTTCGACCTCGCAATGCAACATGCACTGGCACAGGCGGTCGGCACTGCAGGCACGCCTTTGGCCCTCACGCTGACCAATCCCGGCGAAGACAACCTCACGAAGGTCCAGGTCGTGCTGAGCCTCCCCGACACCGTCTCGGCCCATATCACGGCCGACGCAGAAGAAGAGGTCGACTGGCCTCACCAGCCAGCCAAATACGGGTCGGGCACCATCCCCGTCCTCGGCGGCTATCCAGGAACGCTCGGCATACAGCCCGCGGCCTACCAACTGCCGTCCCTAAACTCCCCGGACATTGAGCAACAGGACGGCCGCACCCTCATCCGCTACGCTCCGGTAGACCTTCGTCCCCACGAGACCGTGGCGCTTGACCCGATCACGGTCTACAGCAGTCAGGAAGCCGACTCCTTCGTCTCGGAGTGGCGAGCAACTGCGACCAACGTCAGCAGCAAAGTACAACGGTCTCTCACCATCCCTGCTCAGCGCCTTGAACTCGACCTGCGGGACGTGCTCCGCCCCGCGTTCGGTATCGACGACGATGCAGAGCAAGAAGAGGGTGAGGGCGACTAGGACGTGTCCGGCCGATCATGTGACTACTTCGCAGTGGTGTCGTTGATGGGGGCATGGGGCGGGGAGATCTGACGGATGCCGAGTGGGAACG
>NZ_JBVJOT010000088.1:0-23740 GCF_055583025.1 Streptomyces sp. NPDC104831
CCCCCCCCCCCCCCCCCCCCCCCCCCCCCCCCCCCCCCCCCCCCCCCCCCCCCCCCCCCCCCCCCCCCCCCCCCCCCCCCCCCCCCCCCCCCACCGCCTTGTCCCCTTACGTTCGTCCCGCTGCGAGCCGCCGGTCCGAAGGCGGCTCCCCAGACGGGAGACCGGGGGTGCACACATGCGCTTGGGGATGCTGACCGAGGGTGCTCGCCCGCACGCGGGCGGTGCCGGCCCGTCCTGGTGCGAACGGCTGGTGCGCGGGCTCGGGCAGCACGAGTTCGACGTCTACGTGCTCCGCGAGGGCCGGCGCCGGCAGGCCGGGGACCGGCCCCCGCTGCCGCCGCAGGTCCGCCGGGTGCGCACGGCGCCGCCGTGGACGGCCGGGGACGCCGGCCTCCCCTACGGCCGGCGCGCGCGCCGACGCTTCGCCGAGTGCTACGGCGAACTGGTCGGGGCGGTGTGCGCGGGCGGAGGGGCCGCCGGGGAGGTGCCGTACGGGTCCAAGGATCTGGCGGACCGTTTCGGCAGCGCACTGTACGGACTCGCCGAACTCGCCCGCGAGGAAGGCGGACTGGCCGGCGCCCTGCGCTCGGACACCGCCGTGGGCGCCCTGGAGCGAGCCTGCCGCGCGCCCCGCGCGCTGTGCACGGCGCGCGAGGCGCGGGTGACCGATCTGCTCACCGTGGCCGCTCACCTCGAACGCGCCCTGCGCCCCCTCTCCCTCGACTGGTACGGCGACGACACCCTCGGCGCGGCCGACCTCTGCCACGCCACCACGGGCGGCCCGCCCGCCCTCTGCGGGCTGCTCGCCCGGCACTTCCACGGCGTGCCGCTGCTCGTCACCGAGTACGACGTGCACCTGCGCACCCACTACCTGACGTCCGGCCCCGACACCGCCGCCCCCGCCGTACGCGCCGTGCTCGCCGCCTTCCACGGCCGGCTCGCGGCCGAGGTCTACCGCGCGGCCGAACTCCTCACCTCGGGCGACGCGCACGCGCGCCGCTGGCAGGAACGGTGCGGCGCCGACCGCGCCCGGATCCGCACGGTGTACCCCGGCGCGGAGGCCGAGCGGTTCGCCCGGGCGGGCGCGGCGACGGGCCCGGCCGACGCGGACACGCTGGTCTGGGCCGGGCGCGTCGACCCGGCCGAGGACCTCGTCTCGCTGCTGCACGCCTTCGCCGAGGTCCGCCGGGAGGAGCCGAAGGCCCGCCTGCGCCTCGTCGGCACGCCGTCCGGTACGGAGGGTGCCGCCTATCTCGGTCACTGCCGGGCGCTGGCCGCGCGGCTGTTCCCCGGCGGGACGGAGGGCGACCGTCCCGTCTCCTTCGAGGAGGCGGAGGTGCCCGACGCGTACGCGGCCGGCGCGGTCGTCGTCCGCTCGGGCCTCGCGGAGGGCTTCCCGGCCGGTCTCGTCGAGGCGATGCTCGGCGGCCGGGCCACCGTGTCCACGGACGTGGGCGCGGTCGTGGAGGTCATCGGCGGCACGGGACTGGTCGTACCGCCGGGCGATCCCCGGGCGCTCGCCGAGGCGTGCGTGGCGTTGCTGCGCGATCCCGAGCGCCGTGCGCGCCTCGGTGCCGCCGCGCGTGCCCGGGCGCTCGAACTGTTCACCATCGAGCGGACCGTCACCGCCTTTCACGGCCTCTATCTGGAGATCGTCTCCCGCTGCCCGGTCCGCCGGTCCGCCCCGGACGCGCCCCGGCCCTTCGCGACCCCCGCCGAGACCTTCGTCCCCGGTCACTGGACCGACCCCACGGCCCCCGCCCCGCCCCGCGGCCTCCCCGGCTGGGCGGCACACCCTCCGGCCCGCACCGCCCGGCCGTCGGCGGAGGAGGCCCGATGACCGGCCCGCGGGGCGGTACCCCCACCGGCGGACCGGACCACGGCCTGCCCCTGGGTCCGCCGGAGCGGCGGGGAGAGCCGATCGTGGCGGGCGGGCCGGGGGAGCCGGCCGGGCCGGGAGCGGACTGGCCGGCCGCCGGGAACGGGGACGGCGTCGGCGAGGGTGCTCCGCCCCGGAGGGACCCGGCCGCCCCGGACCACCCGGCGATGCCGAGCGGCGCGGACCCGTGGGACGCGCGGTCGGGGGAGTGGGTGCCGGCCCCGGCCGTGCCGCCGGACTCCGGGCGCGGAACGCCGCCCGCGGTGACCGGCGGCCCGCTCCTCCCCGGGCCCTCGCCCTCCGTCCACGACGCGGCCGCTCCGCCGGCCCACTGGCCGGCAGGCCGGTGGGCCGGAGCACCGGCCCGGCGAGGTCCCGGGGACGGTTCCCCGCGGCCGGCCGCACTCGCCGGGTGGGACCGCGACGAGCCGCCCGCCCGGGCACCCGTGCCGGAGGGCCGGTCGGCGTGGACGCGGGGCGGCGGTGCTCCCCGGGGCTCCGGCGACCCAGTGAAAGCCCTGCTGCACCGGCACCGTGAGCCGTGCGAGCGGGCCGTGGACCCGTTGGAGATCGCCGTGCGCCTGGAGTCGTACGGCGTCACCGGCCGGGCCACCGCCCACTTCCGCCACCGTGACGTCTTCTCGCTCGCCGAGGAGCTGTACGCGCGCGTGCCGCGCAACACGGAGCGGCCCTCCCCGGAACCCCCCCTCCTCCCCGAACCGCGCGTCCGAGCCGGCTGGATCCTGCTCACCCTCCTGCCCGGAGCACTCGGCGCGGCGACGGCGACCGGACTGCCCCTCACCCATGGCACCCCCCGCCTGCCGGTGGCGCTCGGCGGCCTCCTCGCCGTCGCCCTCGCCACCCGCGCGGCCCTGCGCCACGGCCCGCTCGCCGGCCCGCCCGGCGCACGTGCCCGGCGCATCACGCCGGGCACGTGCGCGTGGACGCTCTGGCTGCTCGGGTACGCCCTCCTCGGCGACGGCCTCCTCCGCGCCGTCCTGTCGGGCGGTCCCGGCGCCCCGCCCACCGGGACGCCGGACGGCCCCTGGCCCACGGCCACCGCGCCCGTCCTGGCCCTCCTGCTGGCCTGCGCCCCCGCCGCCTGGTGCGCCCACCTCCTCGCCGCCGGCGCCCGCCGCAGGCTCGTCGGCAGCCGGAGCCTGAAGGCGTTCACCGCCGCGATGGCCCCCCTGCTGCCCGGCGCCCTCGCCCTGTACCTGGGCGCCCTCACCGCCCTGCTCGCGCTCACCGGCAGCGCCCTGCACCAGCCCGCGGCCTACCCGCAGGCCCTCACCCTGGGCGCCCTGCTGCTGCCCGCCCGCCTGCTCACCGCGCACCGCCACCGGCGCGCCCCCGCCCGGGCCCTGGGCGCCGCCGCGGCCGTGGAAGCGGTGGCCCTGGCGCTGCCGACGGCCGGCCGGCTGCCCGGCTGCGCCTTCCTGGCGGCCCCGGTCCGGACCCTCGTGGACGCGTGGGGCGAGGCCGCCGTACCGGCCCTCGCCTGCGGCACCGCGGCCCTGGCCCTGCTCTGGCACGCCGGTCGCACGCTCACCCGGGCCTCGGCCCACGCCCCCACGGGAGCACCCCGGTAGATCTCGCCCGCCGGCCCGACCCCCTCACCGCGGGCATCCGCACCATCTCTTCGAAGGAGAAGACCAGATGACCACCTCCCGACCCGGAGCGTCCGGAGCCACCGGAACCGCCGGAGCGTCCGGAGCAGCCGCACGAGCCGTCGACACGGCCGATACCACCGGCGCGCACACCCCGGGAGCCGCCCGATGAGGGTCCTGCTGATCGGAGCCAACGGATTCATCGGCCGTTTCGTCGCCGACCGCCTGCTCGCCGACCCGGCCGTCCAGCTCACCGCGCTCGGCCGCGGCGACGACGCCGACGTCCGCTTCGACCTCGCCACCGGCAGCCCGGGCGCGCTCACCCGCTTCCTGGACGCGGTCCACCCCGGAGTCGTCATCAACTGCGCCGGTGCCACCCGGGGCGGCGCCCGCGAACTCACCCGGCACAACACCGTCGCCGTGGCCACCGTCTGCGAGGCGCTGCGCCGCAGCGGCTGCGGAGCCCGCCTGGTGCAGATCGGCTGCGGCTCCGAGTACGGACCCAGCCAGCCCGGCTCCTCCACGCCCGAGGACGCCGTCCCGCGCCCCGGCGGCCCGTACGGCGTCAGCAAGCTCGCCGCGACCGAACTCGTCCTCGGCTCCGGCCTGGACGCGGTCGTCCTGCGCGTCTTCTCGCCGGCCGGCCCCGGCACCCCGGCGGGCTCCCCGCTCGGCCGGCTCGCCGAGGCCATGCGCCGCGCCATGCAGTCCGGGGACGGCGAGCTCAAGCTCGGCGGCCTCGGCGTCCAGCGCGACTTCGTGGACGTGCGCGATGTCGCCCGGGCCGTGCACGCCGCCTCGCTCTCCGCCGCGCAGGGGGTGATCAACATCGGGTCCGGGCGCGCCGTCCGCCTCAGGGACGCGGCGGCCGTCCTGGCGCGCGTGGCCGGGTACGGCGGCGCCCTCCACGAACTGGACGCCCCGCCCGGGCCGCTGCGCACCGCCCTCGGGCACCCCCGCGCCGACGGCGACCACACGCCCCCGGTGGCCTACCCCTACCCGGACGGGTGCGGCAGCTGGCAGCAGGCCGATGTACGCACCGCCCGCGACCGCCTCGGCTGGCGGCCCCGCATCAACCTCGAGGAGTCCCTGGCCGACATCTGGATGGAAGCGGCGTGCCGCATCTGACCGCCGCCGCGCCCCGGCGCACCGGTCCGCCGAGGACGCTGCCCGGCTGCTGGGACGGAATCGTCTCGCACACCGGAACGGGTGTCTCGGAATGAAGGAGGGCGTGGCAGTGTTACCAGGAGAACAACTGTAGTGATTGACCGACCAACGGAGTCCCCGTGTCGCTGCCACCCCTGGTCGAGCCGGCTTCCGAGCTCACCGTAGACGAGGTCCGCAGGTACTCCCGCCACCTGATCATCCCCGACGTGGGCATGGACGGGCAGAAGCGGCTGAAGAACGCCAAGGTGCTCTGTGTGGGCGCCGGCGGCCTGGGCTCGCCGGCGCTGATGTACCTGGCCGCCGCGGGCGTGGGCACCCTCGGCATCGTGGAGTTCGACGAGGTCGACGAGTCGAACCTGCAGCGCCAGATCATCCACAGCCAGGCCGACATCGGCCGGTCCAAGGCCGAGTCGGCCCGTGACACCGTCAAGGGCATCAACCCGTACGTGAACGTGGTCCTTCACGAGGAGCGGCTCGAGGCCGACAACGTGATGGACATCTTCAGCCAGTACGACCTGATCATCGACGGCACCGACAACTTCGCGACCCGGTACCTGGTCAACGACGCGTGCGTGCTGCTGAACAAGCCGTACGTATGGGGCTCGATCTACCGCTTCGACGGCCAGGCGTCCGTCTTCTGGTCCGAGCACGGCCCCTGCTACCGCTGCCTGTACCCGGAGCCCCCGCCCCCCGGCATGGTCCCGTCCTGCGCCGAGGGCGGCGTGCTGGGCGTGCTGTGCGCGTCCGTCGGTTCCATCCAGGTCAACGAGGCGATCAAGCTCCTCGCCGGCATCGGTGAGCCGCTGGTCGGCCGCCTGATGATCTACGACGCCCTGGAGATGCAGTACCGCCAGGTCAAGGTCCGCAAGGACCCCGACTGCGCGGTCTGCGGCGAGAACCCGACCGTCACCGAGCTGATCGACTACGAGGCCTTCTGCGGCGTCGTGTCCGAGGAGGCCCAGGCGGCGGCGGCCGACTCCACGATCACTCCGAAGCAGCTCAAGGAGTGGATCGACGACGGTGAGAACATCCAGATCATCGACGTCCGCGAGCCGAACGAGTTCGAGATCGTGTCCATCCCGGGCGCCACGCTGATCCCGAAGAACGAGTTCCTCATGGGTACCGCCCTGGAGAACCTCCCCCAGGACAAGAAGATCGTCTTGAACTGCAAGACGGGTGTCCGCAGTGCGGAAGTCCTCGCGGTCCTGAAGTCCGCGGGCTTCGCCGACGCGGTCCACGTCGGCGGCGGAGTGATCGGCTGGGTCAACCAGATCGAACCCCACAAGCCGGTCTACTGACCCCGGTCCGTCCCACCAGCGGGACCGGCGAAGCCCACGGCTCCTCGGACGCCGTGGGCTTCTGCCGTTGGTGTGTGGGCTTCCGGGGGACTACCTGAGGTTGACGGTCTCCTGCTCGGTCGCCGGGCTTGCCGGGCGGGTGATCTTGATGCTCTTGGCGAAGGAGTGCTCCTCGTCGTCGCTGTCGACGCAGGTGACCTTGACGTTGGCGTCGATGCCCTTCTTCGCCGGGACCTTGGTGAACGTGATCGAGTAGGACTCGGCCACGTTCTCACCGGAGAGCTGGTCGGAGGCGACCTTGCCCTTGGTGCTGATCGTCACGTCGGTCACCGAGGAGTCCTCGAACCGCTCGCAGCTCGCGGATCCGGTCACCTTCACCCTGCCGGAGTTCGGGTTGGCGTGTGCCGCACCGGCCGTCGCGGCGGGAACGACCAGTGCCAGCGAGGCAACGACCCCGGCGGTACCCAGCTTGTAGGCCCTCCTGTTGAAATCCCGCATACCAGTCTCCACTCGTCTGCTGAGGACGGCATGTCGGCCGTGACGAGGACGTCGAGCGGTGCGCATCCCGGGCACGGCGTCCGATCGCCAGATCCGGTGTGCCGTCGCGGTGAGTTGACGGGCCTGCCACTACGGGCACCTGCCACGGGCCCTGACCGACCGGATCGGCTGTGGCGGCCACCGTCCGAGCGTATCGACCCCCGAGTGGGCTGTCTAATTTTGCGAGTTTTGTTGAAATTAGTCCGCTATGAGCAGACTTTACCGTCCTCCGGTGCCGTTCCGTTCAGCAGGTACGTGTCCACCGTCGCGTCGACGCAGGCGCTCCCGCTGCCGTACGCACCGTGCCCCTCTCCCTTCCAGGTGAGTTCGACGCCGACTCCCCGGCCCAGTTCGTCGGCCATCGCGCGGGCGCCCTCGTAGGGGGTGGCCGGATCGCCGGTATTGCCTATCAGCAGGATCGGGGCCGCGCCCGGTGCGCCGACCTCCGGGGTGTCGTACTGGCCCGGAACCGGCCAGGCGTGGCACCAGCCCGCCGTGTCCCAGCCGAGGTAGTCCCCGAAGACCGGGGAGATCCGCTCGAACCGGGCCAGCCGGCGCTTCGTCTCGGCGGGCGTCGGCCGCCCCTTGTCGTCCAGGCACGAGATGACCCGCTGGGCGTGGGACATGGTGCCGTAACGTCCGGACGCGTCCCGTTCGTTGTACTCGTCGGCGAGCGCCAGCAGCTCCGAACCGTCGCCCCGCCGCGCCGACTTCAGCGCGCTGGTCAGTCTCGGCCAGCTCCGCTCGCTGTACAGCGGCAGGATGATCCCGGTGGTCGCGAGGGTCTGCGTCAGCTTCCGCCCGGACGAGGCCGGCTGCGGGGCGGCGTCGAGCCGTTCCAGTAGGCCGGCTATCTCCCGCGAGCCCCGCACCGGGTCCTGGCCGGTGGACCTCAGATAGTCGTCCAGGGCCCGCTGGAAGCCGCGGGCCTGGTTCTCGGCGTGCTCCACCGTGTCCGCGGCCGGGTCGACCACCGCGTCCAGCACCAGCCGGCCCACCCGCTCGGGGAACAAGTGGGCGTACACACCACCCAGTTCGGTGCCGTAGGAGATGCCGAAGTAGTGGAGCTTGTCGTCGCCGAGGACCTGGCGCATCAGGTCCATGTCGCAGGCCGTGTCGGTGGTGGACACATGGGCCAGCAGGGGCCCGGCGGCCTTCTGGCAGCCCTTGCCGAAGTCGGCGGCGTCCCGGAGGTACGCCCTCTCCTCGGCAGGGGTGTCCGGCGTGGCGTCCACGGCCTCGGCGGCCCGGATCGCGCGGTCGTCACGGCAGCGCACGCCACTGCTCGCGCCGACCCCGCGCGGGTCCCAGCTCACCAGGTCGTACCGCCGGTGGAGTGCGGAGACGGCGGGGTCGTAGTACGGCAGTGTCGTCACCCCCGGGCCGCCCGGGCCGCCGAAGTCGAACAGCAGCGACCCGATGCGGTCGCCACCGGTCGCCTGCGAGCGGATGAGGGAGAGGCCGATGGTCCGGCCGGCCGGATCGGACCAGTCCAGCGGCACCTTGAGCGTCGCGCACCGCCACGCGCCGCCCGGTGCGGCCGAGTTCCCCAAGGCCCCGCACCGCTGCCAGCCGAGCCGCTGGGAGGTGAGCGAGGCGGGCAGGGTGGTGGCGGAAGGCGCGGCCGGGGAACCCGATGCCGACGCGGGAGCGGAGCCGGTCCCCCTGCCCGCGTCGCCCTTTCCGTCCCCGCCCGACGAGCCGCCGCAGCCGGCCAGCAGCAGCGCTGCCGCCAGCGTGGCCGTCCACCGCCGAAATCGCGTCACGCGCACCCCCCTGACAAGCCCGTCGCGCCGTGCCGCGCCGGGCGTTCAGGCCATGGTAGGCGTCTTCGGCCCAGCCCGTGACGGCCTGTGGATAACCCTCTGACCTGCGGTTTCCTGCCGAATGGGGAGGGCTGTCAGGAGCAGACCAGGCCGGCCTTCGGCACCTTGCCGTCCAGCAGGTAGCCGTTCACCGCGCGCTGCACGCACTTGTTCTTGCTGTCGTAGGCCCCGTGCCCCTGGCCCTTGTACGTCAGCTCCACCCCTACGCCCTTGCCGAGCGCGTCCACCATCTTCCTCGCCCCCTCGTACGGCGTGGCCGGGTCGCCGGTGTTGCCGATGACGAGGATGGGCGCCGACCCCGGCGCGCGCACGTCGGGATGGTCGGCGGCGCCCGGCACCGCCCAGTCCGTGCAGCTGACCATGCCCCAGGCGAGGTAGTCCCCGAACAGCGGTGACGCGGCACGGAACCGGGGCAGGGACCGCCGGACGTCCTGCGCGGTGTACCGCGCCTTGTCGTCGGAGCAGCTGATGGCGGCGTTCGCTGCGGCCAGGTTGCTGTACTCCCCGTTCTCGCTCCGTCCGTTCATCGAGTCGGACAGCAGCATGAGGATCTTGCCGTCCCCGTCGTAGGCCTCCTCCAGCCCCTCGGTCAGGTACTCCCAGAAGTCCTTCGAGTACAGGGACTGCGCGATGCCGTTGGTGGCGGCGGTCTGGGTCAGTTCGCGCGGGGAGATGCCCGGGATCGGCTTCTCGTCCAGGTCGGCGAGCAGCTTCGCGATGCGCTCCTCCACCTCCCGCGGGGTGCTGCCGATCGGGCATTCCGTGGTCTTCGAGGTGCAGTCCTGCGCGAAGTTGTCGAGCGCCAGCTGAAAGCCCTTCGCCTGGCCCAGTGCGCTCTGTTCGGCGTTCTGCGTGGGGTCCACGACCGCGTCGAAGACGGCCCGGCCGACGTGCCCGGGGAACAGGTGGGCGTAGACACCGCCGAGTTCGGTGCCGTAGGAGATGCCGAAGTAGTGCAGTTTCCGGTCGCCGAGGACCTGGCGCAGCAGGTCCATGTCCCGGGCCGCGTCGGTGGTGCGCACATGCGGAAGGACCTTCTTGGAGTTCTTCTCGCACGCCGCGTTGAACTCCCGGGTGCGCCGCAGCAGCTGGGCGCGTTCGGCGGCGTCGTCCGGGGTGGCGTCCTGCTGGAAGTACTCGTCCAGCCGGGCGTCGCTCTCGCACCGCACCGGCGCGCTGCGGCCGACCCCGCGCGGGTCGAAGCTGACCAGGTCGTAGCGGGTGCCGAGGGTGGCGTAGTCCGGGCCGAACGCGGGCAGCGTGGTGACGCCACTGCCGCCCGGGCCGCCGAAGTTGAACACCAGCGAGCCGATCCGGCGGTTCGCGGGGCCGTCGGACCGGGCGCGGATCAGGGCGATGCCGATCGTGTCGCCCTTCGGCTCGGCCCAGTCCAGCGGCGCCTTCATGGTGGCGCACTGCCATTCGGTGCCGTTCGGCAGCGGCGAGGGGGCGCCGCCGCCGCCCTCCGCCTGGGACGGGGCGGGGCAGTCCTGCCAGTCCAGCCTCTGATGGGTGAGGTCCCCGTCCTCCGACCGGCCGTCGCAGCCGGCCAGCGTGGCGCAGAGCAGCGCAGCGGACGTGGTCAGCGCGGCGGCGCGCAGCCGGGAGGGGTTCGCCATGCTCCCCATCGTGAGCGCGCGCACGCCGGCCCGCGCGGGGCGCGGGCCGTCCGGGCTACGTCACCGGGCGCTCAGAGGGTGCCCTTGCGGGTGAGGTGGTTGAAGGCCAGCCAGCCCGGCAGCACCGGCAGCCACAGGGTCAGCAGCCGGAACAGCAGGACGGCCGGCGCGGCGACCTCCTTGGGCAGGCCCACGGCGATCAGGCCGACCGTGAGGGTGGCCTCGACCGCGCCGACGCCGCCGGGGGTGGGGGCCGCGGAACCGAGCGCGTTGCCGGCGAGGAAGACGACGGCGACGCTCGCGATGCTCAGCGACACCGAGCCGTCGCCGAAGGCCCGGATGGAGGCGTCCAGGCACATCACGAAGCAGGCGGTCAGCAGCAGCATGCCGCCGATGCCGGTGACGAGCTTCTGCGGCCGCTGGAGCACGTCGAGCATGCGCGGGACGACACCGGCGAACAGCGACCTCACGCGCGTGACGACGAATTTCCGCAGGAACGGCACCGAGGTGACCACGAGGAGGAGGACGGCCACGGTCAACAGGCCCGCGATGACCGTGCGGGACGGCGACAGCGACGGCGTCTTCTCCGTGCCGGTCAGATAGCCGAAGGACAGCAGCATCAGGATGTGGCAGCCGAGCCCGAACAGCTGCGAGGCGCCGACGCTCGCCACCGCGAGCCCCGGGCGCACACCGGCGCGCTGGAGGAAACGCGTGTTGAGGGCCACACCGCCCACCGCGGCCGGGGCCACGATCTTCACGAACGACCCGGCGACCTGCGCCGCCACGGTCCGCGGGAACGGCACCCGCTCCGGTACGAACCCCAGCAGCGCCATGGCCGCGGCGACGTAACTGAGCGCCGAGAACAGCACCGCGGCGATCACCCAGCCCCACTGGGCCTGCGCGAACAGCGTGCCGAACTCGATGTGGGTCAGCTGCGTCAGCAGGTAGTACGCGCCGATCGCGCCGGCGATGAAGCTGATCAGCGTGCGCGGCCGGACCCGCTCCAGGCGGGCCGGTTCCACGGGCGCCTGGGGCCTGATCCGCAGCACCTGGTGCCGGATCTGGGTGAGCAGGTCCTCCTCGCGGGCCTCTTCCAGGGCCTCGTCGATGGCCCGCTTCTCCGCGCGCTGCTCGGCGCGGGCCGTCTTCTTGTCGGGCTTTCCGGCCTCCGGCGCGGGCGTCCCGGACGCCTCCTCCAACCGGGCCTGCTTGGTCTGCCGGGAGGCTTCGAGCACCGCCTCGCGCTCGCGCTGGGCCCGCTCCCGGGCCAGCCGGCGCAGCGTCGCGCGCGTGGAGCGCGTGAGCGCGATCGGCTGGAGCATCGGCAGACAGTCGGCGACCGCGTCCGGGCCGAGCACGCCGACCGCCGAGGCCACGGCCCGTTCGGCGCCGACCCGCAGGCCGAGCGTGGTGACCAGCTGGGCGACGTCCATGCGCAGCAGCAGTTCCCCGGCCGCGATCTCGCCGCCGCGCAGCTCGGTGAGGATCACCCTGCCGGAACGATCCACCAGAATCGCGTCACCGGCCAGCCTGCGGTGCGCGATGCGCCGCGACTGCAGCGCCCGTACCTGGTGCCAGGTGTTGCGCAGCAGCTCGTCGGTGATCTCGTGGTCGGCCAGCGAGTCCAGGGTCCGCCCCCCGGTGTGCTCGTAGACGAGCATCACCGCGTCGGGGCCCAGTTCGGAGGTGGCGATCAGTTTCGGCGCGTTGGCGCCGGCCGCGATCGCCGCGTACGCCAGCAGTGCCTCCTGCTCCAGCGCCTGGCGCAGCGACTGGAGGCTGGAGCGGGTGGCGAAGCCGCGCAGGGTCAGATTGCGCCAGGCGCGGTAGAAGAAGCCCTGCGCCTGCTGTTCCCGGTCGACGACCGTGACGTCCAGCGGGGGCCCGTCCTCCAGGGTGACGAAATAACGCCGTCCCCGGTCGCCGCTCTCGGACTCGGCTGTGTCCTCCCGGGAGGCGCTGACGGGGTGGAACCCGACGTGCCTGAGGCCCGCCATCAGGGTCTGGCCGGTGGGGCGGACGTTGGGGGAGCCGACCGCGTAGAGGGTGCCGTAGGCGACGGACCAGCCGATCAGCACGGTCAGGATGATCGAGAAGGGGGTCGTGTAGCCGGTGACCAGCATCGAGAACGCGTCGAGCAGCAGCACGATCCACAGCACCGCGCGCCATCTGGGTCTGCGGGACATGCCGACGGCCGACATATAGGCGATCACGGGCGCCAGATAGCCGTGCACCGGATCGGTCAGGGCGTGGATGTCGCCCGGCGAGGGCTGGGTGAGCGCCTCCTGGATGGAGTCCGGGGCGGCCCGGGCGACCCACAGGTCGGTGGCGAGCGTCACCCCGTGGGCCAGGACGGCCGCGAGGACGCCGTCGGCGATGCGCAGCCCGTCCCGCTTGATCAGCCGTTCGATGGCGAAGGCGACCGGCACCAGCAGGATCGCGATGCTGGACGCCAGCCCCGCGATCTTGATCAGCAGGTCCGGGGCCTGGCCGGTGCCCTTGTTGATGTCCTGTTCGAGGCCCGAGGTGGTGCCGTGCGCGAACGCGGCGATCGCGAGGAGCACCACGATGGCCAGGACGCCCACCAGGAGCCGCATGAGGTCGGAGGGGCGGTGCACGCGCGCGGGGAGCAGCGGTTCGTCGACCGCCACCCGCTCGGCGTGCGGGTCGTCGTCGTACGGCGTGCGGTCCGGGGGCGTGCCCCCGGGACCTGACGCCTCCCCGGGGCCATCCGCGCCGCTCTCCCGCGCGCGCGTGGCGCCGCTTTCACCCGGGGTGTCGTCCGCGGGCGTGTCGTCGTCCTCCCGCGCGCCGCCGCTCCCGGGCGGCCCGGCGTCCTCGGGCGCGTTCGCGTCCGCGCGTACGGCTTCGTTCCCGGGCGGAAGGGCGTCCTCCCGGCGCGAGCCGGTGCCGTCCTCGCCCGCGCGAGCGGTGTCCGGGTGCGCGGAGGCGTCAGGGGTGCCCGCCGCTTCGTCGGGATGCGCGCCCTGCTCGTCCATGGTCTCTTCTTGGTCTCGTATCACCAGTCACCGCCCGCACGATGGTGGCATGTCCCACCGGCGCACCGGGGCATCAGGGTGCGGATGCGCGGGCGCACAGTCTGCCCCAAGCCCCGCCCGGGGGCGAGGGGACGGTGCGGCACGCGCCCCGCCGGGATGTCGGCGCGGTGCGGCAGGATGGGGTGGATGAGCGAGCACAGCCCTCCCGAAGACGCCCGTGAGGGGTACGCGGACGAGCTGCCCGAGTACGCCGAGCGGGTCCTGGAGGTCGCCGAGCGGATCCCGCCGGGCCGGGTCATGACCTACGGCGACGTCGCCGAGTGGCTGGAGGAGGGCGGCCCGCGCCAGGTCGGCCGGGTGATGGCCCTCTACGGCGGCGCGGTTCCGTGGTGGCGGGTCGTCCGTTCCGACGGGGCGCTGCTGCCCGGCCACGAGCTGCGCGCGCTCGCCCACTACCGTGCGGAGGGCACCCCGCTGAAGCAGGCGGGCAGGGCCGCCCAGGGCCATCTGCCGCGGCTCGACATGCGACGGGCCCGCTGGGACGGCGGCGCGGACGCGGAGGGTCACGTCTGACAGCTTCCGCCATCGGATGCCGCCGGCGCAGACCCATGGCCCGTTCGGGTGACATCGGGGACGTCCGTGGCATGCCGTACGTTCGTGGGGGGAGGGACACGCGTGGCCCCAGCGCCCCGAGGGATGGAACGGAAGCGCTGCTTCCGCCCGGAGCGTCGGCGTAGCGTCGGCGGCACGTGTCCCCCTCACCCCGCGGTCACCGCCTCGCACGCGCGGCCGCCCGCCCACCAGTACGACCACCAGGACCGGCCGATCACGTGAGCTCCTCCTCGTCCACCAGGCGCCTGTCGCACCCCGCGGTGCGACAGGGGAGACGTGGCGCCTACCGACTGGTGCGTACCCCGCCGCCCGTGACGGACCCCCCTCGTCTGGACGCGGCGCAGCGCGCCGTGGTTGACCACCGCGACGGGCCGCTGCTCGTCCTCGCCGGCCCCGGCACCGGCAAGACCACCACCCTCGTGGAGTCCGTGGCCGCCCGGATCGCCCGCGGCGGCGACCCCGCCCGGATCCTGGTGCTGACGTTCAGCCGCAGGGCCGCCGTCGACCTGCGCGACCGCATGGCCCTGCGCATGGGCGCCGCCCGCGCGCCCCGGGCGACGACGTTCCACTCGTACTGCTACGCCCTGGTCCGCGCCCACCAGGACAGCGACCGCTTCACCACACCGCTGCGCCTGCTCTCCGGCCCGGAGCAGGACGTCACCGTCCGCGAGCTGCTCGCCGGCCACCCCGACCTGGAGCGGCTCGGGCTGACCCACGTGCGCTGGCCGGAGGAACTGCGCGCCTGCCTGACCACGCGCGGCTTCGCCGACGAGGTCCGCGCCGTCCTCGCCCGCACCCGCGAGCTGGGCCTCGGCCCGGAGGCGCTGGACTCCTTCGCGCGCCGCATCGGCCGCCCCGACTGGCGGGCCGCCGCCGCCTTCCTCGCCGAATACCTCGACACGCTCGACCTCCAGGGCGTGATCGACTACGCGGAACTGGTCCACCGCGCGGTCCTGCTCGCCCGCCACCCGCAGACCGCCGCCCGGCTCGCGGCCCAGTACGACGCCGTGTACGTCGACGAGTACCAGGACACCGACCCCGCCCAGGTCCGGCTCCTGCACGCCCTGGCCGGCCAGGGACGCACCCTGGTGGCCTTCGGCGACCCGGACCAGTCGATCTACGCCTTCCGGGGTGCCGACGTGAACGGCATCCTGGACTTCCCGGCCGCCTTCCCGCGCGTCGACGGCCGCCCGGCCCCCGTCGAGGTGCTGCGCACCAACCGCCGCTCCGGCGCCGCCCTGCTGGCCGCGACCCGCCTGATCACCCGGCGCATGCCGCTGACCCGGCTGCCCGCCGACAAGGTCCGCGCCCACCGCGACCCGGCACCCGTGCGGGAGGGCGGCCGGGTCGAGGTCCACACGTACCCGACGGCCGGCGCCGAACTGGACAACATCGCGGACATCCTGCGCCGCGCGCACCTGGAGGACGACGTCGCCTGGAGCGACATGGCCGTCCTGGTGCGCGCCGGCTCCCGCACCCTGCCGACGCTCCGCCGCGCCCTCACCGCGGCGGGCGTCCCCGTGGACATCGACGGCGACGATCTTCCGCTGCGGCACGAGCCGGCGGTGGCGCCGCTGCTGACGGCCCTGCGCGCGGTCGCCACGGCGGCGGCGCGGCACCGCGCGGAGGAGCCCGCCGCCGGCCCGGAGGAGAGCGTGCCGCCCGCCGGGGAAGCACCGGTCGGCGAGGGCACCGGCGAGCGGGCCGACAGCGGTGAGCGGGCCGCCGAAGGCACGGGTGCGCCGGCCGCCCGCGGCGACGAGCGGGCTGCCGTCGAAGGCTTTGGTGAGCGGGCCACCGTGGACACCGGTGAACCGGCCGTCGGCAGCGGCGAACAGGCCACCGTGAGCACCAGTGAGCAGGCCGCCGGCCCCGGCGCCCCGGCCCCGGACGCCTGCTGGCTCGACACCGAAACCGCCCTCACCCTGCTCGCCTCCCCGCTCGGCGGCATGGACGCCGCCGATCTGCGCCGCCTGGGCCGGGCCCTGCGCGAGGAGGAGCGCGCCGCCGGGAACCCGCTGCCGCCCCCCTCCGGCGAACTGCTCACGCGGGCGCTCGCCGAACCCGAGCGCCTGGCCGTGCACGACCCGGCGTATGCCCGCGGGGCGCAGCGCCTGGGCGCCCTGCTGCGCAAGGCCCGCGAGCGCCTCGCGGGCGGCGGCACCGCCGAGGAGGCGCTCTGGGACCTGTGGGAGGGCACTCCGTGGCCCGCGCGCCTGGAGCGGGCCGCCCGGCGCGGTGGCGCGGCCGGCCGCAACGCCGACCGGGACCTGGACGCCGTCTGCGCGCTGTTCGCCACCGCCGCGCGCGCGGAGGAACGCACCGGCGGCCGGGGCGCCCTGAACTTCCTGGCGGAGATCGAGGCCGAGGACATCGCCGCCGACACCCTCACCCGCCGCGCGATACGGCCCGACGCCGTCCGCGTGATGACCGCGCACCGTTCCAAGGGCCTGGAATGGCGGCTGGTCGTCGTCGCCGGCGTCCAGGAGGGCCTGTGGCCCGACCTGCGGCGCCGCGGCTCGCTGCTGGAGGCCGACCGCATCGGCCGCGACGGCCTCGCCGAACCGCTGCCGCCGGGCGCGCTGCTCGCCGAGGAGCGCCGGCTGTTCTACGTCGCCGCCACGCGCGCGCGTGAGCGCCTCGTCGTCACCGCGGTGAAGGCACCCGCCGACGACGGCGACCAGCCGTCCCGGTTCCTGACCGAGCTGGGCGTCGACCCCAAGGACGTCACCGGGCGCCCCCGCCGCCCGCTGGCGGTCGCCGCGCTCGTCGCCGAGCTGCGCGCCACCACCGTCGACCCGCGCGCGTCGGCCGCACTGCGCGAGGCCGCCGCCCGCCGGCTCGCCCGGCTCGCCGCGCTCGCCGACGAGGACGGCCGCCCGCTGGTGCCGTCCGCGCACCCCTACCGCTGGTGGGGCATGTACGAGCCGACCGAGAGCAAGGTGCCGCTGCGCCACCGGGACCAGCCGGTGGTGCTCTCCGGCAGCGCCCTCGACCAGCTCGCCAACACCTGCGCGCTGCAGTGGTTCCTCGGCCGCGAGGTGAAGGCCGACGCCCCCGCCACCACCGCGCAGGGCTTCGGCAACGTCGTGCACGTCCTCGCCGACGAGGTCGCTTCCGGCCGCACCCCCGCCGACCTCGACGTCCTCATGGAACGCCTGGAATCCGTGTGGAACGCGCTCGCCTTCGACGCCCCTTGGAAGTCGCGGCAGGAGAAGGACAACGCGCGCGCGGCGCTCGAACGCTTCCTGAACTGGCATGTGCTGGACCGGGCCGGCCGCACCCCGGTGGCCAGCGAGCAGGACTTCGACGTCACCCTCGAAGCGGGCGACTACCAGGTCCGCATCCGCGGCCAGATGGACCGCGTGGAGAAGGACGCCGCGGGCCGGGCCTACGTCGTCGACTTCAAGACCGGCAAACAGGCACCCACCGCGCGCGAGGTGGAACACCACCCCCAGCTCGCCGTCTACCAGCTCGCCGTCCGCGAAGGCGCCGTCGACACCGCCTTCGACGGCGCCCGCCCCGAACCGGGCGGCGCCGAACTGGTCCACCTGCGCCAGGGCGCCGCCAAACGAGACGGCGGCGACGACCTGCCCAAGACGCAGACCCAGGAGCCACTGGCGGGCGAGTGGGTCGGCGAACTGCTGGCCAACGCCGCCGGGAAGGTCCTCGACGAGCGGTTCACGCCCAGCGCCGGCCAGCACTGCGCGCACTGCGCCTTCCGCGCCTCGTGCAGCGCCCGGCCGGAGGGCCGGCACGTCGTGGAGTGAGCGTCCGCGAGCGGGGTGACATACCCCACCACCCGCGCTGACCTGCACATCTCCCGCATGGGGTGGCCGATCCGTACGCGATTGTCAGTGCCCGCCGCTAGCCTCTTTCGACATGTCCGCCCGTATCACCGATCCCGAGCAGCTCAAGGAGCTCCTCGGGATCCCCTTCACCCCGGAGCAGACGGCCTGCATCACCGCGCCGCCCGCCCCGCAGGTGATCGTGGCCGGCGCCGGGTCGGGCAAGACCACCGTGATGGCGGCCCGCGTGGTCTGGCTGGTCGGCACCGGACAGGTCGCCCCCGAACAGGTCCTCGGCCTGACCTTCACCAACAAGGCCGCCGGCGAGCTGGCCGAACGCGTCCGCAAGGCGCTGGTCAAGGCCGGGATCACCGACGCCGACGCCTTCGCGCCGGCAGAGCGCCACCCCACGGAGACCGCGCCGCGCGCCGACACCCCCTGGCCGGACCCCGACAACCCGCCGGGCGAGCCCGTCATCTCGACGTACCACGCCTTCGCCGGCCGCCTGCTCACCGACCACGGCCTGCGCATCGGCCTGGAACCCAGCTCCCGGCTGCTGGCCGACGCCACCCGCTTCCAGCTCGCCGCGCGCGTGCTGCGCGAGGCCCCGGGGCCCTACCCGGCGCTGACCCGCTCCTTCGCCGACCTGGTCAGCGACCTGCTCGCCCTCGACTCCGAACTCGCCGAACACCTCGTCGACCCCGAGGAACTGCGGGCCTGGGACACGGGCCTGCTGCGCACCCTGGACGGCACCAGGCTCACCAACGCCGACCTGCGCAAGGTCCCGGAGACCGCCGCGGCCCGCCGGGAACTCGCCGACCTCGTCCAGCGCTACCGAGCCGAGAAACGCCGCCGGGACCTGCTCGACTTCGGCGACCAGATCGCCCTGTCGGCCCGCCTCGCCGGCCTCCCCGAGGTGGGCCGCCTGCTGCGCGAGGAGTTCCGCGTGGTCCTCCTGGACGAGTACCAGGACACCTCCGTGGCCCAGCGCGTCCTGCTGGCCGGACTGTTCGGCGGCGGCACCGGCCACCCGGTGACCGCCGTCGGCGACCCCTGCCAGGCCATCTACGGCTGGCGCGGCGCCTCCGTGGCCAACCTGGACGACTTCCCCGACCACTTCCCGGGCGCCGACGGCCGGCCCGCCGCCCGGCAGGCGCTCAGCGAGAACCGCCGCAGCGGCGGGCGCCTGCTCGACCTCGCCAACGGCCTCGCCGCGCCCCTGCGCGCGATGCACGCGGGCGTGGAGGCCCTGCGCCCGGCCCCCGGCGCCGAGTACGACGGCACGGTCCGCTGCGCCCTGCTGCCCACCCACGCCGAGGAGATCGACTGGATCGCCGACTCCCTCGCCCACCTCGTGCGCACCGGCACGCCGCCCGGCGAGATCGCCGTGCTCTGCCGGACCGCCACCGACTTCGCCGAGATCCAGGGCGCCCTGGTCGCCCGGGACGTCCCCGTCGAGGTGGTCGGCCTGTCCGGGCTGCTGCACCTGCCCGAGATCGCCGACCTCGTCGCCGTCTGCGAGGTCCTCCAGGACCCCGGCGCCAACGCCGCCCTGGTGCGCCTGCTGACCGGACCGCGCTGGCGCATCGGCCCCCGCGACCTCGCCCTGCTGGGCCGCCGCGCCCGCCTGCTGGTCGCCCACGCGCGCGTGGACGCCGCCGACGACCCCGACCGCCGGCTCGCGGCGGCCGTCGAGGGCGTCGACCCGGCCGAGGTGATCTCGCTCGCCGACGCGCTCGACACCTTCCTGGAGACGCCGATCGAGGGCGACGGGGACGACGACGGGCTGCCGTTCTCCCCGGAGGCGCGCGTGCGCTTCGCCCGCCTCGCCACCGAGCTGCGCGACCTGCGCCGTTCGCTGTCCGACCCGCTGATGGACGTCCTGCACCGCGTCCTCGCCGTCACCGGCCTCGAAGTGGAGCTGTCGGCGTCCCCGCACGCGCTGGCCGCCCGCCGCCGCGAGACCCTGTCCAACTTCCTGGACGTCGCCGCCTCCTTCGCCGCGAGCGACGGCGAGGCCACCCTGCTGGCCTTCCTGGGCTTCCTGCGCACCGCCGCCCAGTACGAGAAGGGGCTGGACAACGCCCTGCCCGGCGGCGAGAACACCGTCAAGGTGCTCACCGCGCACAGGTCCAAGGGCCTGGAGTGGGACGTCGTGGCCGTCCCCGGACTCGTCACCGGCACCTTCCCCAGCGCCCAGGGCCGCGAGAAGTGGACCGCCCAGGCCAAGGTGGTGCCGCACGCCCTGCGCGGCGACGCCGACACCCTGCCCGACGCCGACAGCTGGGACGCGCGCGGCATGAAGGCCTTCCACGAGGCCATGAAGGACCACCAGCACACCGAGGAGCTGCGCCTCGGCTACGTCACCTTCACCCGCCCCCGCTCCCTCCTGCTCGGCTCCGGCCACTGGTGGGGACCCAGCCAGAAGAAGAAGCGCGGCCCCTCCGACTTCCTGAAGGCCCTGTACGACCACTGCGCCGCCGGGTACGGCGAGATCGAGGCGTGGGCGCAGGAGCCCCCCGAGGACGCGGAGAACCCGGCCCTGCACACGGCGACCGGCGATCAGGTGTGGCCGCTCCCGCTGGACGCCGGTGCGCTCGCCCGCCGCCGGGCCGCCGCCGAGACCGTCCTCGCCCACCTGGACGCCCTCGCCGCCCGCCCCGGCAGCCCCGGCCCGGCCCTGCACGACCCGGCCGGCGGCGAGGACCCGGACTGGCCCGCACCCCCGGACGAGGACCCGTACGACGACTTGTACGGCGAAGAGCCGTACGGCGAAGAGCCGCCCCGCGAAGACCCCTACGGCGACCCGCACGGCGCGGAACCGTACGACGGCGTCCCCCACGCGGAGCACCCGCCGCCCCATCACGAGGAGCCCCTCGGCGAGGACCCCGGCGACACGAACCCCGGCGCCGGCAAGCCCGCCGGAGGAACGCGCCCGGCGCCCCCGGCCGGCCCCACCGGCCTGGTCCCCCACCAGGCGCCCGCCCCCGAGGACGTCCCGCGAGGCGCCCCCCGGCCCGCCGAGCCCCGCCCCGCCGCCGCGCTCACCCCGGAGGAGGCCCGCACCGTCGCCTCCTGGGACCGTGACCTGGACGCGCTCGCCGGGGAGCTGCTGCGCGCCCGTCAGGCCGTCACCGACGTCCCGCTGCCCGCCACGCTCACCGCGTCCCAGCTGCTGCGGCTCGCCGAGGACCCCGACGGGCTCGCACAGGAACTCGCGCGCCCCATGCCGCTTCCCCCGCGACCGGCCGCGCGCCGGGGCACCCGGTTCCACGCCTGGGTCGAGGCCCGCTTCGAGGAGCTGACCCTGCCCCTGCTGGAACCGGACGAGCTGCCCGGCGCAGACGACGCCGAGATCGCCGACGAGCACGACCTCCAAGCCCTGAAGGAGGCGTTCGAACGCACCGAGTACGCCCGGCGCACCCCCTACCGCGTGGAGGCACCCTTCCAGCTCACCCTCGCCGGACGCGTCATCCGGGGCCGCATCGACGCCGTCTACCGGAGCGGCGACGGCGACGGGGCGACGTACGAGATCGTCGACTGGAAGACCGGCCGCGCCCACACCGCCGACCCGCTCCAGCTCGCCGTGTACCGGCTGGCCTGGGCCGAGCAGGAGGGCGTACCGCCCGAGTCGGTCACGGCCGCCTTCCTGTACGTGCGCAGCGGCGAGGTCGTGCGCCCCGGGGGCCTGCCGGACCGTGCCGCGCTGGAACGGCTGCTCACGGGTGAGACGCAGAGCACACGGGGGACCAGCCGAGTGTGACGAACCGCCCGCCGAGGTCACCGGTGCGGGCCGATAGGCTCGGAGCATGAGTCAGACCCCGGACAGCGCCGTCCGCGCGTACATCGAGCAGCACCGCGCCACGTTCCTCGACGACCTCGCCGCGTGGCTGCGCATCCCCTCCGTGTCGGCCCAGCCCGACCACGCGCCCGACGTGCGGCGCAGCGCCGACTGGCTCGCCGACAAGCTCATGGACACCGGCTTCCCGACCGCCGAGGTCTGGCAGACCCCGGGTGCCCCCGCCGTCTTCGCCGAGTGGCCCTCGGGCGACCCCGAGGCGCCGACGGTCCTGGTCTACGGCCACCACGACGTCCAGCCCGCCGCCCGCGAGGACGGCTGGGACAGCGACCCCTTCGAGCCGGTCGTGCGCGGTGACCGCCTCTACGCGCGCGGTGCCGCCGACGACAAGGGCCAGGTGTTCTTCCACACACTCGGCGTCCGCGCCCACCTCGCCGCCACCGGCCGCACCGCGCCGGCCGTCAACCTCAAGCTGCTGATCGAGGGCGAGGAGGAGTCCGGCTCCCCGCACTTCCGGGCCCTGGTCGAGGAGCGCGCCGAACGGCTCGCCGCCGACGCCGTGATCGTCTCCGACACCGGCATGTGGGCCGAGGACACCCCGACCGTGTGCACCGGCATGCGCGGCCTGGCCGAGTGCGAGATCCGGTTGCACGGCCCGGACCAGGACATCCACTCCGGTTCCTTCGGCGGCGCCGTGCCCAACCCGGCCACCGCCGCCGCCCGCCTGGTCGCCGCCCTGCACGACGAGCGGGGACGCGTGGCGATACCGAGCTTCTACGACGGCGTCGTGGAGCTGACCGACCGCGAGCGCGAGCTGTTCGCCGAGCTGCCCTTCGACGAGGAGCGCTGGCTGCGCACGGCCAGGTCGCGGGCCACCCACGGCGAGGCCGGGTACACCACCCTGGAGCGCGTCTGGGCCCGCCCCACCGCCGAGGTCAACGGCATCGGCGGCGGCTACCAGGGCCCCGGCAGCAAGACGATCATCCCGTCGTCGGCCATGGTGAAGCTGTCGTTCCGGCTGGTCGCCGGACAGGACCGCGACCACGTCGAGAAGGCCGTCCGGGCCTGGGCCGCCGAGCGGGTGCCCGCCGGCATCCGGTGCGAGATCGACTTCGGCTCGGCCACGCGCCCGTGTCTGACCCCGCTCGACCACCCCGCGCTGCGGTCCGTGGTCCGCGCCATGGGCCGCGCCTTCGAGAAGCCGGTCCGCTTCACCCGCGAGGGCGGCTCCGGACCCGCCGCCGACCTCCAGGAGGTCCTCGGCGCGCCGGTGCTCTTCCTGGGCATCTCCGTCCCGTCCGACGGCTGGCACGCCCCCAACGAGAAGGTCGAGCTGGGCCTCCTCCTCAAGGGTGTGGAGACCAGCGCCTACCTGTGGGACGACCTGGCCCGGAACTGGCGCACCGCGCCCTGACCGGCCGGCGCAGGTACGGAAGGGCACCGCGCGCGGGGCACACTGGAAAGACCGCCCCGCCCGCCCCGCCCGCGCCCGACCCGGTGCCCGCCCGCCCATGTCCCGCCGAACCGCCCGCCGAATCCGCTGTACTGGGGGAGTTGGAAGCACACGTGACCACCTGGACCGACCACACAGCCGACCGACCCATCTCGCTGACCGCCCCGAGCGGCATCGACCGCGCCGCCCACCACCGGCTGGACGAGGCCTGGCTCGCGGCGGCGTGGAGCCACCCCACGACCCGCTGTTTCGTGGTCTCCGGCGGTCAGGTGCTCATCGACGAGACGCCGGACGGCCGCACCGAACTCGTCATGACGCCGTCCTTCGAGGCGCCGCTCACCGAGGCGCACCGCTACTTCCTCGGCATCGACGAGGAGGGGGTGAGCTACTTCGCCCTCCAGAAGGACTCGCTGCCCGGCCGGATCGACCAGTCGGCGCGCCCGGCGGGGCTTCGGGAGGCCGGGCTGCTGCTGTCGCCGCGCGACGCGGGGCTCATGGTGCACGCGGTCGGCCTGGAGAACTGGCAGCGCACCCACCGCTTCTGCTCCCGCTGCGGCGAGCGCACGGTCATCGCCGCGGCCGGCCACATCCGCCGCTGCCCGGCCTGCGGCGCCGAGCACTACCCGCGCACCGACCCGGCCGTGATCATGGCGGTGACGGACGAGGAGGATCGCATCCTGCTCGGCCGGCAGGTCCACTGGCCCGAGGGCCGCTTCTCCACGCTCGCCGGGTTCGTGGAGCCCGGCGAGTCCATCGAGCAGGCGGTGCGCCGCGAGGTGTCCGAGGAGGCCGGCATCACCGTCGGCCCGGTCGAGTACGTCGCCAGCCAGCCCTGGCCCTTCCCGTCCAGCCTGATGCTGGGCTTCATGGCCCGCGCCACCTCCACGGAGATCGACGTGGACGGCGACGAGATACACGAGGCCCGGTGGTTCTCCCGCGAGGAGCTGCGCGCGGCCTTCGAGTCGGGCGAGGTGCTGCCGCCCTACGGCATCTCCATCGCCGCCCGGCTGATCGAGATGTGGTACGGCAAGCCCCTGCCGACCCGCGGCTTCGTGTGACGCGGGAGGGGGGGGGGGGGGGGGGGGGGGGGGGGGGGGGGGGGGGGGTGGGGGGGGGGGGGGGGGGGGGGGGGGGGGGGGGGGGGGGGTGTCTG